>CAZYDV010000549.1:0-2957 GCA_964646405.1 uncultured Granulosicoccaceae bacterium | reverse complement strand
GATGCCACACCACCGAGTATGCAATACGCCTCGAAGGTTTTCTTGCGCTGTTCGACGACCGCATCGACAATTTCTTTCGGGTCGCGTCTGCGCTCTTGGGTTTGGGCCGCTGTTGTCACGGTTGCTCCAGGTTCTGTTAATGCTAATGAAAAAATATGGCCATACGCCGGGCAAACAACGTCCGGACTTCACATTCCCTGTCAACGGGGCCGCGTTGTCGAACAATCGCTGACCTCTCCAGTGTAACGCGAAATTCTACTGCTACCGCAGGATGAACTTTTTTTAATCGGCATCGAATTCGATCACCATGGTCTCAATGTCATCCGGATGTATCCAGGTTTCGCTGACAACCTGTCCTTGCACCGAAATACCCGCATGATGGACCGATTGCGGGTCTCCGCTGACCAGTGGGTGCCACGCCGCCAGCCCCAGCCCCCGATGGATTCGCACATAGGCACAGGACTCTGGCAACCACTCGAATGCCTCCAGGTTGTCTGCGTCCAGCGAGATACACTCGGCAACCTTCTCGCGCCGGTTGGCGTAGTCCCGGCAGCGACACGATTGCGTATCGAGCAATTGACAGGCAACCCGGGTATAGATAACCGAATCATCATCTTCGCTGCGCAATTTTTGCAAACAACAGCGACCACAACCGTCACAGAGCGATTCCCACTCCGTGTCACTCATCTGCGAAAGCGTCTTGCGCTCCCAGAATGGCGTCGATGGCGCGCTAACTGTGATAACCCAATATTCGTTCAACTTCGTTGCGAGAGCCCATGATCACGGGGACCCGCTGATGGAGTTCGGTTGGCGTGACTTCCATGATTCTCTGCCGCCCGGTGCTCGCAAGTCCTTGTGCCTGTTCGACGATGAAGCTCATCGGGTTGGCCTCGTATAGCAGCCGCAGCTTGCCGTTCTGCCCTTTGGCCTGCAGTTTGGCATCCATCGGGTACATGAATACGCCCCCGCGACACAACAGCCGATGGACATCTGCCACCATTGAGGCAATCCAGCGCATGTTGTAGTTCTTACCCAGCGGGCCGTTGGTGCCCCGCAGGCACTCGTCAATGTAGCGTTGCACCGCCGGCTCCCAGTGCCGGGTATTCGATTGGTTGATCGAATACTCGTTGGTGTCCGCCGGAATTTCCATCGCCGGGTGCGTGAGCAGGAAATCGCCCGTGCTGCGATCGAGCGTAAATCCATTCACACCACGACCAGTCGTCAGCACCATCATAGTCGACGTGCCATAGAGACAATAACCGGCACACACCTGCTTGACGCCGGATTGCAGGAAGTCACCGTTACTGACGGTATCCGTGCCCTCAGGTGCGACCATGATCGAGAATATGGTCCCCACTGATACATTGATATCGATATTGGATGAACCATCCAGCGGATCAAAGGTGATCAGGTATTTGCCACGCGGGTACTGGCCGGGAACGGGATAGCAGTCATCCATCTCTTCGGAAGCCATGCCGGCCAGATTGCCACTCCACTGAGTGGACTCGATAAAGATCTCGTTCGACAGGATATCCAGCTTTTTCTGGGTTTCGCCCTGCACGTTCTCGGACCCTGCTGTGCCCATCGCCTGTTCTGCCAGACCGCCGCAACTGGTCAGACTGCTGATTTTCTTGCAAGCGGTGACAACATCTGCGAGCAAACCGGTGAATTCACCCGTCGCGTTCGGATATTGACGCTGTTCCTCAATGATGAACTTGAGGAGTGATGTTCGCTGATCCATAGTCTCGCAGGCCCGGAGTAATGATATTCCGGCCATGGCCCAAACTTCAGGCCAAACCGGTCAATCAGTAATTAAAGTTCACCTGGTGCCAAAAGCAAGGCGCAAGCGACAATTAAATTTCGATCATGTCAAAGTCTTCCTTGGTCGCACCGCAATCCGGACACATCCAGTTCAGGGGCACGTCATCCCAACGCGTGCCAGGTTCCAGGCCATCTTCCGGTGCGCCAGCCTCCTCATCGTAAATCCAGCCACAGACGATGCACATGAATTTCCGATATTCCACAATTGTTCTCTATGCCGTTGAATCTGATGCCGCCAGGACGACGCGATCCGTTGTCGCGTGCGCAATGTGGCAATGAACCACTCTCGATTGGTGGTTGATTATCTCTACTCCACTGCAGCCGGAGGCATTAACGTCAGGCAATGTTGTGGAAATACGGGTTGACTCGCTGTGCGCTCAGCACGCGTTCGCTCACGTGTCGGTACAATGCAGGCTCGTCGATTCGCTCAACGGAGAGCACTGATGATGACCAGTCACGGCAGTGCCTCAGCGCGGATTCGCATCGGCATGTGGTCAGGGCCCCGAAATATCTCGACGGCGATGATGAGAGCCTGGGAAAATCGCGCTGATACACGGGTGACGGACGAGCCTTTCTACGCTCATTACCTGCAGGCGACTGGCATCGACCACCCGGGACGCGATCAAATCATCGCGTCGCAGTCAATCGACTGGGAAGACGTGGCTGCACAGTGCGCCACCGGCAACGAAGGCGATCACCGCATTCACTATCAGAAACATATGACCCAACATTTACTGCCACACATGTCACTGGAGTGGATCAATGCACTGGTCAATATATTTTTGATTCGCTCGCCCGAGGCGGTGGTGTCGTCCTATGCGCGCGCAAGACCCGACCTGACATCGGCAGATCTTGGGTTTGAGCAGCAGCACCGCCTGTATCAACACCTGACAACGCGACAGGCAGGAGAGCCTCTGGTGATCGCCGCCGACGATGTCCTGCGCGATCCGACCGCCACGCTAAGCGCCATCTGCGACAGGGCCGGTGTCGAGTTTTCCGAGTCGATGCTCAGTTGGCCGGCGGGCGCACGCGATTCCGATGGGGTCTGGGCACCGTACTGGTATGAGAACGTACAAAAATCAACAGGCTTTGGCCCGTATCGAGAAAAAACAATCAGCCTGACCGCCGCGCAACAG
>CAZYDV010000548.1:0-2974 GCA_964646405.1 uncultured Granulosicoccaceae bacterium | reverse complement strand
ACAGGAGGCGCAGATCAGCCAGGCGCTGCGCGTCGAGCAGTTGAAATCCGAGTCCGACGCACAGCAACAGCAGACGCGTCAACAGGCTGAGCAATTGGCCGAGCAATCCCGAATCGAGCGCGAGCGCGAAACCCGCGCCAGCGAGATCCTGCGCGATCGCACCCTGCGCGAGATGGAAGTGCACGCGTTGCTGGCCGCCGAGACGGCCAAAATCGATAGCCAGATCGAGCTGTCGCGCAAGCGCGCCGAAGAAGTGAAGACGACCGCCGACGAAGAGCTTGCGCGGCGTGCTGTCGTCGAGGCGCAGGAAGTGGTGCAGCTTGAGCGCGAAAAACTCGCCGCTGAGCGCGAGCTTGAGATATCTGCGGTGCGCGTTCGCAGTGAGAACCAGAGCAGTGAAGAGCGTGCCGCCAGCGAGGTGCGAAATATGCTCGAGCGCGTGCAGGCCGAAAGTCGCGCCGCCGAGTTGCGCGCGATCGCAACGCGCAGCGAGATGCAGGCCGAAGCGGATGGCAAGGCGGCGATCATATCGGCAGAGAACGAAATCAGCGATCGCGTACTGCAGATGAAAGTCGATATCCACAAGATTGACAAACTGCCCAAACTCGCGCGGCAGATGGTCAAGCCGGCCGAGAAAATCGATTCGATTCGCATCAACCAGATTTCCGGGCTCGGCGGTGTCGGCGGCGACGCCGCTGGCAGCTCAAATGGTTCGCCAATGAACAACGCAGTGGACGGGATGCTCAATATGGCGCTCCAGCTACCGGCGATGCAAAAGCTCGGACAGTCGATTGGACTGAATCTGGAACTTGGCGATCAGACCGGCAAGCCGGATGGCGACACGCCTGATAAGGATTAACGCGGCACCCACGACCAGCCCGGCCGCAACACGCGCGTCGGTTACCCTGAAACCTCCAGCGGAGACGACATGAATCTGAACAGACGCACGTTACTCAAAGGTGCTGCCGCGTCGGCAGCCACACTCGCCATTCCACCGGTGGCACTGGGTGCAGACAGCATCAAAGTTGGCAGCATCATTGATACCTCCGGTATCTTTGATCTCTACGGCAAACCCATGGACAAGGCGGTGACACTGGCGATTGAGGAGATCAATGCCGCCGGTGGGTTGCTTGGGCGGCAGTTGGAGAAGATCGATTACGACACCCAGTCGGACATGGCGCTATATACCCAGTACGCGCAAAAGCTCACCCGCCGGGATAAGGTCGATGTGGTGCATGGGGGCATTCTGTCTGCCTCACGTGAGGCAATTCGTCCGACCCTGCGCAAGTCGAAGACGTTGTACTTCTACAATGTGCAGTACGAAGGGGGTGTCTGTGATCGCAATATTTTTTGCACCGGTATCACGCCTGCGCAACAGGCAGAAGTATTGGTGCCAGAGACCATGTCGCGCTGGGGCAAGAAAATCTACACCCTCGCGGCGGATTACAACTACGGCCATATCACCGCGAAGTGGATTCAGCACTACGCGAAGGAAAACGGCGGCGAAGTGGTGCAAACCGATTTCTTCCCGCTCGATGTCGCCGATTTTGGTGCCACCATTGCGAAGATTCAGGAGGCGGCACCCGACATGATCATGTCGGTGCTGGTGGGTGGTGCGCACTTGTCTTTCTATCGCCAGTGGGCGGCGGCCGGCATGAATAAAAAGATACCCATGGCCTCGACCACCATGGGTGCAGGCAATGAGCAGGTGGTACTAACGAAGGAAGAGGGCGACGGCATCATGCTGGTATACAGCTTCTCAAAGGAGCTCGACACGCCGGAAAACAAGGCATTTTTGCAAAAGTGGGAGCAGCGCTTTGGCGGTATCGACGATCTGCACGAGCTGGCGGTCGCAACCTATCAGGGCATGCACCTGTGGGCCGAGGGCGTTCGCAAAGCCGATTCAATTGAGCGCGAGAAGGTCATCGAGGCACTGGAGAGTGGTGTCAGTTTCGCCGCCCCAACCGGCGAGATTTCGCTCGATGCGAAAACCCACCACGCGATCACCTCGGTGCATCTGGTTGAGGTGCGCGATCAAAAGATGAATGTGGTCAAGAGCTTCGGCGAGCGACAGCCAGTCGACACGCAGGGTGTGTGCGATCTGCAAGCCAACCCCGACGACAACCAGCAGTACGAAATATCGATCTAGTGATCTGCCTTACCAGTGCGCGCCGGGGCTGTTGCCCCGGTGTCGCCACTGACGGGCCCGCCGATTCACCTTGCCTTGGGTAACACGAGTGGACTACGCAGCAGTCGTCGGCGTTGAAATTCTATATGCGGTCGCGGTACTGGTACTGATCAGTGCCGGGCTTGCTGTGATCTTTGGCATGATGCGGGTCATCAATCTCGCCCACGGCGAGTTTCTCACCCTCGGTGGGTACGCCGCCATCGTCTCGCATCAGGCAGGCGTAAACATTTATCTTGCGATGTTGGTGGTAGCACCGCTGGTGGTGGCCGTGTTCGGCGTCATTGTCGAGCGGCTCATCATTCGCTGGCTGTACGGGCGGCTGATCAACACCATGCTCGCCACCTGGGGCTTAAGTCTCGCGATGATGGGCGCGATGACCATGATCTTTGGTAACACCACCACGGGTATCGCCACCCCGATTGCCGGTTTTACTTTCGGTCGCTATCAGCTATCCGGCTACAACCTGTTTGTGATTCTGATGGCGATTGTGGTGGCCATCGGTCTTTACATGGCGCTGAAGACCACGCGCGCCGGTCTGATCGCGCGTGGCGCGATGCAAAATCCTGAAATGACCTCGGCCTTTGGCTATAGCCCGTCGCGGGTCTATCTGATCACCTTTGCGGCGGGGTCTGCGCTGGCAGGGCTTGCCGGCGGTGTGATGGCGCCGCTGGTCGGGCTCAATCCGGCGTCGGGTGCAAATTACATCGCCAAGTCGTTTATCACGGTGATCTCCGGCTGTGCGTCGGTGGTGTCGGGGGCTTTAGCCAGTGCCGGGCTGTTTGGTGT
>CAZYDV010000547.1:0-2985 GCA_964646405.1 uncultured Granulosicoccaceae bacterium | reverse complement strand
CAAACCGCAACAACAAGCCGGCACCGCGGGCAGAAGAGCCGGAAGAGGAATATCGTGCCACCTTGACCTGGTCCGATCGCGAGCGCTTGATGGATATGGATTTTGACAGCATGAGCAGCGACGAGATGCGCGCGGCACAACAGGTGATTGCACGGATGAAACTGGGTACAAAGCCGCTGAAGGTGAGGCGCTATCAGGCTGCAGCCAGCGGCAGCCTGATCGACAAGCGCGCCTCAATGCGTGCCAGCCTGCGCCAGCCGGATGCCATGCCGCTGCTGCGCAGCGAACGACGCACGCGGCCGCCGGTGCTGGTGACGCTGTGTGATATCTCGGGGTCGATGAGTCAGTATTCGCGCATGATTTTGCATTTCCTCCACGCCGTGACATCGGCTCGCGACAAAGTACACAGTTTTGTTTTTGGCACGCGTCTGACCAACATCACCCGTCACCTGCGCTATCGCGATGTGGATCTGGCACTATCTAAAGTGTCTGAGGGAGTCAACGATTGGAATGGCGGCACACGTATTGGCCCGTGTATCGAGCAATTCAACCGCCTGTGGTCGCGCCGGGTGTTATCGCAGGGGGCGATCGTTATTTTAATCAGCGATGGGCTGGATCGGGATGGGGCCGACGGGTTGGCCGCACAAATGAAACGCTTAGGCCATTCGTGCCGCCGCTTGATTTGGCTAAACCCGCTGTTGCGTTATCAGGCGTATGAGCCGCGTACAATAGGGGCCAAAGCCATATTGCCGTGGGTGAATGACTTTCGCTCGATACATAATCTCAACTCGATGGCTGATCTGGCTGAGGCACTATCCAGGCCCGATATTCAATCGCAATCCGATATCCGTGGCTGGCACCAGCAATTGCGCGTGATCGAGAACGCGTCACAGTGAGTATCGCTTGATGGCCAGCGATCCGCTGCCATCGTCTGGATTGCACGTGCGTGTGCAGCAACAGACACCCATTCCATTGGATGCTACGTTTAACTGTAACGACGGTGAGATGCTGGCACTGGTTGGCCCATCCGGTGCGGGCAAATCGACGTTACTCAGAATCATCGCCGGTCTGCGTCAGGCACAAAATGGTGTCGTGCAGTGTGCCGGCAACACCTGGTTCGACAGTGAATTAAACCACTCGCTACACGCCCGGCAGCGACGCACGGGTTTCGTGTTTCAGCAGTATGCGCTCTTTCCACATTTATCTGCGCTACAGAACGTGGAGCAGGGCTGTCGCGATCTGCCGCGTAAGGTCCGCCGTCAGCGGGCACAGCTTTGGCTTGCGCGAGTCAATCTCGATGGTCTTGGCGATCGCTATCCGCGGCATTTGTCTGGTGGTCAGCAGCAGCGCGTGGCGCTGGCGCGCGCACTGGCGCGTGGGCCTGACGTGCTGTTGCTCGATGAACCTTTTGCTGCGGTCGATCGCGCGACCCGCGAGCGTTTGTATCAGGAGCTTGCGCAGTTGCGCGGTGAGCTGTCGATACCCACAATCCTCGTGACGCACGATCTCGATGAAGCGATACAGCTATGTGATTCGCTGTGCATGTTGTCGCAGGGTACAACGCTGCAAAGTGGCACCGCGCGCGAAGTGATGACGCGACCCCACACGGTACTGGTCGCCAGACTGATTGGCATGAAGAATGTTTTTCGTGCCACTGTGCTCGAGACTCAGGCCGATGAATCAGTGTTACTGGAGTGGCGCGGTAGGCAACTGGTCGCCAGTCGCTCGAACGGGTTTGTCGCCGGTGATGCCGTGCACTGGTGCATCCCGCAGTCACACATTGTGTTGCATCGACGCGAGCGGCCCTCGCGCGGTGAGCGCGAGAATCCGGTCCAGGGCCATGTGGCTCAGGTCCTGACGATGGGCGACAACGCAATGGTGTCGGTGGAGGTGGCGCGTGCGAACAAACCGCCGGTGTATTTGTCGGTGCCGTTGCATGTAGCCGAGCGCAACGGGCTCGCGCCCGGCGTGTCGGCGACCGTATCTTTGCTGGCTGACAGCATTCATCTGATGAAACCGGATCGATTAGGTCGAAGTCGCCGGTAGGGATGGAGGCCTCTGTCTGGTGGAGTTTTCTGGACAGCGGCCACAGCCTGTGTGACCCTGTCTTGATCCTCACCCCGTACTGCCCGGTCGTAGTGTCAGCACCTTGCTACCCGGCGTAGCTGTTCTCCGGACTCATTGATGTCGACTTCACATGCCATGCCCTGGCGGCTGGTGATTGCCGGTTGTATTGGCTTTTTTGCCGCTACCGCCACGGGTAGCACGCGGGCGCCCTTTCTGCCGGATATGGCGGCGGATCTGGGCGTCTCGTTGCCCTCGATCGCCAATCTGTTTGGCCTGACAGCCGCCGCCTGGGGTGTTTCATCGTACCTTGCAGGACGTGCCTCAGATCGGCTCGGGCGGCGTGGATTTCTGCTGGTATGCCCTGCGTTACTGGCACTGGCGATGGTCGCAGCCGCCCATGTCCAGAATTACTGGACACTGGTCGCGGTGGTGCTGTCAGCCGGCATTTTTTGTGGTGCCTTCACCACATCGATCCTGGCTGAAGTCGCGCTGCGCGCGCACAGTAATTACCATGGCAGGGCGCTGGGATACGTGATGAGCGGGCAGTCGCTGACGCTGCTGTTTGGTATCCCGGTTGCCGCCTGGCTGGGTGCCTCGATCGGTTGGCGGGGTATGCATCTGGCGCTCGCGAGCCTGGCCGCGTTTGCGGCGTTGTGCATGTTGCTGGGGCTGGGGCGCGCAAACCCGCAGCCTGTCGGCTCGAATAAACGGTCGGCCACGCCACTGCGTGAGGCCATGACCGGACCGGTAGTGCGGCTGTTCACCGCGTTGGTGGCCGAACGGGTATCTTTCGGGTTGGCTGCGTTTTATTACGCCTCTTACTTGCGAACCACCTATGATCTGGCGATTGACGCCGTCGCGCTGCCGCTGGCGGGATTTGCAGTGGGTAATATCGTCGGCACCATTGCCGGTGGCCAG
>CAZYDV010000546.1:0-2993 GCA_964646405.1 uncultured Granulosicoccaceae bacterium | reverse complement strand
CCAGTGTCCGTAGGGTGCAGGATTCGGCAGGAACAGGAAAAACGGATGGTCATCCGCCACCTGGCGCTGCATGAATTGCACCGCTTTGCCGGTAAAAAAATCTACCGAGTGGCCAGGCTGTTCATAGACTTCACCATTATCGAAAATCCGGTTGCGATAGAAACTTCGAACATGACCATCTTCCAGTGTCACCCAGTGATCAAATCCTTCGGCAGGTGTCGTTGGCTCACCCAGATGATACTTCCCGACCAGGGCGGTTTTGTAACCCTGCGCCTGTAACTGCGTTGGCAAGGTTTGCATGCCGTTCAATGCATGCCAGCCAGCGGGCCACTCCTGCATGTTGCGATCATCGATCCACGAATGTACACCGTGCTGTGATGGCAATGCACCGGTCAGCACTGACGCCCTGCAAGGTGAGCAAAAGGCGTTCGGGCAATAGGCATTGGTAAACTTCATTCCCTGCCGCGACAGCCTGTCCAGATTCGGCGTGTAGACTTCGGAATTGCCGTAGCAAGCCAGTGTCGACGCCTGTTGGTTGTCGGTAAAAATCAGTACAACGTTGGGTTTAGCTGCCATGTGTCGCCGCCTCGGTTGGTGGGTGCCCGAACAGCGAAAGCTCAGCAGATGCGCAGGGCACTACAAAGCTGATATCAGACGAGGATCTCCTGCACTGGCCGGACGGGCCCCGTGCATTATGCGCCAAGCGTCCATCACGTGCGACCCCGGTAGACCCGACTACGCGCCACCACACCAGCTGCGCGCTAGCCCAAGCCCAATAGGCTTCGCACTGCACCCTCACGGCTGGCAAGCCCGGCGGCCTTGCCCTCCTCTATCGCAACAACTGGATCAACGCCAGTCGAGGCCCGATAAAGGGACCACAACGCACCGGTGCGGTTGGCACTGACACAATGCACCAGCATCGGATAGTTCGCCGGATCCTCGACTAATGCTGCGAACTGCACTACCTGTTTTTCGAGTGGCGCGCGCGTGGTCACGGGCATGTGCAAACGACGCAGGCCAATTCTGGCAGCCTCACGCGCCTCCTGCTCAACGCCTTTTTCATCAGCGCCGCGCAGATCGATCAGCACTTTAAAGCCAAGCTCAACTACGAGTTGCAGCCCACCCCGATGTAACAGACCGGCCGTGGCAACGTAGGGAGAAACCCGATTGTAGTTGTGGATCGCGTTTGTCACCTGATTGCCAAACGGCGCGTGACCAAGCGAGGTCTGATTGCGAAACGGGACCGACAGCACGCCACCCTTCGCGCGAGCGACGGCAGCCGATGGCAGGCCCAGCGCCCAGCTGATCGACGACAAGCCAACCAGTTGGCCGGCCAGCCTGCGTCGACTGCGGTCGCATTGCGTACCTGATGAAGACGGCGTCACCTCACCCTGCCCGATGCGAACTGATACCCAGCACTTTGAACAACGGGCAGAAATTAACGGCCCCGGTTACCAGCAATACGACACCAACGATGGCGGCAATCAATCCGCTGGCACTGGATAATCCTGCACCCAACAGCGCCCAGCCCAAAAGGAGCAGACCTGCGATCAGGCGAACCGTTTTATCGACAGACCCTACGTTGCGAGTGAAATTCATGAAAGGCGACCTTCTCGTTTGAAAAGATCTCAGTGTACGCGCAAGGCGGAGGTTCACTGCGTGACTTTGTCACAGGCGTTAGACGATTTTCAGGTCGCCAATTGCTGTGCCAGCCGCGATTTGTCCAGTATTTGAATCTGGCCGCGCTGCCGTGCAATCAGACCACGAGCCTCAAAAGCCGCAAGCCGCCGGCTGACCACTTCGCGCACCGTGCCGATCTCGACCGCCAATTGCTGATGCGTCAATTGCACGGCCCAGTCGGCAGACATCTCGCTTTGCGCCAGCAACACGGCGGCGAGGCGCTGATCGACGGTATGCGACGCAAGCTCAGCTGTGCGTTGCATCAGCGCGGCCAAACGCTCAGAGAAACCGGTAAAAACAAACTCTCGAAATTCTTCGGACTCTGCCAGCCGGCGGCGAAAGCCGGCAACCGGCATCAACAGCAGGTCGACCTGAGTCTCAGTGATCGCCTGGGCAAAATAGGGCGTGGTGCCCAGCAGACAAGCGGTGGTCATCACACAGGATTCACCGCTTCCGATGCGGTAGAGCACCAGTTGCTGTCCATGGCTGGACAACAACTCCACGCGTACACAGCCGCCGCGCACAAATACATAGTGTGTGCATTCGTCACCGGGACCAAACAGCGTTTGACCGCCGGCAATCAAACGCACAAGCGTATCCGGTCCGGACATCAGTGTTTCTGTATCCAACTCTGTCATCGCCACCCCTGCCAGGTATCAGGCGATGATAAACCAGTGACGCGAAAAAGATCGCTGCCGGTGAGCGAGCGCAACACCACACCATTGGAACATTAACGCGGTTTGGACACATCGATAACGCACATCATACTCAAGCGCCGTTTCGCCCGTAGACGTTTTTGCTAATAGTTCTCGTCTTCGTTCTCAGCCAGAAATTCGTTGACCAGGCGTATATTCTCCAGGCAAAACAACCCGGCTAAGAACACTTTAAGTTTCAAAATCAAATTCACAGCTCCGATAGCGCGTGGCGCAGGATATCGGCATGAAAGCTGTGAACTTTAGAAGAAGGGTAAAGCCGAACGGTGCGATTGCGCCCGCCAGGGACTACTCAACCAACGCCAACCAATGCAGTGCACGTCAGCGCGTACACCATCTTTCACATACAAGCAGGTACATTCACACAACAGTCAATCAAGTGCTCGACCACCGATCCCCTCATGATGACGTGCCAGCACAGGCCACACCGCGCAGACTCGCGCTGCGCGGCGTGACGCGATACTGCTCATCAGGCAGCCTGCAGACGCTCGGGCTGTTCGATTGGCTGCACAGGCTCGCTCGCCGCCAACGGCTTGATTTCGGTAGCCGCAACCACGGGCTGGCGTGCGCGCTTCGCCGCCTCGATATCGGCGGGACGAC
>CAZYDV010000545.1:0-2995 GCA_964646405.1 uncultured Granulosicoccaceae bacterium | reverse complement strand
CAGCAGGGGGGCCAGATAGCCACCGTGAGACAGAATCTGTTGCTCATCTGGCAGTGTGGCCGGATTGTCGGTGGCGCCATTGAGTTCACCGTGCACGGCATCGTGAGCAAACTCAAGCGCCGCGAAACAGGCGCCGAGTACTTGCACGATATTGCGAATGCTCAGTGGATCCTGCAGCCGACGGGCGCGGCCGGGTTCGAACAAGCGCGAGCCTTGCAGCGTTGCGCGCAAAAGGGCTGCGGCTCGGTTTTGTCCAGGTTGTGGTCGCAGCGCCAGCACGCTTTCATGTAAAGGGGACAGGTTGGCGGCGAACCCCTCAATCGACAGAGCCGCTGCGATCGCGGCGCGCTCAAGCAGTGTCTGCGCCTGATGCATGCCGGTGGCGGCGATGGCCGCACTGAAGCCTGAATGGCTCGCCAGCGCCAGCCCTTCGCGCGGGGCCGGTTGCCAGGGGGCAAGGCCGGCAGCGGCCATGGCGCCGACCGCCGTTACCCGAGTGCCATCGTCGCAGACCATATCGCCCTCGCCACACAGAGCCAGCCCCCAGCTTGCACCCCAGAGCAGGTCGGCCGCACCGATCGAGGCGGTTTGCCCGATGCACGGCACCAGATCGCGATTCAGGCAATCGCGCAGAAATTCAGCCAATGCCGGCCGGACCGAGGTGGCGCCAATCAAAAGCGTATTCAGCCGCACCGCCATTGCCGCACGCACCCAGGTGATGGGCATCGGATCGCCCAGCGCATGGGCGCGCCCGCGCAACGTGGACAGCGAAAACGAATCAATCGCCGAATCAGGCATCGACGCGACCGCCTTTGGACCCAGACCGGTCGTCACCCCATAGACTGGCCAGCGCTCAACGACTGCGCGCTGCATCAGGGCCCAGGCCGCATCGATTCTTCCAAGCGCCTGTGCGTCGATGGAGACGGTGGCGCCGCTGCCAATGGCGACCAGCTGCTGCGGCGTGAGATTGTGACCGTCCAGTGTGATATCGCTCAAGACTCGCGCTCCCGGTTGACGATGCGCTCGCGATAGGCGACGAACAGACCGGCGCCGGCAATCATGCACATGCCTGCCACGGCCGGCAGGTCGGGCACCTCACGCCAGAACACGTATCCCCAGAACGTCGCGAATATCAAATAGCTGTAGTCAAACGGTGCCAGCATCGCTGAATCGGCGCTCTGGTAGGCCTTGCCCAGTCCCAGATTTGACAGCGAGTTCAACAGTCCGCAAATGACGATGACGCCGGCCATCCATCCCAATAGTGGCTGCCAGGCGGTGAACAGATAGGGGTTGTGTTGGCTCCACGAGACGGGCAGCGGATAGAAGCTCAGCAGTGCTATGCCGCACGTGCTGACGGATAGAATCATAAGATTGCTGCCGAGTACCAGCGCCATCGGCGATTCGTCGCGACACAGTCTGCGGGTGCAAAGAATGAACAGCGCGTAGAAAAATCCGGCACCCACCGGCATCAGTGCCGCCAGGCGAAAGCTCTCGGATCCGGGGCGCAACATCAGCACGGTGCCAGCGAAACCGGCGCCGATTGCCAGCCAGCGGCGAGCGCCCACACGCTCACCCGGTAAAACTGAGCTGATCGCGGCGACGAACAACGGAAAGGTGTAGAGGCCGCCCGCCATTTCAGACAGCGTCAGCAACGGTGCGCTGCCAAAGAAGAGTAGCGTGGCGGTGACGTGCATCAGACTTCGCAGGCCCACCCGGCCGATACGTTTGGGGCGCAGCAGGGCCGGCTCGGCCAGCCACATAACAATGAACAGTAATACGGTCAGATTCACCAGCGCGCGGAGAAACTGAAACTGCCAGATGGCGATGTGAACACTCAGGTACTTCGACAACGCATCCTGCAGGCCGAGCAGCAGCAGCGCCGACAGCATCAGGATTATCGCCAGTGCGGGCTGATCTACACCGCTGTGTTTGAAGAATCTGATCGGTGCGTTCGCGTCTATACGGCTGTTATTGCAGCAGTAATGAGAGTGCGTTTGAGCGCGCGTTCTAGTGCATCATTGAATCGCGTGCGACGTAGATGCCATCCTGCACCCTTTCGAAGTACTCATCGATCTGTGGATGACGAACTGGCTCGTCGTTGTCGTCAGGCAGCAGATTTTGCTCTGAGACATAGGCGACGTACTCGGTCTCGTCGTTTTCCGCCAGCAGGTGGTAGAACGGCTGATCCTTGCGCGGTCGCACGTGTTCGGGGATAGATTCGTACCATTCGTCGGTGTTGTCGAAGGTCGGATCGACATCGAAGATCACACCGCGGAACGGATAGACTCGGTGCTTGACTACTTGTCCTATTTGAAATCTTGCGTTTCGAATCATCAGCTGACCAGTCGCGGGGGAACACAGGCTACGGCAACATA
This sequence comes from uncultured Granulosicoccaceae bacterium, assembly GCA_964646405.1. Taxonomy (GTDB): domain Bacteria; phylum Pseudomonadota; class Gammaproteobacteria; order Granulosicoccales; family Granulosicoccaceae; genus CAKZSB01. The sequence continues at coordinate 620 of CAZYDV010000545.1, read as the reverse complement.
GGTCAAGCGTCGGCACATTGCAATATCGCTTTGGAAAAATCTGCTGCCGCAATCTGACGCATAATGCGACGGATGCAGCCATTAAACACGAGCCATGACGCGAAAAATCCTTCTCGACTGTGATCCCGGCCATGATGACGCCGTCGCCATTCTGTTGGCTGTTGCCGCGCAAGAGCTGGATCTGCAGGCGCTGACTGTGGTGGGCGGCAATGTGCCGCTGGAACTGACCGAACTCAATGCGCGCAAGGTACTGACGCTGGCCGGGCGCGACGAGGTGCCGGTGTATGCTGGCTGTCCGCGGCCGATGATACGACGCATGGTCACTGCCGAAAACGTGCACGGTGAGAGTGGTCTCGACAGCGGCAGCGGGGAGGGGTTGCCGGCGCCCGCAGCAGATCTGGCTGACGGCCATGCGGTCGATGTCATTGTTGACACCGTGCGGCGACTGCCGGCTGGCGAGCTGACACTGGTCGCCACCGGACCACTGACCAATGTCGCCATGGCGATGATCAAGGCGCCGGATATTATCTCGCGGCTTGGGCAGCTGGTCCTGATGGGTGGCGCGGGCTTTGAGCCTGGCAATGTCACGCCGGCCGCCGAATTCAATATCTATGTGGATC
>CAZYDV010000544.1:0-2995 GCA_964646405.1 uncultured Granulosicoccaceae bacterium | reverse complement strand
CAAACCGGTGTCCACAGAGATGCCATTCTCGACGCCTATCGCCGAGCCTGCTCGATGCGCGAGCTGATCCAGCCCGAAGACATTGCCGCCATGGCGTTGTTTCTGTGTTCAGCGGCGGCGGCGCGGATCACTGGTCAGATCATGAACGTCGATGGACATCTGGAGTCGTTCTGTGTGTGATATCAGACGCCAGTGCGGCACTGTTTCGGGCGATAGCGATCGATCATTGTGCCCTCGTCGCAGTGCCAGGTGGCAATCTCGCCAGACGGACTGAGCACCGGATAGAACACGATAGTGGTTTTCCCCGCCAGGGCACGCAAAACCGTGTCATCGTAGTTGAGTTCGATTGAGCCTGGTCTGGGTTGATCGACAATGGTCACGCTGTCCACGTAGTTGCCGAAATAGGCGATCGGGTCTTTTGCGCCAGCGTCTTCATTGGTGGCTGGCCAGATGCCGTCGATAATATAGCGCTCTTGGATCAACTGCTTAACCGGGGCCATTGTCAACAGGTCACCACCGACTTTGGCCTGCACGGTATAGCTCTGGTAAAACGGCGTGGCAACCATTGCGATAATACTGAAAATCGCGACAGTGATCAGCACTTCAATCAGAGTGAAGCCGCGCAGCGAGTGCCGCGTGTCATGGCTCATCGGTTTGAGCTCGCGGACGCATCGAATTCATCGAGTGTGGCGACCAGATCGGCTACCAGGGCGGCACGCTTTTCTGGATCCTGATCCTGCTGCAGGGAGCGCGCGAGCGCTTGCGCGTTGGATACCCTGCTGCGCAGTGCCTCGGCTGTCTGGTTGATCTGACTCGCAAGCTCCGGAAACTGATCTTTCTCGCGCAATCGCATGTGCACGTTCAAATCGCCATCGGCCATCTTTTGCAGGCAGCGTTCGGCGTTGAAAATGGGCCCTGCGATACGATGACTGGCCTTCAGATTGTAGCGATAGATGCCAATGAATCCGACCACCTCCAGCGCTGCAATGGTATAGGCCAGATACTCCTTCATCAGCTGGATATCGCCGAAGTTATCCATCATCCAGTAGGTGACGGTGACGATCACATTGATCAGAATAAAAGTGATCAGGATCATCTCCAGCACCATATTCTGTTGGAACTGGCGTTTCACATATAGCTGGCTGCGCTGTTCCAGGTGCTGGTCGGCCGCATCGGTCGCGGACAGGCTTTGATCTTTCGCGGTAATTGTCTGCATAGCAAAAAATCCTTCGGCCAATTTTGAAAAAAGTGAAATTGTCACGGCATTCACGCGACGGGTTTCTCAGAATCGATCGCTATTGCCGCGGTTTTTGGCTGCTCGCGTACGGCTGGCCGGGGTGCCGGCGAATTGATGATTCAGCTATATCCGCCGTCTGGTTTGCGGTAAGCTCGGCGAGTCTCGCGGGCGGTGACAGCGGCTGCGAATTGCCCGTCAGGTCTGTCGTCATACACACAACATTGAGGTCATTCGAATGAACTTTGAGGTTATTGTGACCTGCGCGGTAACCGGCGCCGGCGATACGGTTGGCCGCCACCCCGGAGTGCCGGTCACGCCGGATCAGATCGCCACCGCCGCCATTGATGCAGCCAAGGCCGGTGCAGCCATCGCGCACATTCACGTGCGCGACCCGGACACCGGCAAGGGCTCACGGGATCCCGAGCTGTTCCGTCAGGTAGTCGAGCGGGTGCGCGCATCCGGTACCGATGTGGTGATCAACCTGACCGCCGGTATGGGTGGCGACTGGGTGCCAGACGCTGCCAATCCGGCCATGCCCGGACCGGGCACCGACATGATCGGCCCGCTTGAGCGACTGGCTCACGTGCAGGATCTGTTGCCTGAGATCTGCAGCCTTGATTGCGGCACGCTGAATTTTGGCGATGGCGAAGAGATCTACATCTCCACCCCGCCAACGCTTCGCAAGATGGCAGAGCTCACCAAAGAGTGGGGCGTCAAGCCAGAGCTTGAAGTGTTCGAACTGGGTCATATCCGCTTTGCCGCACAAATGATTGCCGAGGGCCTGATTGCCGATCCGCCGATGTTCCAGATTTGTCTAGGCATACCCTGGGGTGCGGATCAATCCGTCGACACCATGAAAGTCATGAAAGATCACCTGCCGGCCGGTGCCAGCTGGGCGGGCTTTGGTATATCACGCATGCAAATGCCAATGGCCGCCGCCGCAGTGGCGATGGGAGGCAACGTGCGTGTAGGTCTTGAAGACAACCTCTATCTAGAACGCGGCGTACTGGCCAGCAACGCACAACTGGTTGAGCGCGCGATAGAAATTCTGGAACGAATGGGTGCTCGCGCAATAACGCCTGCAGAGGCGCGCCAAAAGCTCAATTTGCGCGGTGTCGTATAAAGCGCATGGATATCCAGCTTGAACACGAAGATGAACTGCTGCTGCAGACCGTTCGCAAATTCATGGAGCAGGAAATCCTGCCGCATGAAGAAGAAGTCGACAAGCTCGGCGAAGTACCCGCCGAACTCGGCCGTCAAATAGAACAGCGATCAATGCAGGCGGGGCTCTATGCCGCCAACCTGCCAGAGTCAGTCGGTGGCGGTGGTCTCGGCTATACCAGCACGGCGCTGATCGAGCGCGAGTATGGCAAAACCACCCACGCCCTGCACTCGTGGATCGGCCGGCCAACCGAACTGCTAATGGCCTGCGAAGGCGATCAGATCGAGCGCTATCTGAACCCCTGCGTCAGCGGCGAAAAACGCGAGCTCTTCGCACTCACCGAACCCGATGCCGGTTCAGATGTTATGTCGATGAAAAGCAACGCCCGTCGCGATGGCAACGACTGGATACTGAACGGCTCAAAGCATTTTATCTCCGGGCCGGTGATGCCAGACTTTGCGATTGTATTCGCCGCCACCGGATTCGATGAAACACCACGCGGACCGCGCAAGCGCGTGACCGCCTTTCTGGTCGATGTGGGTGAGCCCGGCTTTGATATTCGCGAGGGCAATCGTTGCGTCAGCTATCGCGGTTAT
>CAZYDV010000543.1:0-3018 GCA_964646405.1 uncultured Granulosicoccaceae bacterium | reverse complement strand
TGTAAATCCGGCGCCCAGTTCCAGCGCGAGGCCACCGACCCGCCCGCGATAAGGGCTGTTGGCAGTTGCGATCAGTGCGCTTTGCCTGCGCTCGATGCCGGCTGCCCGATTGGCCGCGGTGCTCAGTTGTGCAAAGTGATAGAACGAGCTGCTGATATTGAACTGGGCCCGATAGTCGAGGCCGTAGCGATCGCCGTCCGACTGACGCAGGTAATCGAGCGACACGCGCTGAGTGATTGGCAGGCTGCGTTTTTCGAGCAGCCAGTTCAGCGCGCCGCTTCCCGCCAGCTCGCTGCCGAGGCGAAGTTCGCTTATCCAGTCGGCCAACAGGGGGGATGGAAAGACAGCAGTGGCAAGTGTCAGAATGCCAGCGCCGCCGCGCAATCGCCGGCCCACCGTCGCTGACCTGCTGCGCTCTAACACCGAGCTGACTCCCGCTACCAGGTGCGAACCGGTCCTGTGTCCAGATGCACGAAGTTGGATTCGGGGTAGTACCCGACGCCACCGCCACCGAGCCTTAAAGCCGCGACATTGATATGGCGTGTATCGATTTGCGGGATGCGGATGTCGATCGCGCGGGCCTGCATATGAAAGCTGCGTCGGGCAACGCCTTCCGTGGTGCGGCGCAGCATGTCGTTGGTTTTTTTCGAGCGGTATGCTGACAGCACCTGGACCGGCTTTTGGGTGTCGAGTTTGCGATTCAGCAAGTACAGAATGTTCAGCAGGCGAGGATCGATTTTACGGGTCTCTCCAGTGCGAAAGTCGCGCAAAATCCAGTCTATATCGTCAAGGCTGTCCGCAATGTACTGCCCGTCGGCCCAGTAGACTGTCGAGATCATTTCGCCGGTGTGGACGTTGTGGAACGCCAGCTTGCGATCCGGGTAGAGAAAACGTGCCGTGCTGGATGTCTGCTTGGCGGCACCCAGCGCAGGAACTGACAGACAACCACAGGCAGCGCCTGCCATCAAGCCCAGCGCTCTGCGGCGCGTTAAATCAGGTTTGACGTTTTTCTGGTCAGTCAAAGGTGGTTCCTGTTGGTGCCGAGACCGGCTCAGTGCTGGCAGAGTTCCTCTGCCTCAAGGCGGTGAAAGCGGCCTGATCGGAAATATGCATTTCTGGCGCCATGATGCTTCCCGAATTGCAATACTTGTGCGGTGATCCATGACATTTTTGCGTACACTAGACGTAACACGATGTTCGGTCAATGTGTCGATTATCTGGCGGGTCTAATCTGGCCGCCGCCCCTTCCGTTATCAAGGTGACAGCAATGGCAGCCCTGTTTTTTCGTCTGCGCCACGTATCCGATGATGAGGCCAACGAAGTCAGGCAGTTACTGGATCAGCATGGCATCGAGCACTACGAAACATCAGCCGGTCGCTGGGGAATCGGACTGCCGGCGATCTGGCTGGTCGACGATGAGCAATTGCCGCGGGCGCGCGAATTGGTAGATACCTACCAGGCAGAGCGTAGCGAGCGCGTCAAAGCCGAGTACGCCGAGCGCGCTGCCAGTGGCGAAAACCAGACGCTGATCGGCTTGTGGTCGCAATATCCGCTGCGAGTGCTGGTCTATCTGGCCGTCATCGCGGTGATCGTCTACTTTTCGACACGGCCCTTCTTTTCGTTGCTGGCGTGATCGAACTTTTCATTGAGTTGACAAAAATCTCGTTCCGTTCTGGACAGGCGCGCCCTGGTGGTGCCCCCTAAAAAAGGTAGGTCCGTGTGAATCCGGTATTGGTGGAAGTGTTCCGCAGTCAGCAGCTTGAGTCACGGCATCGAGGCGCCGTGGTGGCGGTTGATTCGAACGGTAACAGGGTATTGGAAATGGGTGATGTTGAGGCGCTGGTGTTTCCGCGCTCGGCGCTCAAACCGTTCCAGGCGATCCCGCTGGTTGAGGACGGCGCAGCCGAACATTTTGCCCTGTCGAGCGCGGAACTCGCCCTATCCTGCGCATCGCACAATGCCGAGCCGATCCACATAGCGGCGCTGGATCAGTGGATGAGCAGAGTCGGTCTGTCGCCCGATGATCTGGAATGCGGTGTTGCGTGGCCAGGCTATCAGCCTGCAACACACGCCATGCTGGCAAGCGGTCAGCAGGCGGGGCGGCATCACCACAACTGTTCCGGCAAACACACGGGTATGTTGACTCTGGCCCGATACCACGAGGCATCGCTTGCCGGATACTCTGGCTACGAGCACAAGACACAGCAGCTTTGGATGGCGGTACTGCAGTCGCTGACTGGTCTGCAGGTCGCAACACTCCCATGGGATCTGGATGGTTGCGGCCTGCCGGCACTGGCCATGCCATTGACTTCGCTGGCCCATGCCTATGCGCAATTGGCAGGCAGTGGCGGAGCGGCGAGACGTCGTGTCGCGATGGATCGCATAACCACTGCTATGCGGCAGCACCCTGAGCTTGTGGCCGGCAGCGGCAGATGTTGCACGGCAATCATGCAACAGGTTGACGATCTAACCGTGAAAACCGGTGCAGAAGGCGTTTTTGGTGCAGTCTCACACACGCATGGCATTGGCATCGCGCTGAAAATTGATGATGGCGCAACGCGCGGTTCGGAGGTGGCGCTCGGGGCAGTATTGCGTAAGCTCGGCCTGATAGGCGACGATGACTATCAGGCGTTGGGTAAGCATTTCTTTCCGGATGTAATCAATTCGCAGCAGCGTGTTACGGGCTCAGTGAGGCCTGCGGCCGTATGGGATTGAACGCGAGGTAAACCAGGGGTGTAGTGGTTACGGAGTTTGTACGATAAAAATGGCAGCGTAGTTGACGCTGCTCCGGTTTGCGTTACCGGGAATTGTCGAGCTGCTGCCAGACCTATAAAGAGTGGATCGCCGTTGACTACTCGCCAGTGTCGGCAAGTCTTTCCAGATCGGCCAGTAGTGACGCGTCTATCGTTACCTGATCATTTTGCAGGCTTTGCTCTGCGCGCGCCGCCGAATATTCGCCTGGCAATCTGACCGCATTCCTGCCGTTGCGGATGAAATCCAGCATCGCATCAACACGGG
>CAZYDV010000542.1:0-3019 GCA_964646405.1 uncultured Granulosicoccaceae bacterium | reverse complement strand
GCTACTTTTGGTCTCAAAAGTAGGTCGAAAGACCGTTTTTCAAATTAACTCAGCGCGAGGCACGCGAAGCCAAAAAACGAAAAGAGAAAAAAGAAAACCAGCCGCGCCAGCAAACAGCCAGCGCGGCCACATCAATCCGCCGAAGGCGAAAAACCCCTAAACAGCCCCGCGCTGCGGCTGCATATCCGCAGGATCAATCCCCGCCACAGGCACAGGCTTCTTCATCGCATCACGACGGAAGGGCTCGCCCAGTTCCTGATTCAAAATCACTTCAATGAACGTGGTCACACCATCATCCTGCGCCTTGCACGCCGCACGCAGTGTATCCGTAAGCTCATCCATAGTGCGCACGGTGACACCTTTAAGACCGCAACCATCAGCAACCTTGGCGTAGCTCAAACCCGGATCGAGTTCTGTGCCGACGAAGTTGTTGTCGTACCACAGAGTGGTGTTGCGCTTTTCGGCGCCCCACTGGTAGTTGCGGAAAATCACCATGGTGATCGCGGGCCACTCGTCGCGACCGATGCTCGACATTTCACTCATGGAAATACCGAATGCACCGTCGCCGGCAAAGCCGACTACCGGTGTGTTCGGGCAACCGATTTTGGCACCAATAATCGACGGAAAGCCGTATCCGCAGGGGCCAAACAACCCGGGAGCCAGGTACTTTCGTCCTTTTTCAAACGTGGGATAGGCGTTGCCGATCGCGCAGTTGTTGCCGATGTCGCTGGAGATGATGGCCTCGTCCGGCAGACCCATTTGAATCGCGCGCCATGCCATGCGCGGCGACATGCGATCCGGATCGCGGTTGCGCGAATCTTCGTTCCAGCTGGTACCCGGATCATCGTCTTCGTGATCCATGCTGGACAGCGCCTGCAACCACGCAGACTTGGTGGTGCGAATCAGATCGGTACGCTCCTGACGCCCCTTGTCACCGGCGGCACCGCCCAACTGTGCCAGCAGGCTCTGCGCGACTTGTTTGGCGTCGCCACAGATACCGACGCTGACCTTTTTCGTCAGACCAATGCGATCGGCGTTGATGTCGACCTGAATGATCTTCGCATCTTTTGGCCAGTAGTCGATTCCATAGCCTGGAAGCGTTGAGAACGGATTTAATCGTGTGCCGAGTGCCAGCACGACGTCGGCTTTGGCAATCAGTTCCATCGCCGCTTTAGAGCCGTTGTAACCCAGCGGGCCAACAGACAGCGGATGCGAACCGGGGAAGGCATCATTGTGCTGATAGCCGCAGCAAACCGGTGCACTGAGCTTTTCGGCCAAGGCTACACAATCATCAATCGCATCACCGATCACCACGCCAGCGCCAGAAAGAATGACCGGGAATTCGGCTTCGGACAAAATAGACGCCGCTTCAGCTATAGCGTTTGCACCACCGGCCGGCGCTTCGATGTGAACCACCTGCGGCAGTTCGATGTCAATAACCTGCGTCCAGAAATCGCGCGGTACGTTGATTTGCGCCGGTGCGCAACCGCGCCAGGCTTTCAGGATCACACGGTTAAGCACCTCGGCGATTCGGCTGGGGTCGCGCACTTCTTCCTGGTAGCAGACCATCTCGCTGAACATGGCCATCTGCTCGACTTCCTGGAAGCCGCCCTGACCGATAGTTTTATTGGCTGCCTGAGGGGTGACCAGCAGCATTGGGGTGTGGTTCCAGTAGGCGGTTTTAATCGCGGTGACGAAGCCGGTAATACCCGGGCCGTTTTGCGCGATGGCCATGCCCATTTTGCCGGTTGTGCGCGTGTAACCATCACAGATAAGACCACCGTTGGTTTCGTGAGCCACGTCCCAGAAGGTGATGCCCGCCTGAGGAAATAGATCCGAGATCGGCATGAACGCAGAGCCAATAATGCCAAACGCCTGTTCGATACCATGCCGTTGCAAGACCTTGACGAAGGCCTCTTCGGTGGTCATTTTCATTGATGTGAGTTCCGTGAGTGTAGAAAACTGCGCGAATATTCGGGGTTAGTCGGTTTCCTTACAAGGTCCAGATGAGCACTGAACCATGCGACAGATTGAGGGCAGTGCCGCCGAGTTTACCGCGGCGAATATAGTGCCAACCCCATCACATTCAAGTAATTAGCACTCGACCGTATCGAAATTGACATATCATCTCGACGCCACAGCAACGGTGAGTCGATGTGCTAATCTGCGGAACAGAAATCGTCAGGAATACCGGCAGTTCTTTGCACCACAAGCGCCTGCCCCACCGTGCAGTAACCGCGACACCCACAGGACAACCATGACCATCACGTTTGACAGTCCGTATCCGGAACCCAGCGCCAGCACCGGATTTTCCCAAAATCGGCTGATACGAGATGCCGAGCACCGGGACGACACCACCCTGCCTGACGCGCTGGCGAGCGAGCAACTGGAATTGCATTTGTTCTGCGATCAGGGCGTGATCGTGCGGCGCGATGAGCAGCCCACCGCGATCTTCGGCATCACAGAGGCGGCGCAGTTCGAACCGGACCTGGATAATGCCATTCTACTTGGCCAGAGCGAAAGCGGGCCACGCGTCGCGGTACCGGTCAGCGTCACCAAGGACGCGATACAGGCCCCCTATCGCCACTACGACTATCGTTCACTGTTGTATTCGAGCAGCACCTCGGAGGCAGACGTTGGTGCGATCGCACAGGGTGCGAGCCTTTTGCACTGGAACAGCGTCAACCGGTTTTGCGGCAAGTGTGGCGCCACCACGCGCTCGATGATCGGCGGCTACCGACGCGAGTGCACGTCCTGCGATCATCAGAGCTTTCCGCGCACAGACCCGGTTGTGATCATGCTGGCGGTAAAGGACGACAAATGTCTGATGGGTCGCGGACCTCATTTTCCACCTGGCTGGTATTCCACACTGGCAGGCTTCGTCGAATCGGGTGAGACAATCGAAGACGCCGTGCGGCGCGAAACGTTTGAAGAGTCCGGCATTCAAATTCAACGCGTGCAGTACTACGCGAGCCAGCCGTGGCCATTTCCACACTCACTGATGATTGGCGTGCATTGC
>CAZYDV010000541.1:0-3042 GCA_964646405.1 uncultured Granulosicoccaceae bacterium | reverse complement strand
GAACCCGCGCCGATGATCAGGTAGTCACACTCTTGCTGCGCCATGCGGTCGGTTCGTCATCAACGTTGGGTCACGCAGACGATAGTAGCATTTTGCCGGGACCTCGCGGTGTGTTCAGATTGCGAATCGGTGCGTCGCAAACGAAAACGTTCGTCTGCAACTGACCGGTTCTGTCGATCGGAAACCGTGGCACACTCTGCCCTCCATGAGCCCGGAGTTTTCAAGAATAATCCGGGCCAGTCACCCCAGTTTCTCCCGACCGGACCGATACCACTTGGCTGCCAGTTTGCCCACTCACGCTGATCCCACCGGCGCATCGCTGTCGCGGCCGGTTCTGGGGATTACTCTGATCGTATCGGCACTGTTCCTCTACACGGTTCAGGACATGGTGATCAAGGCCTACGCCGATCGCTTTTCGATCCTGCAGATCATGTGCTTGCGCTCTGTCGTCGCACTGGTCGTGCTGGCAATTATTGTCTGGCTAAAGGGTGGGCTGGCAGGCTTTGTCCCGCACCGACCGTGGATTATGATGTTGCGTGGCCTGTTTGGCTTTCTCGCCTATCTGGGCTACTACCTCGCGATAGCGGCCATGCCGCTGGCGCAAGTCGTTGCCATCGTTTTCACGGCACCGATATTCGTCACGGTGTTTTCATCTTTGCTGTTGGGCGAGCAGGTGGGGCCGCGACGCTGGACGGCGGTAGTGGTCGGTTTTTTATCGGTGCTGCTGGTGTTGGGACCGAGTGGCAATTTTTTTCAATTAGCCGCTTTTCTGGCGCTGTTTGCCGCAGCTACCTATGCCGCGATGATTTTAATGACGGCGGCGGTCAATAAGCACAACAACGGCTGGCAGATCTCGTTTTACGCGAGCATTGCGTTTCTCGTCGGCAGTGTGCTGGCAGCATTTGTCGTCCACTTGTGGACACCTGAGCCGGCAAATAATCCTGCGGTAGATTTTTTAGTGCGCGACTGGGCTCCGGCCAATACAAACCAGCTGCTGATTTTTTTGTCCCTCGGGCTGATCACCGCTTTTGGCCAATACGGCCTGGTGATGGCCTATTCAGTCGCGCCGATGAGTACTGTCGCACCCTTTGAGTACACCTACATTATCTGGGCCGTATTGTTCGGCTACTGGTTCTGGGGTGAAGTCCCGGGCCTCTTCACCGTGCTGGGTATCGTCACGATCATTAGTTGCAATCTGTATATCCTTTACCGCGAACGGCAGATCGAATTGGAGTCGGCCCGCCGTTGATTGAAAAACTGTATTGAGTCAGTCGTCATGTCCCAAGCCGTCCTTGTAAAGTCGCCGCGTTTGCGCAGCACACCGTTCACCCGCCGCGTTGAAGCCAATGGCGTCAAGGCCTATACCGTCTATAACCACACATTGTTGCCCAGTGTGTTTAGCTCTGCCGAAGAAGACTATGCGCATCTTAAATCTGCGGTGCAGGTGTGGGATGTATCCTGCGAGCGCCAGGTGGAGATAAAAGGTCCGGATGCGCGCAAACTGGTTCAGATGACGACCCCGCGCGATCTGACCGGAATGCAGGATGATCAGTGCTATTACATACCTAACGTCGATGCCGACGGCAAAATGCTGAACGATCCGGTACTGAACAAGCTGGCCGAAGACCGCTATTGGGTATCGATCGCCGATACCCAGATGCTGCTCTACTACAAGGGTCTGGCAGCCGGCAGGGGGCTGGACGTGCAGGTGTTCGAACCCGATGTCCATCCGCTGGCGGTGCAGGGGCCAAAAGCCAATGAATTGATGCGGCGTGTGTTTGGTGACGATATCGTCTCGACCCGCTTCTTTCGTCACAAGCCGATTGAATTCAACGGCACCCGCATGATAGTGGCAAGATCCGGCTGGTCGTTGCAGGGTGGCTTTGAAATCTACGTCGATGGTTTTGAAAACGGCGAACCCCTGTGGGATACCCTTTTCGAAGCAGGCGAAGATCTGGATGTGCGCTCGGGTGGGCCCAATGGAATCGAGCGCATCGAGGGCGGGCTGCTGTCGTTTGGTAGCGACATGACCATTGAACACACGCCGCTTGAGGCAAGTCTGGGTAAATACTGTCACCTGGATGCCAAAACAGAGTGCCTCGGGCTTGCCGCGTTACGCGAATCGGCCATGCCGCAGCGCCAGGTGCGCCCGTTGCAGATTGACGGCGACCGGCTGCCGGCGTTGACCGTATTCTGGCCACTTTTCGATGCGGCCGATCAAATCGTCGGCAGGGTGTCGTCGGCGGCCTGGTCGCCAGATTTTTCCTGCAATGTGGCTGTCGGTATGGTGGCAAATTCACACTGGCACGATGGCACCGAACTCACAGTGCAATTGCCTGATGGTGCTCGTCGGCCAGTGCAGGTGAGAGAAAAATACTGGTTGTGATTATCGCGCGACTCTAACGTGGGAGTACTTCGGTTGACTGAGTTTAGCGATCAGCGTGTGCTGATTACCGCGGGTGCCAGTGGTATTGGCAAATGTATTGCCGAATCGTTTTTGGCGCAGGGCGCGCGGGTGCACATCGCCGATGTTGATGCCAGGGCGGTGGCGGAGCTACAACAATCGAGTCCGTCGATAGAAGCCAGCTCTGCCGATGTCGCCGATGAAGGCGCCGTGGACGCACTATTTGAAAAGCAGCTCGAAGATTTTGGCGGCATAGACTGCCTGATCAATTGCGCCGGCATCAAGGGGCCGACGGCACGGCTTGAGGATGTCTCGCTTGCGGATTGGCGGCGTTGTCACGCGGTTAACCTCGATGCCACTTTCCTCTGTTCACGGCGTGCGCTGCCGATGATGCGCCAATCGCAGTCAAGCCTGCGACCGTCGATCGTGAATATTGCTTCTACCGCAGGGTGGCATGGTTACCCGCAGCGCTCGGCTTATTCATCTGCCAAATGGGCGGTGATCGGTCTGACCAAAAGCCTTGCGATGGAGGTAGGTGAACACGGAATACGGGTCAATGTGATTTGCCCGGGCACCGTCGCCGGTGAAAGGATGATGCGAGTGGTGGATGACGAGTCGGCACAAACCGGTGTCCACAG
>CAZYDV010000540.1:0-3055 GCA_964646405.1 uncultured Granulosicoccaceae bacterium | reverse complement strand
GCATGGCACTGGCTGGAGGGCAGCAGCGAGGGCACGCCGTTCTGGTCGGGTAATGAAAACGGAGCGGCTGTCGCTGGCGCGTATGCGAACTGGAATTCGGGCGAACCCGAAAACAGTACCAATCCGTTACCTGAAGGCGAAGATGCCGGTGCAATTAATGGCGCGGGCGTTTGGTACGACTGGAGCGACCTGCCTCACCATCAACTTGAATATGTCGTTGAATGGGATGCAACAGCAGTAACGGGCGACGCATTCAGCTTTACATTAACAAACGATGCCGAAGGCCGGTTTGCCATCGACGCCAACACGGGCGGAATGTCTGTAGCGAATGGATCCAAACTCGATTTTGAGGCCGCCACATCGCACGATATCACGGTCGTTGTAAGTGACACTAATGGTGGCTCTGTCCAGGAAACGATAACCGTTCACGTCAAAGATCTGAATGAACGTCCGACGTTCGAGACTGTTCCCGGTTCGGTGAATACGCTCGACGGGACTGTGAGTTTCCTTGTGGGTGGGCCTGCGATCCCGATTGATATCGATGTGGAGATCCACGATGACGAACTCAGCGCAATCGATGATTTCACTGGCGCGACGGTAACGCTGCAACGCAGTGGTGTTGCCAACCCGGACCCCGAAGATTCGTTCGGATTCACTGACGCCAACGATATTGCGTTGGTCGACGACATCGACCTGGGTCGGGTGTTGCAAAAGAACGGGCACACGATAGCGCTGTTTGACAGCACCAACGCCGGTCAATTGGTCATCGAGTTTGTAGATGGGGGTGGGGAAGTCGCATCATCTGCCGACGTCAACCACATCCTGCAACAAATACTCTACGAGAACACTGGCACAGCCACCGGTGATGTAAAAATTGAATGGACTTTCGCCGATGGGCACCCGGACAGCCCGCAGTCCGTGTCCGGCAGTTCAATGGTTGAAGTCTATACGAGCCTGGCTGTTTCGGCTCCAACAGCGGTGACCGCAGGTGAGGATGTGACGCTTGCGTTCAGTGGTTCTGAGCTCATTGAAGTGACAGACGGATTTGCAGGCGCGGATTCGATGATGCAGGTCCGGCTCTCGGTCACCCACGGCGTACTCGAACTTTCCAACACCGCCGGGATAATGTTTACAGAAGGTGCGAACGGCGATGCTGGTTTCGTCATTGAGGGGCTTGAGAGTGATCTCAACGTGGCATTGGCGAGTCTCGCCTTCACACCCGATACGGACTTCAATGGCGACGCCACGCTGGATGTAACCGCTGGCTTCGCATTGAGTACGGATACCTACGCCCCGTTCGACGATGCCAGTTTGCCGTTCGTTGTAACCGACCCTGGCGCCGAACGAGGCGGACTTGTTCTACAGCTTGGCCGTAGTGATGTGTTTGTGTTGTCCGACGATGTAGCGCTGGAGGAACCGCTGGACGTCACGCTGACGGCGTTTGTGAACCCAAGTCTTATTGGCATCGAAACCGTCGTTTCACTGGGCGGTAACATCACATTGCAACTGAATAATGGTGAAGTCGAGGTCACCTACTACGATGACATTGACGGATCGAGTCGCAATGTATTCAGCTCCGGTGCGTCGCTTGATCCGGGCTGGTCGCATGTCGCTGTGGTTTTTGATGATGCCAATGATGTAGTGAGGCTTTATGTCAATGGTGCCGAGATTGCCAGTCGCGTTGAAGCCGGGTTACTGACCTATGACCAGGGTGCGTCAACATCCGTTGGATCAGAGCTCGACGGTTTGATTGACAACGTCGGTATTTACAGTCGAGCTCTGAGGCCCAGTCAGATCGCAATGGAGGCTTCCGACGTCTCAATGGACCATGGTGAGATTCTTATCGCCGTTGAGCCTGTCAACGACGCGCCGACGCTGGCCGTGCCTTTAGATGTAACTAGTCCGTTTATCAATGAAATACACTACGACAATAATGGAACCGATGTCGGTGAGGCGATTGAAATTGCCGGTCCCGCCGGGTTCGATCCAGGCGGCTGGTCTGTTCAGCGATACAACGGGGCAAACGGTTCGACCATTGGCGACGCTGACCCGATTTCGGGCGTGGTGACCGATCAGGGTAGCGGAATCGGAACCATCGTTTTGAACTTTGCAACGGGCAGCCTGCAAAACGGAGCCCCCGACGGTTTCGCTTTGATTGATGATGGCGGGCAGGTGGTGCAGTTCCTGAGCTGGGAAGGCACTTTCACCGCGACAAATGGTGCTGCTGCGGGTATGGTATCCGTTGATATCGGCGTTGAGGAATCCACTAGCACACCAGTAGCCACGTCCATTCAGCTAACAGATACTGGTTGGGTGGCTGGCCTTGCCGATACATTTGGTGCACAGAACACCGGACAGGACTTCGCGTTGTTCGCTAACCGGCCTGCAGCACAGGTGATAGATGAGGAGTCGACGCTTGTATTTCATCCTGCAAACGGTAATGCCATTGTTGTTGCAGATGTTGACGCCGATGATCAGTCGCTTGCGGTGACCCTGCAGGTCGCAAACGGCACGTTGAATCTGGGCAGTATTGCTATGCTTGCCAATCTGAGCGGCAATGGAACATCCAGTATTTCATTCAACGCGTCGTCGTCAGCCGCTACAGCCGCGCTGGAAGGGTTGAGCTATTCCCCATCGCCAGATTATTCAGGCACAGACTCGCTACAACTGACAGTTGACGACCAGGGCAATACAGGCAGCGGCGGGGACAGAATCACATCAGATGCCGTCGAAATCGAAATTGTGGGTACCAACGACGCACCAGCAACAACGCCCGTCACGTTGGTTGCCATAACTGAAGACAGTGGTGCCCGCCTGATTACCCAGACAGAGCTGTTGGCCAATGCGAGTGATATCGAAGGGGATGACTTAACGGCGATCGGTTTAGTTATCAGCGCTGGTAACGGCGCCTTGACCGATAACGGTGACGGAAGCTGGCGCTACACCCCGACGGAAGATGATGATGCGGCTGTCACTTTCGGTTACTCAGTAACCGACGCCGCGGACAGCGTTTCGGGTGTAGCGACACTGGATATCACACCAGTTAACGATGTAC
>CAZYDV010000539.1:0-3072 GCA_964646405.1 uncultured Granulosicoccaceae bacterium | reverse complement strand
CCTTGTTGCCAAAGTGATAGTGCAGCGTGCCCTGTGCCAGTGCCGCACGCACGGCAATCGCCTTCATGCCGGCCCCGTCGTAGCCGCGATGGGCGAATTCCATCTCCGCCGCATCAAGAATGCGCGTGATCGCCGGTGACTCGCCTGGCAGGTCAAGCTTGTGGGTCGCCATCGTCATGCTGCCACTCTACACTGACTGATCGATCAGTCAAGCTGGTTGGTAACGGCAATACGCGCTGGGTAACACGACCGGCTGCCGCTGCGAATCCACCGGGTGCCAACCGCCCGTGCTAAAAAATGGGTGTACCATCGGTGCTGCAACCTGAACACTTGAGGAGCTCAATGGAACCCGACTTCTGGCACACGCGCTGGCAACAAAACCAGATTGGCTTTCACGAAGATGACGTCAATCCGGCACTCACGAAAAACATCGGCGCGCTCGAACTGCAAAAGAACGATCGCGTGTTTGTGCCGCTGTGCGGCAAAACGCTGGACATTGGCTGGTTGCTCTCCAGCGGCTATCAGGTGGCGGGTGTCGAACTGAGCGAGATCGCCGTGCAACAACTGTTTGCCGATCTTGGCGTTGATCCGACAATCACGCAAAACGGTGAGCTCAGGCACTACCGCGCGACAGGCATTGACATCTTCGCGGGCGACATATTCGCGCTCGACGCCGATCTGCTGGGCGAGGTTCACGGCGTCTACGATCGTGCGGCCATGGTGGCACTGCCGCCAGCGATGCGCCAACGTTACGCTGCCCATCTGTCCTCAATTACTGGCCGCGCTTCGCAATTGCTGGTCACCTTCGAATACGACGAGACACTGATGCAGGGCCCGCCGTTTTGTGTGCAGAACGATGAAATCACACAGCACTATGCGCAACGGTACGACATGGATTTGCTGACCAGCGCTCCGCTGAAGGGTGGCCTGAAGGGTACAACGCCGGCGACCACCAATATCTGGCTGTTGAAGCGTCCCGCCAACGTCTGATCACCGGCGATTGGCGCGACAATCAAGCCCACTTGCCCCGGCGAGTCATCCAGTTGCACCGCGAATCGACATCGCTGCAGGGAAATGATACTAATGGTTGCCATGGCCCGGAGTGACCCGGATTGACTGTCGCCGCCGCTGCTTGCATCACCGGTGACCAGCGCACATCCAGCTCACGCACATCCAGCGCCATACCCATCACAATCCCGAGGGGGAAATACATGCTGAAGACAGTAAAAATCGCCACTACCGCACTGGCGGCAGTGCTCCTGAGCACTGGGCTTGCCATCGCCGAGGAGCCCAAACGCGGCGGTACACTGGTGATGTCGATCCAGAATACACCGCGGCACCTGAATCCGGCTGTGCAATCCGGTATTGCCACCGGCGAGCCCGGAACACAACTGTTTGCGGCACCGCTGCGCTATGACGAAAACTGGGATCCGCAGCCCTATCTCGCCAAGTCCTGGGACGTCTCTGAAGACGGCATGACGGTAACGCTGAATCTGGTCGAAGGCGCGACCTTCCACGACGGCAAGCCGATCACCTCCAAAGACGTGGCCTTTTCGATCAAGACCGTGCAGGAGAACCACCCGTTCAAAACCATGTTCGCGCCGGTTGAATCCGTTGACACCCCGGACGATACCACCGCCGTTTTAAATCTCAGCGCGCCGCACCCGGCGTTGCTGCTGGCGATGTCTTCACAACTGCTGCCGATCATCCCCGAACACGTCTACGGCGACGGTCAGGATCCGAAAAGCCATCCGGCCAACTCAGAAGGCGTTGTCGGCTCCGGCCCGTTTAAGCTGGTAGAGTTCACCCGCGACCAGCACATTATTCTTGAGCGCAACGAAGACTTCTTCATCGACGGCCGACCCTACCTCGATAAAATCGTCATGCGAATTATCAAGGATGGTTCGGCGCGCACCATCGCTCTGGAAAACGGCGAAGTGCATATGTCGGGCTTCGAGCAAATACCGCAGAATATCAACCGCCTGAAAAAAGCAGACGGCGTCACCGCTCAGCCCGAAGGCTACGCCGCGATTGGCCCTATCGCCTGGCTGGCATTCAATACGGCGCGTGAACCCACCAGTGACGTCAATGTGCGCAAGGCAATCGCCTATGCAGTTGATCGCAACTTCATCACTAAAGCGATCATGCTCGGCACTGCCAGTGAGGCAAAAACCGGCATACACCCCGGTAGCTGGTTGTATGAACCCGATGTCGAATCCTATGACGTCGATCTGGACAAAGCCAACCAGATCCTCGATGACGCAGGCTACGCCAGAGGCGATGACGGCATGCGTTTCAAGCTCACGCTCGACTACGGCTGGGCGGGTATTAAGGCGCCTGCCGAGTACATCAAGCCACAACTGAAAAAGGTTGGCATCGATGTTGAAATTCGCGCTGCACCGGATTTCCCCACGTGGTCAAAGCGGGTCAGTAACCACGATTTCGACCTCACCTGGGATGTCGTATTCAACTGGGGTGATCCGGTTATCGGCGTGCACCGCACCTACCAGAGCAGCAACATCAAAAAAGGGGTGATCTGGTCTAACACGCAGAGCTACTCAAACGAGAAAGTTGACGCGCTGATGGAAGAAGCCGGCAAGGAAACCGACCCGGACAAACGCAAGGCGCTGTATTCGGAGTTCCAGAAACTGGTGGCTGAAGAACTACCCGTCTACTGGGCCTACACACTGCCCTACCACACCATCTACAGCGACAAAGTCGGCAACCCGCCGGGTGGTATCTGGGCGACGGTCTCACCGCTGGATCGCGTCTACCTGAAGTAGATCGTTAATGTGCAAGAGGGTCTATGACACGCAATTCTAATGTCATAGGCCTGCAGTTGCGCCAGGCCTTCGGGCAGCATCAGTTGCCCCCGGTTCAACACGACTAAAACTCCGCCTCCAACCACGCCTGAACTATGGAATTTCTTCGCATTCTGGTTCGCAGGATCGGCTATGCAGCGATATTGCTGCTCGCTGTCATCGTGCTGAACTTCATTATGGTGCATCTCGCACCAGGCGATATTGCCGACACCATTGCCGGCGACATGGGTGGGGCCACCGAAGAAGTGAT
>CAZYDV010000538.1:0-3085 GCA_964646405.1 uncultured Granulosicoccaceae bacterium | reverse complement strand
GGGCTTTGATCTTTTGATTTGTCAGGATCCCGCCAACATGAGCTGGCTGACCGGATTCGACGGTTGGTCTTTTTATACGCCACAGGCGGTGCTTTTGCATCTGGATGAACAATGGCCGATCTGGTTCGGCCGTGAACAGGATGCCAGGTCGGCACATACCACCACTGACTTGCCGGCGGGTAACATCGTTGCGTTTTCGGAAAGCCTGGTGCATCACGCCGCGCAACATCCGTTTGACGAACTGTGCGATCTGATCAAAAGTCGCGGCTGGGGTAGCGTACGTGTCGGTGTCGAATTCGATGCGCACTATTACACCGCGCGTGCGCATCAGCATATTGTCAACGGTCTGCCTGATGCCACGGTCACCGATAATCGCGAGCTCGTCAACTGGGCGCGGCTGATCAAGTCTGAGGCCGAACTCGTGTACATGCGACAGGCGGGCCGCATCATCACAACCACGATGAACAATGCACTCAATCGCCTGCAACCGGGCGTGCGACAATTCGAAGTTGTCGCCGATGTCTATCGCGATCAGATCATCGGTTTTGATAACCACTATGGCGACTACACCGGCTTGTGTCCGCTGATACAAGTGGGTGAGGGCACCAGTACGCCACATCTGACCTGGTCTGCCGAACCACTGCCAGACTCGGGGCCGATCGTCATGGAGCTGGCCGCCGCGCGTCGTCACTACCATGCGCCACTGACCCGAACCGCTCACATCGGCGAACCACCCGACGAAATGAAGCGCCTGACCGATGCGATAGTCGAGGGCGGGGACCGGGCGATTGAAACCATGCGAACCGGGGTAAGCTGCGAGGAAGTCGAATCCGTCTGGCAGCGGGTGCTGAAGGCACACGGTTTTGAGAAAAAGAGCCGGGTTGGTTACTCCATTGGGCTGAATTATCCGCCTGACTGGGGCGAGCGAACGGCAAGTTTACGGCCCGGAGACAAAACCGTGCTGCAGGCCGGCATGTGTTTTCATTTTCAATCCGGTGTCTGGCTGGCAGATTTTGGCGCTGCGATTTCTGAGCCCGTCGTAGTTACTGACAATGGCGGTGAGAGGCTGTGTGATGTGCGCCGCGATTTGATTGTGGTGTCATGAAACCCAACATGCCACTGGCAGAGTTGCTCGACGCGGTGCGCCGCAATGCGCAATTGCCACAAGAGTTCGCCGAAGCGACGCCGCCACAGGTTTACAGTTCGCCCGAATTTCTGGAGCTGGAGCGCGATCGGATCTTCAACCGCGAGTGGATGTGCGTGGGCCGCAGTGATGATTTTTCCAGCCCGGGGGATTATCGCGTTACGACGATCTCGCGCGATCCAGTGATCATTCTGCGTGACCGCGATGGCGTGTTGCGGGCAATGTCTAATATCTGTCGCCACCGTATGATGAGCCTGCTCGAAGGGCGGGGCAATTGTCGCGAGAGAATTACCTGTCCCTACCACGCCTGGAGTTACGCGCTCGATGGGCAATTGATTGCCGCACCGCATATGCGCGAGAATTTCGATCGGCGTGACTGGCGCCTGCCGCAGTTTGCGGTCGAGGAGTGGCTGGGATGGGTGTACGTCAACCTGGATCCGAATGCCACCCCGCTCGCACCGCGTTTGGCTCCGCTGTCAAGGCGGCTGGAGAACTATGATGTCGCCCGATATCAAACGCTGTTTCGCGTCGACGAAGTGTGGGAGACGAACTGGAAGATTCTGTTTCAGAACTTCATGGAGCCCTACCATCTGTTTTGCGTTCACCGTTCAACCGTCGAACCTGCGCTGCCGACGCGCCGTGCCATTGTGCAGCCGGGTGGTGCCGCCTACTGCCTTTACACCCAGGGCCGAGTGCAGGGCGTCACGTATGAGCATAGTGAGGTCATGCAAAACCCGAATACCGCACTGACCGACGAAGAGGTGAGCACCGTCCCGCTATTTGGCGCGTATCCGTCGCATGTCGCCTCGATTTCTCCCGAGCGGACATTCTGGATGTCGCTGATGCCACTCGATGTTGCCAGGGTGCGGGTCAACTGGGGCGTTGATGTTCACCCCGACGCGATGCCGCAGGGTGCCGAGCGCAAACGTCGTACCGACGAGCTGAAAAAGAGTTTTCATGCGATCAACGACGAAGACAAACCCATCACCAGTGCCATTGCATGCAACGCAAGCGCGCTCGCAGCGCGCCCCGGACGGTTGTCGCCCAAGGAAAATACGATCTGGGAGTTCCAGCGCTATCTTGCACGACGGCTGACTGCCGCCGACTAGACACCAGTCGTATCTATCTTGCCGGCGTTACGGTTTCAGGCGTCTGGCAGACTCACTCGCGATCCAGCGCCACTTCGGCATCCGGGTCAAAGGTCTGCACCACCAATTCGTCGCGCGTCACGCGTTCACCGTCGCGATGAAAGCGAATAATGGCCAGCAGCATCGCCGCGGTTCCGATCAGCATCGCGATGATGAACCAGTTGAATTCGATCACATGCAGGCGCCTGCTGCCACCAAACCACAGCAGCAGTGTGGCGATGGCCAGTAGCGCCCAGTGCCAGAATCTACCCAGGAAAATTTGTTTCAACATCAAGCTTCTCCGCCGCCGAGATTTGCGGTACTGCTGCCAGAGCCTTGCGCTTGTGCCGCTTCGCGCCTGGCCTGCATGAACCTCGGTCCCAGTACTGCAACGGCGAGCGCGGATCCGACGATCCAGTAGACGTAGCCCGGCAGTCCGGTGATGGTCTCGGTAGGTGGCATCAGCATCATGGCCGCGGGGTTCTGCGACATGGCCGCCATGTACATATTCTGTGTCGCCAGCGAGAGAGAAAGACAAGCGCGGAACAAACAAAACAAATACGCAAGCAACCACGAGGCATCCATGCAAACGAAGGGAGGGTAAGAGCAAGAACCATCTTTTCGTACACCGATCGATGAAGGCAGGGTGAAAATCGGCCCAGATGGGGGGCTAAATGTTAATAATTGCATCGCATGGCATCGCAGTTCCGAGTTTCACCTCAGGAGACAATGTGGGAGGGACCCTGGTTTAGCACGAAATTGCGAAAGAGAGAAGAATCAACGCCCGGACACGAAATAGAGGTGAAAGCTTAAC
>CAZYDV010000537.1:0-3087 GCA_964646405.1 uncultured Granulosicoccaceae bacterium | reverse complement strand
CTGCCGCTGCTTCTGCAGCCTGCAACAGATCTTCGCGACGCATATCCTCCGAACGGCCAAAGTTCCATTCAATTTGCTCGTTCAATTGATCGTACAACTCTACGATGCCCGGTTTGGACAAACTGTTCGCCAGCGCCAGCGCCACCTGTGCGTTTTGTCCAGCCTGTCGATTGTCCACCCCGGTCGCAGCCGTGGGCTGAAAGGCGAACAGCGCGCTCGACGCGTATTTGATCGCTTTAAAATAGGCTTTGGTCTCTGGTGACTCGGTGTAACGCCCCCTCGGAACGAACTGGGAATAGTCCATCGAGCAGTTCCAGACGGGCGAGTGCTCTATCCCGGCCCCTTGCATGACGAGTTCGAATTCGGCTTGATAATGTTCGGGAAGATCGGTGGAATCACCCCCGAGCAGCGCTTGCAGGAAAGCCACAAATGCCCCGCTTTCCGGCACGCCGGACGCAGCCACTTCGCCGTCTTGCAGATCGAGGGACAAGCGCTTCAGCAGTTGCTCAAACGCTGGCCGCATCATTTGATTTTCAGTTTCAGCTATGCGGGCCTGCCGCAACTGGCTGTATGCCAGGAGCAGAAAATCAGGGGTGATCAGGTTCGGTATCGCCTGCGCGCGGTTCTCTTCGTAAAGATCGAACATACCGCCGTTTTGATATTGCTCTGACACCCCGGCGCTTTGCACAAATGAGTTTACCTTGATTGCGGGGGTGGACTTTAATTCTTCACCCGCTTGCGCGGCGGTGCACAACAGCGCCGTCACAAGGGATGCCAGCTTGAGTATTTTCACGGATATTTCTCCGGTTATAAAACCATGTTTCCTATAGTTCCGAGTACATGCTTGATATCTTCTTGTGATGGACATTAAGCTTGTTTGCCCAGTCCTCATGCGCGAAATCGAGCTCGGGCAGAATGGTCTGATCGTCGACGTTTGCGATTAACAAGCCCGCGCCCCAGGGGCCAGTGGCAGACAGTTCAGGTGCCACGCCGACCGCTTTCACCTGTTGCACACCCTGCGTGTAAAGACGTTTATCATCGAAATACACACGCTCTATGCCGCGTGCGCTCTCTACATAACCAAACAGGTAACTCTCTTTCGCATTCTGGAATTCAAGCCGCCACCGCGTGCCCAGCAAGTGCTTCGCCTTGCGCTTTGTCACTCGAATCATCTCGCCACCGAGACAGTGGTTAAAAGCGGCCAATGCGGATAGGGGAGCATCGTGCAGTGACTGATTGGAAATTGTAAATTTTCCGCTAAAGGCCGGATCCTGCAAGATTTTTTCTCGTCGCTGTTTAATATCCCGGTACGCGTAGTGATGCAGGCAGAAAGGCGTGACGGCGTGCTCCGGCACATGATCCAGCGCGCTGATTAACGCATTGGTAAACACGCTGCCTTTTTCAGAGGCCAGCGCCTCCTGCCTGTCCTGCGATGCGGCCAGGACCACCAGGTTGTCGCGAACGGGGATATCATAGGGTTGCCGCTTCTCGCCCGAGAACCGATTGCCCACTTTCTTCATCCAACCGGCAGAGATAAATTTGCCGGTGGCCTTAAGTGTGTCAGCCTTTTTCGGCTGACCAAAGTTCAGCGATTTGGTGGCCGTCGCACTGGAGCAGGCATCAATGATGGCGATCGTCGTGGCCTTAATGTCCGCGAGCAACACACCAAGATCATCATCCAGCATCACACCCTCAAGCTTGTGAACGTCTGCGTCGGTTTCCGGATCTCTGGTGACGAGCATGTTCAAATCGTGAAAGACCAGAAACTCGTCATAGCCATCTGCTTCGGCGTCATTGTTGAAGTTGGTGATCTGTCCGCCATGGGTCGTAAAATACAGATACAGTCGATCGTCTTTGGTCAATCGCTGCGCATGCTCCCGGAGCGCATCTGTCACGCGATCGAGTGTCGCGCTGGCGTTGAACAAACGGGTGATATTTTTTCGTGGCACGCCTAACTGCATCACCATCTGCTGCATGTTGTCGAGATCGACATCAATACCCGGCAGATTGATCTTCACATCACGCACTCTGGGGAACTCGCCCACGCCAATCAGTAAGGCATAGTTGTCGGCCCGGGCAACGGCAGAGGCGAAAAGTCCGACGCTGGCGACCACGACAGCGCACAGTGCCCCACCCAGTCGTCTGCGGTAAGGGGTATCCGAATTATGCTCGCACACAACAGACTGACCGCGACCAACGACCCGTGGGAGCAAACCGTTTAGACCCAGCAGTTTTCTCATTGCAAGCAACCCGTTTAATTGATGAAACACATAACGTACTGAGTCTGGCTGTGTTACAACCGCGCCGATCAGTTGATCAGGGACAACTACACCAGACTGCGAAACTCAGCCCGCTTCGTGACGCAAAGTTCGGGTCTGCCATTGAATACCCGCGTTGTCCTGTTGCATTCGATTGCGCAGTCCCTGCACGCCGACGTCGCGCAGCACGATGCCCTTAGTCACTGCACAGTTGGAAGCCAGCGCCGGTAAACCGGCCAGCGCCTCATAGGTTTGCCTGGCCTGCGTGGTATCAGTCATCGCCAATAGATGAAATCGCTCGAGGCCCGTTTGCTGGTCGAGATCGAGCACCTGCCCACTGGCCTTGTCCGGAAACCAGTACTGGCGCGCTACCTGAAACTGTCGGTTTTCGGCCAGCGCGCAGTTGTCTGGCAGTAGCCGCGTCAGCGCACCATCGGGCCCCTCGTGAATCAGGTAGACATGGGCAGGCTGAATGAGACTGACTCGAAGCGTAAAGCAGGCGCCCGACGGCAAAGAGGCGGCGTCCGCCAGTGCGACGCTGCCGCCAGACCAGATATCACTGCTTTTGCATCGACTGCGTTCGGCCGGCGTGTAGGCGCGAAACTCTTCGACCAAATTCGGCGCTGCGACATTCACGGCGCTTGTCACCGCCGTGCCCACCGCCGGCACCTGTGGTTCAGGAGCTGCCGCTGGTGCCGTCGGTGCCAGGACCTGCGATTCAGGCGGCGTATTCACCGGCGGCGTAATCGGCCCTGCTGGCCGCGACGGCGCGGACGCAACGGGGGCATCGCTCAAGTAGGCAAACACGGACTCTACCGGCACTTCGGCA
>CAZYDV010000536.1:0-3096 GCA_964646405.1 uncultured Granulosicoccaceae bacterium | reverse complement strand
CGAGCAGGGCTTTCTAACCATGGGCTTTACCCGCTACAAAGAGAAGCCCTGGGGCATGAACGGCGGGCTGGACGGCTCCGGCAACTACGTCGAAGTCATCAAACCGGACGGCACAGAAACCTACAGTTTTGTCTCCGGACTGCCTCTGACCACCGATGACGTCGTACGGGTAGTGACGTCCAGTGGCGCCGGCTTTGGTGATCCAAAAAAGCGCGACCGCGCAGCCGTGGCCGCAGACATTAAGGCACAGTTGATTACGGCAGACCACGCCGCGACAATCTACGGAGACACCTGATGCCCAGAGAATGGGTCATCGATGAGTACACGGGTTACCAGGGCTTGCGTTTGCAACCGTGCGATCGGACCGAACCTGGCCCCAATCAAGTGTTATTGCGCATTGAAGCGTTTGCCCTGAACTGGGGTGATATGAACCTGATGATGGATCAGTACTCCTTCAGCTTTGAGCGCTTCCCGGCCCGAATAGGCATGGAAGCTACCGGCGTCGTGGAGGCAGTAGGCGCAGGTGTCACCGAAATAAAAACCGGTGAGCGTTACTGTACACTGCCGCACTTTTACTACAACAATGGTGCAAGCGCCGATACCCTGACAGTAGATCAAAAATACCTGACAAAAGCCCCCGAGGGAATGAGCGCAGTGGAAGCGAGCTCGGTTTGGATGCAGTTCATGACGGCGTATTATCCGGTGATTGAGCTATCGAAAGCGGGCCCGGGCATCAACATCCTGGTGCCGGCTGCCACCAGTACCGCTGGAAACGCGGCACTGCAAATTGGCCGCGCAAAAGGCGCCACCATGATTGCCACCACCCGATCACAAGGCAGCGTGACCTACTTAAAGCAAACCGGTGCCGAGCATGTCTTCGTCGATGATGGAAGCGATCTGGCGGCTTTCATCAGGGAAGCGACGAGCGGTGTGGGCGTGCACGGTGTGTTTGATCCGATTGGCGCGGATTTCCCCGCACGCTACGGACCGGCACTGGCGCGCGGGGCAAAGTTGATGCTCTACGGTTTACTCACCGAAAAACTGCCTGACATTCCCTATGTCGATATGTGGCAAAGCAATGCCTGGTTGCATATGTACTCGCTCTTCAATTACGTCGAGGACGAGGCGGCTCAGAGACGTGGAACTGATTATGTCTATGCAGGGCTTGCAGACGGTACACTCAAACCACTGATTGACAAGGTCTACCCGATGGAAGAATACATTCAAGCGTGGCAATATCTCGAGCGGCCACGCACGCAGCACGGCAAGGTCGTGATCGATACAGGTGCCTGATATGAATAAAACCGACGCACTGCGAGCCAGCATGGCCGAGCAAGGGGTCGATCTCATCGCGCTGGGTCCGGGAGCCCACCTCGAATGGCTTACCGGGATGAAACCGCACGCCGATGAGCGCCCACTGATCTATTGCCTGACCGCCGATCACGCCGGCATACTGATGCCGTCACTGGAGGCCGACAGCGCTCGGATGCAGACGGATCTGCCGTTTTTTGAGTGGTCAGATGCCGATGGCCCGACCCATGCGCTTGAACGACTGCTCGAAGCACAGGGCGGCAATCCGGTCCGCTCTATTGTGCTGGATGAAACCATGCGCGCCGATCATGCGGCGCTTATCCAGGACCGCTTGATGAACGCAGGCCGACAGTTTTGCGAATCGACCATTGGCGCTTTGCGGGCGCGCAAATCCGCGGACGAATATCACTCGCTGAAGTCCAATGCAAAAATCGCCGATGCCGCCATGCAGGCAGCCTGGGCCGCGATGCGCCCGGGTATGACTGAACTTGAAGTGGCCGACGTGGCGCGTGAAAAATTCGCAGCCCTGGGTGCGGAACCAATCTTCACCATCATTGGCACCGGCGGCAACGGTGCCATGCCACATCACCATACCGGTAAGACTGTACTGAAAGCCGGCGACGTGGTGGTCATGGATATTGGCGGTGCAAGCGATGGCTTCAGTTCCGACATCACTCGCATGGCCGTGCTGGGCAAGGCAACCGATTTGTTCAATAAAGTTCACACGGTAGTAGAGGCCGCCGTGCAGGCAGCGATGAAAGCAGCACGCCCCGGTGTACGTGCACACGAACTGGACGATGCCGCGCGCGGCGTCATCACCGACGCGGGTTATGGCGAGTACTTTATGCACCGATTGGGGCACGGCATGGGCGTTGAAGTGCACGAACCGCCGTATATCTCGGCCTCATCGCAAACAGTTCTCGATGAGGGGATGGTGTTTTCAATCGAACCCGGTATTTATCTACCTGGACAGTTCGGCCTGCGTTTAGAAGATATCGTCATTCTTCGTGCGGATGGCCCTGAGATATTCTCCGAATTGCCCCGCGATGCGCATTTCATCGATGTTTGATCTCTACAGGCATGGCAATAATCACCCTTCGGATGGCCACAGCCAATTGTCATAAACTGTTTCCAACTGCTGGAATCCGGCATTTTGCAGCTTATATTGATCAGGTACCCGTTAGACAAAGGCGTTCAAATGGTTGATCTGAAAAAACGAAAAACTCTGGCTCTAATTGGCGCTGGCTCTGCCGCTGCCGCGATACCGTCACTGGCATCTGCAGCGCTGCCAACACATTTAGGCGATCATCACTGTGCCAGCGATGCAAGTTGTACCGAAATTCGGATGGAGTTGACCGCCGCGCAGCAGCCCACGGTGAGAATATCTAACGATTCAGCGCACACGGCTGTGGTTCGCCATGTGTATCCCGGTGTCATTCACGCAGGCGCCAGAACGTATGATGTCAATTCACTGTTTGCGAATGGCCCTGTGATAATCGAAGCCGGCCACTCTGTCACGCTGCCGTTGCAGCCAGCTCGTTCGGCAACGATTACAGAAACCGTATTTCCTCGGCACCAGTACGCCAATCTACCGCAGCGTATCGCGAGATTGAGTGGCGTCGATGAAAAAGGTGCCATTATCAACTCTACCAGAAGTTTCTACGCGTAGGCACATCGTATCGGGTGTTCGCCTAGCCTGCATTATTCATGAGCCTAATCGAATCGGTAAGGGCCATTCAGCGGAAATAGGGCAAAACAGGTCGCTTGATCGAGCGAGAAGCGTGG
>CAZYDV010000535.1:0-3100 GCA_964646405.1 uncultured Granulosicoccaceae bacterium | reverse complement strand
ATTTGAAGTTGTTCGTTAATTAGGGGTCTGTGCCTGCTAATTCAACACAGAATGAAGGGTTATTTTGCGATTATAACCATCGCCGGCCGCAGCAACCGCTCGTTGAGCGTGTAGCCTTTCTGCAGCACATTGATCACCGTATTGGCTTCGTTGTCAGTTCCCTCCTGTGTGCTGATGGCCTGATGCAGATCCGGATCGAATTTGCCCCCCAGCGGATTGACCTCAACAATATTGAACTTTTCCAGTGCCTGACTGAGCATTTTCAGCGTCAGCTCACTGCCCTCGAGGATTTTAGCCACATCGGCCTCTTCGGCCGAAGCCGCGGCGACCCCCATCTCCAGCGTGTCGCAAACAGGCAGCAATTCCATCGCTATTTTGTCGAGTGCAAATTTGTGTGCATTCTCAAGCTCACGCCGCTGCCGCTTGCGCAGATTTTCCATTTCTGCCTGGGTTCGAAGCATCGCGTCCTGATTTTTGTCCGCGCGCTCCTCAGCCGTTACCAGCGCCTTGCGCAGCAATTCAAGATCAGGTTCTTCGGCGCTTTGCTCAGCGGTTTCGCCATCAATGTCGACCTCGGCTTGCGCGTCGACTGACTCAGCCATGCTTTCATCGATAGGAGGGGATGTGGAATCAGGAGCCGCCTTGTCGGCGTCAGTGGATGGTGGTGTAGTAGCCTTGTCTTGGGCCATACGGCACTCCCATGGGTTTATCTGCGGTCTCAGGTAGCCGCGTATATATACGCTAGGGTTGGGAATTCAAGGCGGCACTGAGGATTTTGGATGTCAAATCCACGACCGGCACCACGCGGTCATAGGCCATGCGGGTAGGACCTACCACGCCAAGGATACCAACCATCTCCCCATCAACAGTATAGGGCGATGTCACGAGACTGCACATGCCGAGCATGTCGTAACCCGATTCCTGCCCGATAAATATCTGCACGCCATCGGCAGACAGGCAGCGCTCCAGCAGATGATACATATCGCGCTTGTCGTTAAACGCCTCGAAAAGATCGCGCAGTTGCTGCACGTCGGACAGATCACTGAAGTTCATCAGGTTGGTCTGACCGGCGACGATGACTTCTTCCCCGCCATCGTCGTCGGCGTCATTCTCGAACACACGGCCAGCCACATCAATCATCTGCTGCATCTGCTCGTTCATCGACTCGCGGGTGCCTTCCAGCTCGGTGCGCAGGGCGTCTCGCACGTCGGTCAGATCGCGGCCGGTGAACTCGGCGTTAAAAAAGTTGGCAATGCGTTGCAGCTCGTCGGCATCGTAGTCGCGATCCAGCGTCAGTATGCGATTCTGGACGTGTTTTTCATTGACGACCAGAATCACCAGCACGCGTTGTTCTGACAGCGGCAGAAATTCGATCTGGCGCAAAATGGTGCTGCCACGACGCGGCAGCGTCACCAATCCGGCCATATTGGTAAAGCCAGAGAGATACTTCGAGGCTTGCTCGACCAGCGCCTTTTCATCCTGATCCGGATTCAGCACTGCGCGAAGATCGCCGACAGTTGCCTCCTCAATCGGCTGTACCTGTAGCATGGTGTCGACAAACAGGCGAAATCCATCGCCGGTGGGCACTCTGCCGGCCGACGTATGCGGGGCTTTCAACAGGCCGA
Organism: uncultured Granulosicoccaceae bacterium; assembly: GCA_964646405.1. Classification (GTDB taxonomy): domain Bacteria; phylum Pseudomonadota; class Gammaproteobacteria; order Granulosicoccales; family Granulosicoccaceae; genus CAKZSB01. Next base: position 1,475 of record CAZYDV010000535.1, on the reverse strand, counting down.
GATCTTCCAGATCGCCCAGCACGTTTCTGACCGATGCGGCACTGACATTGATCCCGGGAAGCTTCGACAGTGTGCGCGAGCCTACCGGCGTGCCATCCTGGATGTATTGCTCGACCAGCAAGCGGAATATCTGCTGCTCTCGCTCGCCCATCTCGCGAATTGGTGTAAAGTCGCTGCTCATGCAAATTCATTAAACCAGTATTGGCACCGGTGAATTCCACGCAATCGGCTGTGGGAAACACTCACACTGTGAGGCGCAAAAATTGGACCTACCATCAGATTATTCCAGACTTTGAATCCCTATGACCGATAGCAACAGCAAACATGCGGTACGCGTTGGCAAGGTTACCATTGGCGGTGGCGCGCCGGTGGTCGTTCAGTCGATGACCAATACCGATACCGCCGATGTCGTGAGAACTGCCATCCAGATCGCCGATCTGGCAAAAGCCGGTTCCGAGATTGTCCGCATTACGGTCAATAACAACGAGTCCGCGCGCGCTGTGCCACAGATTAAGGAGCGTCTGCTGGCAATGGACTGCCACGTACCTGTAGTCGGCGATTTCCATTTCAACGGTCACAAACTACTCGTAGACCATCCCGAATGCGCTGCCACACTCGACAAGTTTCGCATCAACCCCGGCAATGTCGGCCGAGGTAAAAAACGCGACGGGCAGTTTGCCGCCATGATTGAGATCGCGGCCAGACTCGACAAACCCGTGCGCATCGGCGCCAACTGGGGCAGCCTCGATCAGGAGTTACTGGCCGCCATGCTGGACGACAACGCCGCGAGTGCCAACCCGCTGCCGCTGTCGCAGATCTATCGCGACGCTGTGATTCGCTCGGCGCTTGACAGTGCACAACAGGCAGAGGACATCGGCCTGTCGCGAGACAAAATCATCATTAGCTGCAAGATGAGCCGGGTTCAGGATCTGATCAACGTCTATCGTACACTCGCAACGCAAAGCCGCTATCCGCTGCACCTGGGTCTGACCGAGGCCGGCATGGGCAGCAAGGGCATCGTCGCTTCGACAGCCGCTCTTGCCATCCTGCTGCAGGAAGGCATTGGCGACACGATTCGAATTTCGCTGACGCCAGAGCCGGACGGCGATCGCACGCGCGAGGTCGTGGTCGCACAGGAAATTCTGCAGACCATGGGACTTCGATCGTTCACGCCGATGGTCACCGCCTGCCCCGGTTGTGGACGCACCACCAGCACCGTTTTTCAGCAACTGGCCGAAGATATTCAAACGCATCTTCGCGACGCGATGCCGGTCTGGCGCACGCAGTATCAGGGCGTTGAAGACATGACGGTTGCAGTGATGGGCTGCGTGGTCAACGGCCCCGGTGAGAGCAAGCATGCCAATGTCGGCATCAGCCTGCCCGGCACTGGCGAACGGCCGGTGGCGCCCGTCTACGTCGATGGCGAGAAAACCGTAACCCTGAAGGGCGACAACATTGCCACCGAATTTCAGAAC
>CAZYDV010000534.1:0-3105 GCA_964646405.1 uncultured Granulosicoccaceae bacterium | reverse complement strand
CCACTTTGATAAACAGCCCCTGCCCCATTTCGGTACCACCGTGATTCAGATGCACAGAGCCGTCAGTGTAGAGATGCACAATCGCGCCAGCCTGATTGAGATGAATCGCGGTAAACGAAATCCCGAACTTGACCGGTGTCAGCGCGATACCTCTTTTTTCATAGCGACTTTGCGCATTGAACTGCCTGATCTCGGCTCGGCGCGCACGATATTCGGCAGACTGCTCCAACTGCTCGACAATCAATGGCAGTGTTTTAGTCTCAACGTTCTGTTGATAGGGCGTGACATCACGTCCATTGGCGGCATAGAAATTTTGCTTGCGCACATCGAGCGGATCCTTCTTCAGCGCAAACGCCATTTCATCCATCAGCGCCTCGGCGGCAATCAGCCCTTGCGGACCACCAAAACCACGAAATGCCGTATTGGAGACCGTGTTGGTTTTACAGCGCAATCCGGTGATTTCGACATCAGGGATGAAATAGGCGTTATCGCAGTGCAGCATGGCGCGATCGACGATGGCATCGGATAGATCGGGCGAGTTGCCACAATGCCCGGCCAGCACATAGCGCACCGCTCGCAAGCCCCCGTCATGATCGAAGGCCGCTTCATAGCGATTTAAAAATCCGTGCCGCTTGCCGGTCATGCGCATGTCGTCACCGCGCGCCAGACGACACACCACGGCCTTGCCAGTGCGCACCGCAAACAACGCCGCCAGACAACAGCAGGCACTGGCCTGCGTCTCCTTGCCACCAAAGCCTCCGCCCATGCGCCGTGTCTCTACCACCACCGCGTTCATCGGCACCGCCAGTACTTCAGCAACCAGCTTTTGCGCCTCGGTGGGATTCTGGTTCGACGAGTGCACCGTCACCGAACCATCCTCTCCCGGCAGCGCCAGCGCTACTTGTCCCTCGAGATAAAAATGCTCCTGACCGCCGACTTTGAAGGTGGAATCGAGTCGCATCGCGGCGTCGTCCAGCGCCGCTTGCGCGTTACCTCTGACAATGCGGTACGGCGGGCGCACGTAGAATTCGCGCTGCATCGCCGATTCGATATCGAGCACCGGTTCGCGTTCGCGATACTCGATTTTGGCGAGCAGCAACGCAGCACGGGCCTGCTGCTGACTGTTCGCGAGCACTGCAAAGAACGCCTGCCCGTGAAATTCGATTTCTCGATCCACCAGCAGCGGATCACCGGGAAATACCGGGCCGATATCACGATGGCCCGGTATATCGGCCACGGTGACCACATCGATCACACCATCGGCAGATCGGACCGCAGCCAAGTCAATTGCGATTATCTCGCCACAGGCAATCTGGCTGCCGCCAATCGCCACATACAGAGGCTGATACCGCGTGGCCAGATCATCGACGTACTGCGCCTCACCATTGACGTGCTTGTGCGCGCTGTCGTGTGCCGTGGATTCGCCAATCATGCCGACGTCGATTCTATGAGTTCATCGGCCAGACGGTACAGCAGGTTGCCGGCGACGCGGCGTCGATAGTGGGCGCTGGCCCGCACATCACTGATGGGCTGATAGTCAAGCCCAACCGCTTCGACCCCTTTTTCGATCACCGTGGCGTTCAGCGTCTGACCACGCAGGGCATTTTCAAGCAAGGCAGCACGTCTGGGCACCGCTGCCATGCCACCAAATGCCGCGCTGATATCCTCAATCTGATTACCCTTCATCAGTACCGAAAAAACCGCGCAGACAGCCGAGATATCATCATCGATCCGTTTGCTGATTTTATAGACCTTTAATTGCGGCGCGCGCGCAAAGCCTCCGCGCAACGGCACTTTGACCGCGCGGACGATTTCATCCTCGGCCAGCGCAGTGTTGCGATAGTCGAGAAAAAACGCCTCGACAGGTAAGTCGCGTACGCCGCGACGGGACTGCAGCACCAGCGTGGCGTTCAGCGCGATCAGTACTGGCGGCAGGTCACCGATCGGCGATGCATTGGCGATATTGCCACCAACGGTGCCGCGATTGCGCACCTGCTGCGAACCAAACCGCAGCATCAGTGCTGCAACATCGGCAAAACAGGGTTCAATTGCATCGGTAAAATCACTCAGTGACAGTCCCGCGCCGATGATGATCTGACCGTCTTCGATCTGACAGTGGTTAAGCTCACGAACTGATCCCGCATCGATCAATGCGTCAAATCGCACCAGCTTTTGCGTGACCTCAAGCGCGAGATCAGTCGCACCGGCAACGATTCGCGCCTGTGGCAGGCGGCGGCGCAATTCACACATTTGATCAATCGTGGCCGGGCGATAGTAGCCGTTGTCGTCGGACTCTGGCGCAATGGCAGCCAACTGTTTGATCGTTTGTGCCTCGTGCTGTTCGAACTGATCCGTCAATCCGGTTTGCGCAAGCATGTCTTCGGCTGCCGCGACGATCGGCCGGTAGCCGGTGCAGCGACACAAGTTACCACCGAGGTAGCGCTCAATGGCAGCGTGCCTGCTTTGATCCTTAAGCTGTGCGGCATTTTTCCACAACGCAAAAAGCGACATCACAAAACCGGGTGTGCAAAAACCACACTGCGACCCGTGACACTCGACCATGGCCTGTTGCGCCGGATGCAACTGTGAACCTTCCTGCAGATCTTCAACGGTGATCAACTGCGTAGCGTGCAGGGATCCGGCGAAGCTGATGCAACTGTTGAGCGCCTGATAGCTCAGTGCGCCGTTGTCATCCAGTCGCGCCACCACCACGGTACAGGCACCGCAGTCGCCAGAGGCGCAACCCTCTTTGGTCCCGCACTTGCGCTGTCGTTCACGCAGGTAGTCCAGTATCGTGAGATCGGGCGGCAGCGTCGTTTCGCGAACTTCAGTGTCATTCAGGTAAAAATGGGGCAAAGCGGCACCATTAAACGAACAGATCGGTAGTACTGAAACGGGTCACATCGACCAGTCCAGCATCGGAAATGCGCAGCTCGGGTATCACCACCAGCGCCAGCAGCGAATGCTGCATATAGGCATTGTTGAGCGCACAGCCACATTGTGCCATCGCGGCCACCATGCATTGCGCCTTTTCTGCGACCACCTCAGCGCGCTCGTTTGACATCAGGCCGGCGATCGGCAGCTCCACCATCGCAAGCTCTCTGC
>CAZYDV010000533.1:0-3121 GCA_964646405.1 uncultured Granulosicoccaceae bacterium | reverse complement strand
GTTTGGCTCGTTGCAACGAGCCAAACCCGGTGGGAGCGGATCTGCCGGTTCGCCACTATGCCGTGCATGGCGCGACAGCCACTACTGGCTCAATTGGAAACGCTTTCTTTCCACAGTGAAGATATGGAACAGGATCTTGATGGCACCTGCCACCGGTATCGCGATGATCATGCCGAGAATGCCGCCAATTGACCCACCGGCGATCACGCTCAGTAGTGACACCACCGGATGTACGTCAACCTGCTCTTTCATGATCAATGGCAAGACGATGATGTTATCGAGTATCTGGATGGCCACGGCGATCAGCACGACCCCAACAATTGCGATCAGGTCGGGTTCGGACAGCAGAATAAAAATCACGCTGATCGTCGCACCAATGAATGGCCCGACGATGCGAATGACATTGGTCAGCGCGATTGTCAACGCGATCAGAACACACATCGCCATGCTCAACGGCACGAACATACCCAGTATCACCAGCAATAGAAATGCAAAAATCCCAAGCAGCGTATTTTCGATAATCAGCCCGCGTAAATAGGCACCAAACAGTACAGTGGTCTCGCGCAACATCAAGGTGCCAGGTTCAAACAGTGAGTTGGGTATGAAGCCGATTATCGTGCGATGTATCTTGTGTCCATCCAGCAGGGTATAGGTAAAAACGAATAGAAAGATCATCAGGAACTGTCCCGCCTGCGCGGCCACACCACCCACTGAATCGACAAACAACCGACTTTGCTGGCGCAGAAAATCACGCAACTGACCAATCAATTGCTGCGCGTCGAGATTTTCCTTGATCAAACGGTAGCGGTAGAGCTGGTCGGAAGTATCGTTGATGATGTCATAGATGCGAGACTCGCCAACGCTTGCACTCTGGCTGCCGGTTAGCACATCGATTTCGGACTTCACCAGGGGCGCGAGAATCGAGCCACTGTAGACGATACCGGAGACAAACAGCGTAAAGACCAACAACACCCCCAGCCCCTTGGGCAGTCCGATGCGGCTCAGCAGGCGGATCAGCGGATACACGACGTAGCCGAGTAAAAGCCCCAGCACTATGGGTGGCAACAGGTGCGAGACGCTGTAGACAAGTGCCGCGGCCGCCACCAGGGCGACGACCAGCGCGATGCTGCCAAACGCCTGGCTGTTACTTTTCATTGCGGGCAAGCTGCTGGCGCAGCTCATCGATTCTGCGCTGCGCAACGCCAAGCTGACTGGTGGTTGCGATCAGGCTGTCGATGACGGAAAAGGTGATACCTCGCTGCACCAGTATTCCGTCGTGTGGGAAGTTGCGACTTAGATCTTCCAGATCAAAGCGCGAGATAGACAGCAATAGCGTGTCGTTCTTGTTCGCGCGCGCACTGGCGGTTCGTGCATTGCCGGTAGCCGTGGCGATCTCACCAAACAAAGCCCCCTCTTCCAGCTCTGCCAGTCGAACGGTATTTTCTTCTTCGTCTTCGATGAATAACTCCACCCCGCCCTGACGAATCAGAAACATACAAACACCGGGGTTCTGATCGCGAAAGATCATCTCGCGACGCGAGTATCGACGCTGCACCACTCTGGAGTGGAGAAACAGCATGGCCGCTGGCGACAATTCACTGACCAGCGAATTCTGCTGCAGAAATTGAAAGTCGGGATCGCTCGCCACGTTCGGCGGTATGCGGGTCGCAGCATTCTGCCACCAGTTACCCAGTCTTTTTAACACCAAACCTCTCCCTCGCCTGTGGCGATACGCCTCGCGCTATCGACGCTTCTTGCGCGCATTTTGCGCCGCCTTGCGCTTTTGCTTTTCAGTGCGCGTATCGTCGTGTTTGACGGACGATATCGATCCAGTGTCGATACCGTCGCCCCCCAGCAGACCTGCCACGGGTGGCAATGGCAAGCGGGGAATCCAACCTTCGGCGAGCGCCGCCTTGCCATGACAGAATCCGCCCGGTTCAGACAGCGCCTGCGTCAGACGCGCTGTCGCTCAATATCTGCGGGCAGGCGTCGGCCTGCACTCGTTTATGATCGCCGTAGCCTGCGGGCCTCTATCTTAACGGTTTGACAGAATTCACACCATTTCATTGGCCAATGGCTCTTCGGGCTAGCGACCGATTATTGCCGCGCTCAGCGAGGCAGCCGATCGGCCACAGCGATTACCTCGATTTCGATCAGCATGTCCTCGTAGACCAGCGTTGGCACTGGAATGCCGCTGGTGGCGGGCCCGGGATCACGATAAGAACCGGAGCGAATCAGCAAGTTGCGGTGCAGCGCTTCGGCCGACGCCTCACCCTGATAAAAAGTGGTGACTTTGACGACGTCATCGAGCGTCGCGCCAAACTCTGCGAGCACGCGGGCGATGTTATCCATCGCCGTTTGCGTTTGCGCCACAATATCGCCCGGGTCGAGTACCCGCGCCTGGCTATCCAGCGACACCTGCCCACCCAGATGAATCAGATCGCCGCAGCGATTACCGTGCTGGTACGGTAGCTTTGCCGTCCAGTCCCAGTGTCCATCCGGCCAGCTAAAGGATTTAGCGCTGCGCTCGCCGGAGTGGGCGCGCATCGCTGTGACCGCGATCTTTGTCATCAGACCCTCGCGCTCAAAACCGGAAACCGAAATACCGGTGGCCGCCGGCCCCGGCTCGCTAAAATAGCCGGCTCTAATCAGCGCGGGTTGCTCCCAGTTCTGCGCTGTGCCGTCGCCGGTGTAGAACACATTGAGCTTCAGCACGTCATCACAGTCGGCACCGGCAGCCGCGAGCGCCAAACCCAGGCGCTCCATCATCAACGTCGTCTGGGCAATCAGGTCGTGCGGGTGGGCGACTTCGCCGCCGGCACCCAGTGCACTGATATCACTGGTGAAGATCACATCGTCGCAGCGCAGCACATGCGAGAAGGCCTGTGGCAGGTGCGGCAACTCGGCCAGATGAAAGTGCTCGCGCGGCAGCCGATCGCCATTGCCGGATCGCATCGCCACGCCTTCGAGCTCAATCATCATGCCCGGGTAACACAGTTGCGGCAGCGAGATGGTGTTGACCACCGGCCGGACATCACCACCCATTCGCGCTGCCAGCGCATGCATAATCAGGGCCTCGTCATCGGCGTCGCCAACAAAATACACAACCAGCCGAACCAGA
>CAZYDV010000532.1:0-3132 GCA_964646405.1 uncultured Granulosicoccaceae bacterium | reverse complement strand
GATGATCTACTGCGGGCGCGATCTATCGGCCAGCTATTTCGATCGATTTCGTTAAATATGAATGACTATTCGCCTCAATCGATCAAAATATCTGACTCGATATCTCACACCCTCGCTTTGATCCCTGTTCTCGGACAGGCTCCTGGCGACCTCTGATCAACGCAAACAGACAGGATTCCATGCTCCAGCCCAGACAATCCAGCCACGGTATGGTGGTGGCACCCCATCATCTGGCAGCGCAAGCCGGTGCGCGGGTACTGCGCGAGGGCGGCAACGCCATCGAGGCGATGCTGGCCGCCGCCAGTACCATCGCTGTGGTCTACCCGCACATGAACAGCCTGGGGGGTGACAACTTCTGGTTGCTGCACGAGCCGGGCAGCGCGCCGATTGGTATTGATGCCTGTGGTGCAGCCGCCGCGGCTGCCAGCATCGACTGGTATCGCAGCAAAGGGCACGCCGCCATTCCCGGGCGCGGTCCCGAGGCGGCGTTGACGGTCGCCGGTGCTGTCTCTGGCTGGCAGGCGGCGCAGCGACACAGTCAGCAAAACTGGGGCGGAAAACTACCGATAGAGCGATTGCTTGAGGATGCGATCTTCCACGCCGAGCACGGCGTGCCGGCGGCGGCAACGGTTGCCAACAACGCCGCGGGCAAGTTGCTCGAACTGGTCGATCAACCCGGTTTCGCACAGACCTGGCTTGCCAATGGCAAACCGCCGGCGCTGGGTGATCGAATCGTACAGAGCCGTATCGCGCAAACGCTACGCCAACTTGCATCAGACGGCTTGGACAGTTTCTATCGAGGTGAGCTTGCGCGCGGTATCGCTCGCGATCTGGCCGCCAGCGGTTCGCCAATCGCACAGGATGATCTCAGCACGCACCAGTGTCTGACGGTCGAGCCGTTGTCTTTGCAATTGCGCGGGCATCGGATCTACAACATGCCGCCTCCGACACAGGGGCTGGCCTCGCTGATGCTGCTCGGCATTTTTGACCGACTGGGCATCGACAGCATCGACGATTTCGCCTATGTGCACGGCCTGGTGGAAGCGACCAAACAGGCGTTTAGAATTCGCGACAGCAAAGTGTCGGATCCAGCCTGGATGTCTCAACCCGCCGAGTCATTTCTCGATTCGACACTGCTCGATGAGCTGGCAGCCAACGTTGATAGCAAAACGGCGATGCCGTGGCCCGACGCGTCACCTCGCGGTGACACCGTGTGGCTCGGTGCGATCGACAGCAGTGGCCGCAGCGTCAGTTTTATACAGAGCATCTATTGGGAGTTCGGATCCGGCGTGGTCCTGCCCGACAGCGGGATCATCTGGCAGAACCGCGGCACCAGCTTCAGCCTTGATGCCACTCATCACAACAGTTTGCAACCGCGTCGCCGGCCCTTCCATACCATTCAACCGGCATTTGCCGAGCTCGACGATGGCCGGTTGATGCCCTACGGCACCATGGGCGGCGAGGGTCAGCCACAGACACAGGCCATGTTGTTCTCCCGCTATGTGATGGGCGGTGTGGGTCTACAACAGGCGATCACGGCACCGCGCTGGTTGCTCGGCCGCACCTGGGGCAGCGAACAAACCAACTTGCGAATTGAAAATCGTTTTGATCCGGCAGTCTTCGATGCGCTGCGCGAAGCTGGCCACGATCTTGAAGTGATTGGCGATTTCGATGAAGTGATGGGCCATGCCGGTGCCCTGGTTCGCCATCCGTCTGGCCTGATCGAAGGCGCATTCGACCCGCGCAGCGACGGTGACGCCTGCGCTGTCTGAGGCGATGAACCACTAACAGGAGTGGCGACGTGAAAGACAACTATTACTTCGACAACGCGGCGACGACCTGGCCGAAGCCCGAGCCGGTCTATCAGTTCATGGACAGCTTTTTTCGCTCGCACGGAGTCAACCCGGGTCGCTCCGGTTCGCAGCTGGCGGTAGAGGCCGAGCAGATGATCGTCGAGACGCGCTCGATGCTGGCGAAATTCTTCGGCTTTGCCGGCGACCCGGCGCGCGTGGTGTTTACGCTCAATGCCACAGACTCCCTGAACATCGCCATTCGCGGCCTGGTCGAGGCTGGCGATCACGTGATCATTAGTCAGCTAGAACACAACGCCGTATTGCGTACCGCCAATCACCTGGAGCGCGATTTTGGTGTGAAAGTCAGCCGCGTCGGTCACTGTGAGAGCGGCTATCTGGATTTGCAGGCGCTGGAAGCAGCGATCACAGCCAACACCAAAGCCATCGTGCTGAATCATGCATCCAACGTGCTCGGCACGGTGCAGAACCTGGCCGCGGTTGGTGAGCTTGCGCGTCGCGCGGGTGCCTGTTTTATCGTCGATTCAGCACAAACCGCGGGCGTCGTGCCGATCGACATGCAGCGAGACGGCATCGGTGTACTGACTTTCGCCGGGCACAAAGGCCTGTTTGGGCCCATGGGGGTAGGCGGCATGATCGTCGCCGATGATATCGAACTGCGCGCACCGCGCTTTGGCGGCACCGGCGTCAACTCCGAGTCACCGTTTCAACCAGACGGCTATCCACACCGGCTGGAGGCGGGCACGCTGTCGATCCCCGGTGTTGCCGGTTTGCATGCTGCACAGAAGTGGTTTGTCGAACTCGGCGCGCGGGAACTTCCCGACAGCACAGATCACAAAGCGCTTTGCGACGCGGCGATCGCCCACATTCACAGCGTCGAGATGCAACACGTTAGCCGCATCGCTGCCGGGCTTGCGCAAATTGACCAGGTTCATTTACTCGGTCAGCACACAGACGGACAGCCGCGCGTATCGACGTTGAGTTTCCTCGTCGATGGCACGCCAGCACAGCAAATGTCCGAGATGCTGGATGCCGACTACCACATTAGCGTACGTGCCGGTCTGCACTGCGCACCGCTGGTGCACGAGAGCTTTCAGACGATTGCCGCCGGCGGTGCCGTGCGCGTATCACCCGGTTTTTTTACCCAAAGCGAAGATGTTGATCATCTGCTTGAGGCTATTACCGATCTGGTTTAACAGGATGTTGAAAAACTATTGCGCTCGGTCTAGGCGACCCCGACAAAATGCTCATTTATGAACCATAAACTGGAACGCCAGCCCGGTGGAACGCCAGCCCGGTGCGCTTTTTCGATCGAATTTGC
>CAZYDV010000531.1:0-3140 GCA_964646405.1 uncultured Granulosicoccaceae bacterium | reverse complement strand
CTTCGGTCAACTGCCGAAACAGCTCACCGAGCACGGCGCGGCCCGGTCCGGGGCCGTGAAAGCGGCAGCGCGATGTGGCACCGACGATCCAGCCCGGCTGGTCGCCGGCGAGTACGATCTGCCAGCCCAGGTGTGCCGCGATCTGGCACGCGCTCCAGGATTTCAGGCTATAGCGACTGCCGAAAAACATCGATGCAGACAGATCGACAGCCAGGATCGTGTGCCGGGCGCGCTCGGTGACAAACTGCCGGGTGTGCGGCTCGCCGGTTTTGGCGAGCAACCGCCAGTCCATGGTGCGCATGTCATCACCGGCGACATAAGCACGCGAGTGATCGTATTCGATACCACGCCCGGATGCGCGTGCGGCGCGGGCACCGGAATCGGTGGCGAGCACCATGTGCCTGGTGGTGACCGGCCTGCTTTCCAACAGCTCGCGCACGGCGTTTAGCGCCTCGACGGATACCTGAATGCCCTGCATTGATGGTGACCGCTGACGCTCGTTCACGGCACCGGCACCAGCGACAGCAACTGGCGGATAATCTCGTCGCTGACGACGCCGTCGACATCAGCGCTGAAGCTTGCCAGCACGCGGTGTCGAAGCACATCGGGGGCGATGAGCTGGACATCCTCTGGGGTAACAAAATCGCGGCCTTCAAGCCAGGCCAGCGCGCGCGCGCAGCGATCCAGTGCCAGGCAGGCGCGCGGACTCGCGCCAAAGCGGATCCAGCGTTGCAGGTCATTTGAGTAGGGCTGCGGCTCGCGCGTGGCGCGCACCAGCTGGGCGATGTATTCCTCGACCGCAGGCTTCATGTGCAGTTGCAGTATCTGCTGCCGGGCCATTCGCACGCTGTACTGTGACAACGGCAGCCCGTTCGCGGGCTCCGGAGTCGCGTCGGTGTCGGCCTCGGCCACTGCCTCGTGACGCACCTGACGCATGATCTGCAACTCGGCGTCCAGCGTGGGATAGTCGATCGTCACCTTCATGATGAAGCGATCCAGTTGTGCCTCGGGCAGCGGGTAGGTGCCCTCCTGCTCAAGTGGATTCTGCGTCGCCATGACCAGATACAGGCCTGCCAGCGGAAAGGTTTTCCCGCCTACAGTGATCTGCCGCTCCTCCATCGCCTCGAGCAACGCCGACTGCACGCGCGCCGGGGCGCGATTGATTTCGTCGGCGACGATGATCTCGTGAAAAAGCGGGCCAGGGTGAAAGCTGAAGCTGCTGTCCTGCGGGCGATACACATCGGTGCCGGTCAGGTCTGAGGGCAACAGATCGGGGGTGAACTGAATGCGCTGGAACTTACCCTCGATGCCGCGCGCCAGGGCCCGAACCGCTCGCGTCTTGGCAAGCCCCGGTGAGCCTTCGACCAGCAGGTGCCCATCGGCGAGCAAGGCGATCAGCAAGCGCGAAACCAGCGTTGACTGGCCGACGATCTGCGTGTTCATGTAGTCCGCCAGCGCGAGTACCTGGCCGTGAATCGGGATCTCGCTGCTTGCGATCATCTGAACCTGTTCAACTGGTTGTTTGTGGCGGTCGCCGCGTACCTTATCATGGACCCCATCGCCGGCTGCGCGTTCATTGTCAGCCGAGTCGGCGCTCGTATAATCGACGATTTTTCAATGCGGCGGGCCAGCATGTTTCAACAGTGGATCAAAAATATTCAACAGGCTGGCGACGATTCGGCGGCGCCCGATGTGCGCTGGGTGGAGCGAGTCAGTGCGTTGTTGCTGGTCGAGATTGCCCGCTCGGATACAAACATCGATGCCACCGAGCTTGACACGATCCGGCAGGCCCTGCAGACGAGTGCTGCTTCGATGGATGCAGCGGACATTGACAAGATCATCGAAACGGCTCAGCAGGATGCCGACGCGGCGGTGTCTCTGCACACACAAATTCGGCAGATCAACGAGGGCTTTAGCCGTGAGCAGAAACTCGCACTGGTTGAGCAAATGTGGCGGGTAGCTGTCGCCGATGGCGATTTGGATAAATACGAAGAACACACGATTCGCAAACTGTGCGGCCTGATCTATGTCAATCATCGCCAGTTCATCCAGGCCAAGCTGAAAGTCATGCAGGCCTGACTGCAACATTGCGCCTGTAAGCTGTGCCCTTTGGCGGTATTGAACTTGCCTGTCGCGGGTTTGTCGATGATCCGGTCAACCTGTGATTTCCCACCCGATCAACCGAGTGCAACACCATGTGCGCCTATCGTTCTGTGTCAGCGATTCTGCTTTTCGTTCTGTCTGCCTGCAGCGCCGCACCCAGCGCGCAACATCATCAGCAGGAGTCGCCTCGCAGCGTTGGTGATCCGCTGGCCGGAATTGAGTGGCGAGTCGTGGGTAACTTCACACCGCTTAGCGTCAATCGGGTAGAGCCGGGCTGGTTCGGCAATAGCAGTGAGCTGCTCGCACTGGGTGACATCTCACTGATGATGGAAGAACAGTACGAGCTTGGCGCGCTGGCCGTGCAGGCGCCACGGCTGGACGAGCGCGAATTTGGCCTGGCTGATGTGCCCGCCGCGGTGGCGCGTTTGCACTTGCACTATCGGGAGGTAATCGATCGGCATGCCTATGCTGCAGCCGGACATACCCGGCTGACACCTTTGTTCGATATGAAATCGGTTCAGCAGTGGCGGGATTATCGACCCGATGATCCGTATGTACCCGCGCAGTTCATTCCGGTGCTGGCGTCGGTCGAGGGATTGGCAGCGCCCTGTCAGTGGCAACTCGATGACCGCACGTTTCGCAACGACTGCCAGTCGATTGCGTTTGCAGCCCCTGCCAGTGGCCAGCAACTGGTGGTCACCGATGCCGACGGTCAGCGTCGCGAAGCTCGCATCGCACCTCGGCAAACCACGATTCTGGCACTGGGTGATGCTGACATTGCCGGTGAGGGGATTGGGTACTGGCACGATAGTCAGTGTCATCGCTCGACACTCTCGTGGCCGTTTCTGCTGGCCGGCCGATGGGCCCACGAGCGGCCCGACGCGCAATTCAATGTGATCAGTCGCGCCTGTGCCGGCGCCACGATAAGCAATCTGCTCGACATCGACTACGCCGGTGTCGAGCACCCGCTGCTGACGGTGGGTGCCACAGGGGTCGAAGTGCCAAAGCGCGTTCGACGCCCGCAGCTTGCAGCCGCG
>CAZYDV010000530.1:0-3140 GCA_964646405.1 uncultured Granulosicoccaceae bacterium | reverse complement strand
CCCAGGACAATCGCACCGGACTCGGCCAGCTTTCTGCACAATCGGCCGCCGCCACAACCGGCATCGACAATGAACCGCCCGTCGACTCTGATGAGTCGATTGAGTACAGCGAAATCAGATTGCACTCCCCAGTCTTCAGCCATCGCCAGCCATCCCCTGTTTGAATTAGCGTTAATTGATCAAGTCTAGCCGAATTGCATTTTTCGGGCTTCAGTCAGATGATTGCCGAGGCGCAAGGCTCACGGGGTCTCCCAATACGCGTCGGGCGATCAGCTTCAGGCGCGCAAAATCCACCGAGATCGGATAGCTGCTGTTAACGACTGCCTGCGCGCGATTGTCGATTACCTCACCGACCTTGAATCCAAACACATAGGAACCTTCGATGCCCATGCGAATGTCCTTAATTATGACGTCCTCACCGATTTTTTCGGCCTTGTAGTAGCCATGGGTAAACCATTGCAGACGTTTGACAGGCCAGTGCTCGGCAATCGGTTGCAATAGTGTTTCGTCGCTGAGATAGCGATCGCCATTGATTTGCGGTTCCGGATCCAGCAGCGAGTAGTAGGCCTCGATGTAACCGTCATCCTGTCGGGCAATGATGCGCCAGCCGATCGTATTGAATGGCATAGGCGTGGCGACCATTTTCCGGTACTCGATGCCCTGTTGATCGAGCGACTCGCGTGCCAGTTGTTCAACGTGCAACTTGGTGGCACTGGCCCACACCAGATACAACGTAGAGCAAACCAGGCCCAGCGTATTCCAGTGGTGCGCGCGGCTGCTGCGGCGCACCAGTACCGCCCACAGACCCACCAGCAGCGGTACGGTATAGAGTGGATCGATGATGAAAATCACCGAGCCGGAGAACGGGTGTTCGGTCAACGGCCAGAGCAGTTGTGTGCCGTAGATCGTGAAACCGTCCAACAGAGGATGCGTAAACAACACGAGCCAGGTCATCAGCCACCAGCGAGCGTAGCTTACATCCGGCGCGCGTCGCCGCATCAGCCAGGCGATAAGCCAGGCGATCGCCGGGGCAGCCAGTGTCAACACGAACAGAGAGTGGCTGAAACCGCGGTGATAGGTGAAGTCCTCGACCGCACCACCGTACGGAATCAACACGTCCAGATCGGGCAAGGTGCCCAGTGCGGCCCCAATCAGGGGCGCTGCCCGTCCGATGCGACGCCCGAGTACCAACTGACCGATCGATGCGCCGAGCGCCATTTGAGTGACTGAATCCAAGATGGGGTTCCAACAGGTGATGACGTCAGGTTGCAAAGCACAAATTAGAATGCAGGCGCCTCAACCTGTATGCCTGTGCCCGATGGAAGGCGCGCTTGCCACTGCGACGACAAGTTTCTACCATGCAGACACTCGATCACAGGTTGCGAAAACTCAACGTGTCCACGCCCGACCTCGCCACACTCGCCGATAGCCTCGCGCACGCTCGCGCGCAACACACGCTGACGGATGCCGCGCCCTACGCTCAGGTGCGATCCGTCGCCCAGGCCTATGAGCTGCAGTCGCTGGCAACCGAGCGTTACCGGCACCCTGCCAGTGGCTACAAAATCGGCGCCACCAGCGAGGCGGCGCAAAAAATCATCGGTTGCGACGGACCATTTCTTGGCCCCATGTTCGAGCAAGACACGCACGACGCCGGCAGCACCATCGAATTGCTGCCCGGCACCATGGGCGGTGAGGCCGAATTTGCTTTTCGCGTGGCGCGCGACTTTCCGGATCGTTCAGACCTCGACACCACCGAGATCGTTCCACTGATCGAAAGCTGTCACGTGGCGATCGAGATCGTCGGTCGTCGCACCGCGGCCGAAGGCCTGCCCGATCTGCTCATGGCGATCGCGGACTACGGTGCCAACAGCGCATTCATACCGGGACCGGCGATCAACAACTGGCAGGCGATCGATCTGTCAAAGGTGACGGTGCGCGCAGCGATCGATGGTCAGAACAGCAACAGCGGCAGTGGTGCTGCCGTGCTTGGCAATCCGCTGAATGCACTGTTGTGGCTGCAGGCGCGCCTGTTCGAACGAGGCGATACCCTGCGCGCTGGACAGTGGGTCTCGACCGGTACCTGCCTTGGCGTCATCGAGGCGCGCGCGGGCACCTCGATCGACGTCGTATTCGACGGCTGTGGCACCATTCACTACGCGTTCCAATGAGCGCAATGTCGTCGTCTGCGATCAGTGACATCTACGATCCCAGAGTCTATGAAACTGCCCCGCCACTAGATCTGCTGGACGACCTGCGCCAACGCCACTGTGTGGTGTGGATTGATGAAACTGCGCTGCCAGACTGGCCGGTCGGCGCCGGCTTCTGGTTCGTGTTACGCCACGCCGAAGTATCCGCCGTGCTGAAACAACCGGCGCTTTTTTCTTCATCCAACGGGGCCACCCAATTGCGCGATCCCGCCACGGCAGCCGACCTTGCCTATGTACAGCAGATGATGCTGAACATGGATCCCCCCGAGCACTCACGGCTGCGGCGCCTGTTACAAAACTCTTTTACGTCACGCGCTATTGCAAAGCTTGAGCACAGCATCGCCGAACACGCACGCCAGATTATCAATCGAGTTTGCGCGGACCAAACGGAAGGTCGTTGCGATTTTGCCCGCGATATCGCTGCCGATATGCCGTTACTTTGCCTGGCCGATTTATTCGGCATGCCCGTCGAGGATCGGTATCTGCTGTTCGACTGGGCCAATCGAGTGATTGGCTTTCAGGATCCGGAGTATGCGACGTCCGCCTGTTTTGATCCGTCGGCGGGCAGCGATATCGCGCGCGAGGCATTGAAACTCAGGCCATCGCCCGACGCCGGCGGCCGCATGCCCGATCCACGCACGCGTAGCGGCATGCCAGACCTCTATCACTACGCCCATTTGCTGGCACAGCACAAGCGTCGGCAACCCGGCGATGACATCATGTCTTTGCTGCTCGCACAGGTGGACGAGCAGGACGGCAGCGTGTCGCTGGCCGAGTTCGAGAACCTGTTTTGGCTTTTTGCAGTGGCCGGCAACGAAACGGTTCGCAACGGCTTGCCTGGCGGCATGATCGCCTTGCTGCAACATCCGCAAACATTGGCAGCGCTACGGGCCGATCTGTCACGCCTGCCCCGCGCGGTTGATGAAATGCTGC
>CAZYDV010000529.1:0-3146 GCA_964646405.1 uncultured Granulosicoccaceae bacterium | reverse complement strand
CCTGTTCTGCCGCTGCTCGATCGGGGCGACAACGCAGCGCCGGTGCGGCGATGTGCTGCGGATTGATCTTAAACTCGGACTCGCTGAAAACGTGTTCTCCGTGGCAGACATCTTCGGGCACATCGACCACGACTGGCCCCGGGCGACCCGAGGTGGCAACGGCGTAGGCATAGCGAATGATCTCGGGAATACGGGCGATGTTCTCAACGCGCAGCAACGCTTTGCAGGCGGGACGCAGGATGGAAACCTGATCAGTCTCCTGGGTCATGTTTTTACCGGCGTGATCGCGATGGGCATCGCCGACGATCACCACCATGGGCGATCCGGCGTTTAGCGCCTCGACCAACCCTGTTACCAGATTGGTCGCACCCGGTCCGAGTGTCGCATCAGCAAGCCCGACGCGCCCTGACACCTTGGCATAGGCATCGGCTGCAAAGATGGCGCAGCGCTCGTCATTGATCAGGTTGTGATTCAAAGCAAGGCGCCTGGCGGCATCGTAAAACGGCAGCAACTGAAAGCCGCCCATGCCGAACATCGGGCCCGCCTCGAATGCCTGCAGCATGCGCACCAGCGCCTCGCCACCCGTCATTTGCGATTCGACATCGTTATGCCTGGCCACGCTGGTTTCGCTCATGAGGGGTTTGCTCCATTGTTGGGTGCGGCGATGATCTCACGCACGCTTTGTTCGATCATGTCGGTGGTCACGCGCACGGTGTCTTCGAGGTTGGGCGCATAGGATATCAATGCGCGCGGTGCGCCGAGGCGTTTGATCGGACTGCGCAGAGATGACGCCGCGCGCTCCGCCACGGTGGCGGCGACCTCAGCACCAAAGCCTCCCACCTGTACCGACTCATGGGTGACCAAAAGACGCCCGGTGCGAGTGACGCTTTCTATGACGGCTGTTTGATCCCACGGCCACAGGCTGCGCAAATCAATTACCTCGACAGAGAGTCCGTCGCCGGCCAGACGTTGCGCTGCATCGGTGGCCCGGTTGGCGGCATCGGACCAACTGACGACGGTGATGTCATCACCCTGATGACGGGTGCGGGCACGGCCAAATTCGAATGGCTCATCGCGATCGACCTCGCCCTGCATGGCCCAGATATTCTTGTGCTCCAGATAGACCACGGGATCATCACAGGCGATGGCGGCTTTTAACATGCTGTAGTTGTCCTGTGGCGTCGAGGGACAGGCCACGACTAAGCCTGGAATATGGGTATACCAGCTCTCCAGCGACTGACTGTGCTGGGCGGCCGAGGAGCGCCAGATGCCGATCGGATGGCGGCTGACCAGCGGCACGCGACACTGACCGCCGAACATATAGCGCGCCTTGGCGACCTGATTGACGAGCTCATCGGTGGCGCACAGGGCAAAATCAGAAAAGCGCATTTCCACCACGGGTCGGCTGCCGGCCATCGCCGAGCCGAGCGCCACACCCATGATCGCGGCCTCGGAGATCGGCGCATCACTGATGCGTTCGTCACCGAATTCCTCGCGCAGGCCTTTGTATTGGCCAAACACGCCGCCGCGCCCCAGATCCTCGCCGACACACCAGACGCGCTCGTCGGCCAGCATCGCATCACGAATCGCCTCGCGGCCGGCCTCGCTGTAGGTCATTTGCGTCACGCACGCCACTCCTGTTCCGGGCTGCCAATATCCTGCACATCGCGCAGGGCCTGCGAGACGTCCGGGAACGGTGTGGCGGCAGCCTGTTTTAGTGCCTGTGTCATCTCTTGTTGCGCGTCTTGATGGATCTGATTGAGTCTGGCTGACTCGATACCTGCCAGCCGCAGCAACTCGCGCTGTCGGTCAATCGGATCGGCGCGTTGTTGCTCGCGTGCAGCCTCGTCGGCAGGACGGTAGGCGGCCGGATCGAATGACGTGTGCCCGGTGCGCCGATAGGTCAGCGCGTGCAGAAATTGCGGGCCGCCCCCATCGCGAATGTTTGCCACGCACTGGTTTGCCAGGTCTGCGACCTCCTCCACCTGATTGCCATCCACAGTCTGATCCGCAATACCGAGCGCTCGCGCCCGACTCGCCGCGCCCTCGCCCGCAGTCATGTCGCGGGTTCGGGTGGTGGCCGAATACTGGTTGTCCTCGCAGACAAAAAGAATCGGTAGTTTGAAGACGCCAGCCCAGTTCAGGCCTTCGAGAAACGGGCCACGATTGATGGCGCCATCGCCAAAGATGCAAACGACGATGCGATCGTCGCGCTGCAATTTCATCGCGTGAGCCGCCCCGGTGGCGATGGTGATGTTGGCCGATACCACCCCGTTGGCGCCGAGCATGCCGACGTCGAAATCGGCAATGTGCATCGAGCCACCCTTGCCACCGCAACAGCCGCCCTCGCGTCCCAGCAGTTCGCGCATCATCGCCAGCGCATCCGCCCCTTTGGCGAGTGTGTGGCCATGCCCGCGATGGGTCGAGAGTAGAAAATCATCGCGCTCGACCGCGTGCATGACACCCGCTGCGACCGCCTCCTGGCCAATCGAGGGATGGATCGCGCCGAGCACGAGCTTATCGCGCTCAGCCGCCAGACAGGCCTGTTCCTCGAACGCGCGAATGCGCTCCATCGTTGTCAGCAGTGCCAGTGCCCGATCGAGATTCAGATTGTGCTCGCGACTGGACGAAGGCGGCTTCATGTGACTTTTTCCCCTGCTTGGCGCGGCATCAGACGAGCTGATGAAACTAAAACCCCAGTGTACCGGATCAGCCATTTCGCCACCTGCATCACGATGGCGTCAGATTCTGCACTCGCTGACTCAACACTGGCGCCAACTGGCCGCTACCCTCGCCACCCATATCGTGGCCCCATGGCGCAGGTACCTGAATCATGTACAAACCCATCTGTCTTTCCGCCGTCCTCCTGCTGAGCGCATGCATCGCAGAAGAAGGCGCGAAGCTCACGGGGGAACCTCAGGGCGAGGCCACCCAAAGCGGGAGCGAATCAGGCACCGAGACAGACAACGGCCAGGGAGGTGGCACTGCGGTGAGCTCACCTGCCGAGCCCGCACCCTCCCCGCCTGCACCTGTGCCCGTGCCCTGGAGAACGCGATTATCACGGATTCGGAATCCATTCCGACATCGGTGAAGAAGGATCTGGATCTGCTGATCGCCGGCCAAAGGTGTCAACCCATCGATCGGAT
>CAZYDV010000528.1:0-3148 GCA_964646405.1 uncultured Granulosicoccaceae bacterium | reverse complement strand
AGAGCCAGAGCCAGAGCCAGAGCCAGAGCCAGAGCCAGAGCCAGAGCCAGAGCCGGAACCGGAACCGGAACCGGAACCGGAACCGGAGCCTGTACCCGAGCCTCTGGCGACATTCTCGAGCCTCGCGTTTCCGGTGAAATCGAATGATTCTTCGTCGAACCCGAACGAAGGCCCCCAATCGGTCTACGCGGGAAACGACAGCAACTATCCGGGTCTTCGCTACGGCGACTTTCTGCTCAAGAACAATCCGTGGAATCACTGGAACACGGACTACCCCAATTGGTACCAGACCATCGCACTTGAAAACGCCGGCGATAGAATCATTGGAAAAGTCGACTGGGATCTGGGCACGCAGTACGACTTGAACAGCATCTACGCCGTCTCGTCCTACCCCGAGCTGATCTATGGCGTGAAGTCAGACAACGAGGTGTCCGGCGATCAGAATGCGACCGGCCTGCCGGTGACAGTAGAACAGAGCCCGGTGTGGACCATCGATTACCAGTATCGCGTCATTGCGCGTGACTCTGATAGTACATCGACAGTCAATACCGCCTCGGTGTCTGAGTTTAACGTTGCGATCGAGACCTTCTGGCACTCGAGCTGTGACGTGGAACGAAGCAATAACCTGTCAACCGATAACACGGTGTTTGAATTGATGGTGTGGCTAAAGGCAGGTATCCGCAAACCATCGGGGCAAACGCCGCAACACTCGTTCACCACGTCCGATGGACGCGTGTTCGATATCTACACCAAATTCGACAACGCCGAATATATCGCCTACGTTGCGCGCAACGAGCAGACCAGTGGCACCATTCAATATTCAGAGATTCTGGATGACGCC
Organism: uncultured Granulosicoccaceae bacterium; assembly: GCA_964646405.1. Classification (GTDB taxonomy): domain Bacteria; phylum Pseudomonadota; class Gammaproteobacteria; order Granulosicoccales; family Granulosicoccaceae; genus CAKZSB01. Next base: position 2,307 of record CAZYDV010000528.1, on the reverse strand, counting down.
TACGCCAATGCAAGCACCTACGGCGTATATCAACTTCAGGATTGGGATTGCATGGCCAATATTCTGTCTGGCCCGGAGATCTGGCACGGCGCAGGCACGTTTTTCTGGGACTTTTTCCAGATCAATCGCAGTTACTACTGACAGGCAACAACGAAAAAACCCCGGTGCACCAGGCACCGGGGTTTTTCCAGTTTCACTGCCTACACCTTTATCGACTAACCACCTGTACCACTGCCACCCGTGGTGACGACGGCACAGGTTTGCGGAAATCTAAACGTCGCACGATTGTTGTCGGCGCTGAACGTTACATTGGCGGACTGGCTGGTCCAGCGTCCGTTCAGGTAGACACCGCTGCTGATTTGAAAGCTGCCGGCGGCGACCTGCAAGCCCCCCAGATTGGTCACACCATTCGCACCGGTTCGATCACTGGTGGACAGAAATGGAGTGCGCCGATACATCGAGACATAAGCACGATCCAGCGGTACTGGATCGGCACTCGGGATGTTCGAGCAAAATGTTTCTGCCGACACGCTAACCGGAAAGGTGGGCGTCTCGACCGGCACCTCGAGTGAGACACTGACCGTTGCGCTGCTGGCTCCACCGCAACTAAACGACGACGGACTCGCGACTATCGGATCACCTGCCGCCGTGCGAAGGTTTGACAGCGTCATGACCTTGTCAGCCGGTGCACGCGCAAATCCCTGAAAGCCGGGCCGTGCAAAGAAAAAGCGACTGATACCCGTGCCACTTAAGGTGCCACTGAAGTTGGTCAGTGGCGCGCCGGAATCGGAGCGAACAAAGTTCAGATTAATGGTGCAACGCTGCCCGCCGTAGTAGTCCAGATTGTAGTAAGACAGGTGATCGGTGGTGAATTTGACAAACAAGGTACCGTCTGCTGACTGCTGCACGGTACCGATCTGCTCATAGCTCCACTCACCGGTCACTTCATCAAAGCTCCAGATCGGAATTTCGTCACCCGCCTGAATGGAGCGACTTGGCTCGGCCGTAGGATGCGGCGTACCGGGCTTGATTTCGGTTGTGATTTCGATCGGCTGATCGAACGTCGAGGCGATGCGATTTTGCTCATCGCGCACCTCAATAGCCACAAAGCCAACTGACTCGAAAATCAGTCCGTCGTCGTCGACCGGATCACCGCCATCAATTGAGTTTAAACCTGAGTTGACCAGGTCATTGGGATTGGCAATTTGCGCGGCAAATCCACCCGGAAACGCCTGCAATGATTCGTCCTGATCGGCATCGTAGTGCACAACGCTCATGGTGAGTTGATTGCCAAGCGGCGTACCGTCTCGCGTTTGTGCCACACTGTTCTGCGGAATCATCACCGTGCTGGACGCCGGATTGGTGTTTTCGGTCACGGTTGACATCCCGGTAGCGGTTGCGCTCAGCATCGACTGCGTAATATCTGCCGCATCGTTGGCGCTGCCTATGCCCAGAACGTCGTCCGTCAAATCCGCTGTGATCGTGATGATCTCCTGCACGTCCTCACCGCTGACGACAGTAATCGGCACATTGTTGGCCATAAAGCCTTCTTTGGTTACCCGTACCTGAATCTCGCTTGTGCCCTCGAACGGCAGGACCTCAAGCGTCACCGCGCCGTTGTTACTGTTGCCGGTATTCTCACTGAGTGAATCAGCGCCAATCACATTGTCGGTGTCGCGAATGACTTCCACCAGCGCATCGTTCTGCGGTGCGCCATTGGCCGCGATCACTTGCAGAGACACCACAGGGTCGCTACTGAAAATCGTTGTATCCGGCGTGCCATCCGTGTTGCCGCCATCGGCGGTGTTATCGCTGTTAGAACAGCCCTGGGCCACAACGCAGCATATTGCCACCGCTGCCAGTCTGAATCGAGTCGCGCCAAAAACGCCGTGGGATTTCATGTGTATTGCTCCTTGAAAGAAAAGAACGACAGACTACTGCTATTGTCTGTAGACGCTGGTCAGCAACACGGTGTGATCAGATTGGCAAACCACAGCGAAGTCCGCCCATTCCGATGTAAAAAGCGGCATCAGATAAGGCGGTATCACCCATGTAGGTGATGGACCAGAGTGGTATTCGTTCAACCCGTATCAAGCAATCGCACACTGGCGTTGCACACAGGCGCTACGCTCAGCTATAGCGGTGCCACGTGGCATCAACCGGCCAACAGCAGACGCGAACGTGAGTCTTTTCGGCGGCAAAATTCCGGACACCTAAGATCCCGTGCAACCCCACAGGCTGGCGCCCACTGATTCTCAATCTTCGTTTTGGAGGTTGAACACGACGGGAGCACCTGCGGCTTCTGCC
>CAZYDV010000527.1:0-3158 GCA_964646405.1 uncultured Granulosicoccaceae bacterium | reverse complement strand
ACGATCGGCTGCTATCTGGCCGACACCACGATGCAGAATGGCCCGCTGGCGGCGGTCAGCAAATCGCATCAGGATGATCTGTACAACCAGTACGATCGCGATGGCAACTGGACCGGTATGTTGTCTGATGAGGATGCTGCCGGCGTCGACATGAGCCGGGTGCAATACCTGACCGGCAAGGCCGGCTCGATCACCATTCACAACGCCCGTACGCTGCACTACTCACCGGCCTCGAAATCACCACAGCCACGGCCGTTACTATTGAACTGCTACGCCTCGGCTGACGCCAAACCCTACACCGCCCACCCACAGCCGACTCTCAATACGTACAAAGTCGTGCGCGGCCAGGCCGTGCAGTGGGCCGAGCACGATCCGCGTCCGTGCCAGATTCCGCCGGACTGGTCGAAGGGGTATACGTCTATCTATGCGGCGCAATCGGGTGAGGACAACGCGAGTACCGGTGGCATGATGTAGCGCCAGCCAATCGTTAAAAGGTCATCAAGTAGATTTCCATGAACGACGCCAGTACCTCCATGCCGATGCCGATGACGGTGCGCATGCGCCGCTCGCCGTTTTTTGATTGTTCACATGCAAGCGGCGCTAAAAGTTATCTGGTCTACAACCACATGTTGCTGGCGGTGGATTTTGAATCCGCCGAAGCTGATTATCATCATTTAAAAAACGCCGTGCAGCTTTGGGATGTCGGCTGCGAGCGGCAGATTGAATTGCGTGGCCCGGATGCAGCGCGGCTGGTGCAGATGAGCACGCCGCGGGATATTTCGGCAATGCAGTCCGATCAGTGCTACTACATCCCGACCGTCGATCGCGACGGCTTCATGACCAATGATCCGGTACTGCTGCGCGTCGATGAAGATCGCTACTGGGTGTCGATTGCCGACAGCGATTTAATGCTCTACTACAAGGGCCTGGCCGCAGCGCTGGGTCTGGATGTGCATATTCACGAGCCGGACGTCGCACCGCTGGGCATTCAGGGCCCAAATGCCGACACCCTGGTCGAACGCGTGTTTGGCAGTGCGGCGCGCGACCTTGGCTTTTTTCGCCAGATGCGAGTCGACGTCAACGGCACGCCGATGATCCTCGCGCGCTCCGGCTATTCGATGCAGGGTGGCTTCGAGCTCTACTTCGAAGGCACAAATGGCGGCGATGTACTGTGGAATCAGTTGATGGAGGCCGGCGCCGATCTGGGTGTGCGTGCAGGCTCCCCGGTGCAGGCCGATCGCGTCGAAGGTGGTCTGCTGTCGTATCTGTCCGATATCACCCCGGATATGACCCCGTTCGAAGCCGGACTTGGCAGGTTCTGTCACATCGATCGCGATACCGACTGTCTGGCGCTGAAAGCGCTGCGCGCCAAACAAGAACCGGTGCGCCAGCTTCGCCCGGTCGAGATCGAAGGCGACCCGCTGCCGCCGATGACATCATTTTGGTCTGTGCGCGATAGCGCGGGCCAGACGGTCGGGCGCTTATCATCAGCCGCGCGCGCCTACAGTTTTAATTGTAATATCGGTATTGCACTGATCGATCGGACTCACTGGGATACCGGTACTGATCTGTCAGTTCACACGCCCACGGGCGAGCGTGCCGCCAGTGTGTTGGCCAATTTTCCCGGCCGTTCCAGGTAACTGTAAGCAATCAGCCTTGTATGAAATCGACTACTGACACCGCGCCACGACCGCGCCGCAGCTTTATCTTTTCACCCGGCCTGCGCCCGGACATGTTCCCCAAAGCGCTGGCGTCCGGCACCGATATCGTCTGCGTCGAATTGGAAGACGGCATCGCGCCGAAAGACAAAGACGAGGCCCGCGCATCGGCACTGGCACTGTTTGAACAACCGCAGGCCGACGATGGCGTTGAGCGTATCGTTCGCATCAACTGTCTGCGCGAGGCCTTTGGCCTGGCCGACGTACAGGCTGTGCTCGCTACCGATACACCGCCACCGGCGCTGATGTTGCCCAAAGTACGTACACCCGATGAAGTCCACTGGCTCGATAATCTGTTGACCGAGCGTGGCCACGACACGCGCCTGCACATCATTATCGAAACCAATCGCGGGCTCGAAGCCGCGTTTGAAATCGCCCACAGCAGCGATCGTATCGATGCACTGTTTTTCGGTGGCGTCGACATGGCCGCCGAACTTCGCTGCGATAACGCCTGGGAGCCATTGCTGTATGCGCGCTCGCGCGTGGTACACGCCGCCGCCAGTGCCGGCCTGGATGTTATCGACGTGCCGTATCTGGATCTCGACGACCCCGACGGTATGAAGGTCGCAGCAAAACAGGCCAAAGCGCTCGGCTTTTCCGGCAAGGGTTCGGTGCACCCCAAACAGATCGCCGCCCTCAACGAAGTCTTCACACCCACCGCCGATGAAATCGCCCGCGCCCGGCGCATCACGCAAACCTTTGAAGAAGCCGACACCGGCCTTGTCGTCATTGATGGCAAGCTGATCGAAAAACCGGTACTGCGTGATATGTATCGGATACTGGCTATTGCCGAACGTATATCGGCCTAATACAAAGTGGCAGAGGTCTATAACGTCGAATTGCGCAACAGTGGCGTGACGCTAAAAATCGCTGCCGATGAAAACATCTATCAGGCAGCGCTTAAAGCCGGCGTGCAGTTGCCGATTGGTTGCGATTACGGCGGTTGCATCACCTGTGCGGCGAAGCTCATCTCAGGTAGCGTGCGTCAGCCTGGCGCTACTGCACTGAACAAACGTCAGTCACGGGCAGGTTATGTATTGCTGTGCGTCGCGCAGCCTAAGAGTGATTGTGTTGTTGATGATGGCGTGGAGTCACACGATGAGCTTTATGTGAATCCGTTTACTGGTAAAGTTTCACCTGTCTGAGCGTTCTTCCAGTTCGTATCAAAAAGCTGTAAAACGCTTAAGGTCGTGGAAGACGCAGAGAAACGTGAACGGTAACGAGCGAATTAGCCGTGAGGGGAAGGTGCTGCTCCGACTTGTTCCCCGGTCGGAGACCAGGTCCCACGGGGCTTTTGGCGGAATGTAGTCGTAGGGGCCGTAAGCCTGGACGCACGTACCATGAACCCCGTTCCGAACATTGGCAGATGCGCCTGGGCTTACCGTACCCTAGTGTGCCCCAGCAGTAGCGACCAGTTGGCAGGATGCCACGCGGGAGTAT
>CAZYDV010000526.1:0-3223 GCA_964646405.1 uncultured Granulosicoccaceae bacterium | reverse complement strand
GATGCTTATCGATTGATGCATCGGCGATACCGAGGCGCTTTAGCCGCTCCGCAAGCACTTGCGCGACGGTGGCGACATCCAGTTGAATATCGCTAGGCAAAATATCGACGCCTTGCTCATCTCGTTTGCCGTAGATGGCCGGGCGCTTGTCGTCCGGCAGGTTGTAGAGAATTCGCGCGGCCTGGTCTTCCAGAAATGCACGCTTTTCCTCCACGAAAAACAGTTCTTGCAGGCCACTGGCGAATTCGCTGATGCCTTCGGCTTCGAGCGGCCAGATCATGCCGACCTTATAGACACAAATACCCAATGCTTCGGCGCGTTGCTCATCAATGCCCAGGCAGCGCAACGCATCCAGCACATCGAGATATGCCTTGCCAGCCGCCACAATCCCGAACTTACCGCGCGTACTGGTCACTGTAGCGCGGTCGAGCTTGTTGGCGCGTGCGTAGGCGGCAACGCGCGGCATACGATAGCGCTGCACCACGATGTCGTCGTCCTGCGGGGAATAATCAAGATTCAGGTACAAACCTTTGTCACCCGTGGGCAACCCTTCCGGTAACACGGGCTTTACGCGATCCGGATCGACATCGACAGACGCGGTGTTCTCGACCGACTCATTGACACACTTGAAACCCACCCACAGCCCGCTGTAACGCGACAGCGCCCAGCCGTGCAGGCCGAAATCCAGATAGTCCTGAACCGTGGCCGGATACAGCACCGGGATACCAAAGGCCGCCATCGATTGTTCGCTCTGATGGGCGACGGTCGAAGACTTGCCGGGATGGTCGTCGCCGAACACCGCGAGCACGCCACCGTGTTCGGTGGTACCGGCGTAATTGGCATGCTTCAGCGGATCACCGGATCGATCGACGCCCGGTCCCTTGCCGTACCACATACCGAACACGCCATCGACCTTCGCCTCCGGCAGGGCCTTGATCTGCTGTGTCCCCCAGACGGCAGTCGCCGCCAGATCCTCATTCAGACCAGGCGCAAATCGAATACCGTCCTCACCGATCAGGCTCGATGCTCGCCAGATCTGCAGATCGAGCCCGCCCAGCGGTGAACCGCGGTAACCACTGACAAATCCGGCCGTGTTCAATCCAGCCGCCCGATCTCGCGCACGCTGCATCAGCAGCAGGCGCGCGAGCGCCTGAGTACCCGAAAGAAAAACACGCCCTTTTTCCAGCGTGTATTTGTCGTCGATAGCGACGTCGCGCAATTGCATGATTCTCTCCGCAGGTGGACCGCAGTTGGGCATGGGCCGGAAAACTCAAAAACATAACACGAATAGACGGGTCGGAATGCGAGCTAATCAATTGCAATTCCAAGCCGACACAGCGCTTGGGTTGAGACTGAATTCGCAAAATCCAGGGGCTCGCGACTATTTTGATTTCAGGGCCTATCTGGTAAAATAGTCTTTCCGCTCTGGGAAAGCTCTGGCAAACCTCCTGTCAAAACAGTGAGTTACATCGGGCTCGATGTGTTGCCAGAATCCGGAACCCTGACAAAGTATTCAGTTGGCGCCCAGTAGATAATTGAGCGGTCCCCGTCCAACGCGGACAACCCGGTCACGAGCCTTTCGCGCATTCGCGCCCACTGGTTGTGACAATCGCGGCTTTTCAAACCGGCCTGTCTTACGGCCGCGTTCACTGCCGCGCGCCGCTGCAAACGGGGACAAACCAGCTAACCACAAGGATCTGCCAATTCCGAAGCAACGACAACAGCGACGGTGATCAAGAGGGACAAATTGCCTTCAAAGCAACGCAGAGCCACCAGCGGTAAACAATAAAACTGCCCGGTTGACAGCACCCGCTTCATAGCAACCAGGCAGTGAAATAAGAACAAAACGGGTTTGCCTAACGCATCCCCCGGAGACTCGACAGATATGCAGAACAATTTCCCAGCTCGCCAGGGGCTATACCATCCAGCCCAGGAAAAGGACAGTTGCGGCGTAGGTTTTGTCTGTAATATCAAGGGATTGGCCAGCAATGCCATCCTGCGCGACGCCGAGCTGATGAACTGCCGTATGGAGCACAGGGGCGGCGTCGGCTACGAGCAAAACTCAGGCGATGGCGCCGGCATCCTGACCGCTCTACCCCATGTCCTGTTCCAGTCCGTAGCAAAAGATGAAATTGGCGCCGAGCTCCCTGCACCCGGGCAATATGGTGCCGGCATTGTTTTCCTGCCCAACGATCCGGCAGAACAACAGCACTGCATGGACGTTCTGGCCGAAGAAATTGCGGCTACCGGCCAGCACCTTATTGGCTGGCGCGATCTCCCCACAGACCCAGATGGCGCAGACATCGGCAAGGCGGCACGGCTGGCGATGCCCGCGTTCAAGCAACTGTTCGTCGCAGCCGTGGATACCGAGGGTGATCAATTCGAACGCCTGCTCTACCAGGCCCGCAAACACGCCACCGAACGCCTGCGTCGCGATGACCGTATTAGTGATCGCTCGCTGTTCTACGTCTGTTCTCTGTCGACGCGAGTTATCGTCTACAAGGGCATGTTGACGCCGGATCAACTGTTCCCGTTCTATCGCGATTTGCAGAATCCACTGTTCGAGACGCACCTGGCGATGGTCCATTCGCGCTTTAGCACCAACACATTCCCATCGTGGGATCGCGCGCAGCCGAATCGCTTCATGAGCCACAACGGCGAGATCAACACCCTGCTTGGCAACGTCAACGCGATGAATTCCCGCGAGGGCACCGCGACCAGTAAAGCCTTCGGCGATAATCTGCCAAAGCTGTTCCCTGTCGTCGAGCCCGACTGCTCCGACTCCGGCAACTTTGACAATGTGCTGGAATTCCTGCTGATGAACGGTCGCAAGCTGCAGGAAGCCGTGATGATGATGATCCCCGAGGCATGGCAGCATCACGCCACGATGTCGAAGGAAAAAAAGGCCTTCTACGAATACCACAGTTGCTTTATGGAGCCGTGGGATGGTCCGGCGTCGATTGCATTCACCGACGGCCAGTACATCGGCGCCGTACTCGATCGCAACGGTCTGCGCCCGTCTCGCTATTACATCACCAGCGACGACAAATGCATCATGGCCTCAGAAGTTGGCGTGGTGACGGTCGATCCGGAGACGGTCATCGAAAAGGGGCGGCTGAAGCCCGGGCGCATGTTCTTAATCGACTTCGAAGCCGGCCGCATGATCCCTGACGAAGAACTCAAAGACGACTTCGCCACCCGCCGCCCCTACGCCGACTGGCTG
>CAZYDV010000525.1:0-3250 GCA_964646405.1 uncultured Granulosicoccaceae bacterium | reverse complement strand
GTTGCCGGTGCCGACTACCTGCTGGGAGGATCGCTGCTGGACGACGGCTTCACTCAGCACTTTTTCGGCAAACTGGTCGATGTACGCGACGGCAGCATGCGTGCCTTTACGGTCACTGGTAAACGCTATCAGCCGCTTGAGCAATTCAGCGCACGCGTCAGCGAAAAAATGCTCGAGCTTATTCAACAGGAACAAACTGCCGACAAGCGCGAACCGGCAACCGAAAAACTGCAGCGCCTGCAGCAATTGACCGAGTCGCTCGCCGACTACGACAAACCGACCATCGCCGTCAACATTGAAGAACAGCACATTCGCCGACGCGTTATTGATCCAGCTGCAGAAACCGAGTTTCTCGTATTCAGTGCCGAGACCGGCTTCCCGGTAATCGACAACGATCCACGCTTTGAGGAGTATGTCGATGTGCTGATTCTGGGCGAGGGATTTACCGAAGTATCCTATCGAAACGGTCGAGCGCTGGGTGTGACGGCAAGGCTTGAAGTGAAAGCCATCTCCCGCACGACCGGGCGCTTGCTGGCCATTGATCGGCAAACCAGTGTCGTCGTTGCCGGCACCGAGTTGATTGGTTCGAAGAACGCACTGGCCAAAGCATCGGCAGCCATTGCCCTGCGCATGCTGCCAAAGCTTGTGGGCGACCAGCGCCCTTGATATGAAAAACCTGCTGCTGTCGTTGTTGGTAGTGATCATCGCCGTCATCGGCCACAATCCGTTCGTTGATAACGAAAAGCAGTATCCGGTCTACGAACCACCTGCAAGCGCTTCGGCATCACACACCGGCAGCGCCGATGCCTCACTGGCAGGCCAGAAACCTGCAGTCCCCCGGGTGATGATTCCCGAGGTGCCTCGCCTGGCACTCTACCCGCTGATCGTCGGGCCGGATCTGCTGGCACACGGCGCAGTCACCCGAGCAGATATCGCGGCCAAACTGGAGCATGCGCACAGCACACTTGGCGCGGCGTTCGGCAGTGCAGCCACGATCACTCTCGTCGACCGCGACGCACAAACCCATCCGCTGGCAGGCAACACAGCAAGCCCCGAACGCGCAGCACTTGCCAGCAGCCTGCCGGCCGATTATGTGCTGAGCGGCCGTCTTGACCACGATCACCGCACGCTGCAACTAAGACTGCAGTTGAGCCATGTGCCAAGCATGCGCCTGATCGCAACGATGACAGTGCCGCTGGATTCGCCATCGACATTCAACGACGCATCGATTGTGGCCCGTTTTTCATCGGCCATTGACGAACATCTGCAACGCGTACGCAATGCAGATGACATCAACCGGTTTCGGTTGTCCGTGGCCGCCTTTCTTCCCGCCCGTAGCGATAGGACCGGCAATCGTGCGAGCCGAGACCTTAGCGATGCAATGACCGACAAGCTACTCGCCCGCAAACGATATCCGATCATGGCCGGCGATCACGCGATGGCGCTGGGACTCGAAACACGACTCGCCCGCCACGAAGCGGCAACACTCAAACCGGATGTGATCGTGCACGGGCGCCTGATCGCCGAATCACCCGATCAGAGCGGCTACGATCTGGTGCTGTTTATCGAGCGCGTTGGAGGGCTTAGAAGCACGCTGACTCTGCACGCCGACACCCGTTCTGCACTGATCAATCAGGCCGTCTCCGCAATTGATACACGCTTGACGCACCCGGCTGCAACGGTGAATGCCAAGGCACAGGCAGAATCACAAAAGCTGTTGAAACAGGCCTGGCTTGAGATTTTTAGCAATGATTCACCACGCTCTCCGATCGCAAGCTTTCCCTATCGCATCACTGATAAAAACCGGGACAATATCCATCGCATGATTGAATTGACCGATCAGGCGATATTAAAAGACCCACAAAACTTTCACGCCACTGGCGCACGAGCACTGGCCAGCGCACTCACGGGTGATCGACAGACGGAATACCGCTTACTCCAGACGCTGATGTGGGACCCTCGCCGGGCGGCGTTTGATCACGCTGTCGCGATCATGCAAAAACACTTTCATCGGGGTACCACCTTTTATATTTCAGGTGACGTCGATGGATTGCCAGGGGTAGATGACGAGCAATCGGCGATCAATCAATTGCTGGCGTCGCGCCTGCTAAAACCCTGGGGCGGCAGCGGTGACTCCCCGCGCTATGGCTGGGGATCACCGGATCTACTGCGCTATAAACACGATGAACGCGCCGTCAGCCAGTACTTATCCGGCACGCACAAACCGATCATCGATGACTGGGCGCGTTTCAAACTGATGGCTCAGCAGCAACCGATACCCACCGCCCATGCCCAGCGGACAGATGGGGTGACGGGTTCGCTTGCGTCATCTTATTACTATTCTCTGGCCAATGCGTCCGCCCCGATCATGTTGAATCTAGGCGCGAACGGCTTCTACTCTGCACCGGTCGATGTGGAGGTCAATCTGCAAGACGGCACACCGCTGCGTCCGGGGCAGGTGTTTCGCTATCTGAACCTGATCGGTAAAAGCATGCTGGCGGATGGTAATAATATCGAGGCGGACCTGCTCTATGCCTCGATGATGTGCGAATACGACGTCACACAGTGTGGCTATAGCCAGCTGATCTATCAGGATATTCAAAGTAATGCCGAACACATTCGACGCCGAATCGTTGGTGCCAAAGACCGATATGGTAAAAAGCGTCTGGTCGCCGATGGACTGATCGACATGGCAAGCCGGTCACTGCGTGCAGGTCATCTCACCGCACCCATTCCGCCCCGCGATAAACCGACACCGTTTGCAGCGCCTGTGCACTCGGTTCCGGCAGCATCGCCCAATGGACTGCAACTACGCAATTGTGTGGATTGTCCAGACTTTATCGACGCCAGCCTGATTTCCAGTCCGGACGGGCGATGGCAGATTGATCGTGAACCCTATTTCGACGGCGCTATACCGATCAGGCCAGAACTCATGCCGCAGGGACTGCGCGATCATGCATCTTATACGCGCGCGCGCACCTGGCTATTTGCCAATCAACTGATCGATCTGCACGGCATGCCGACACAGCGCAGCATCCCAACCGATCTTGCCCGCCGCGATCTGCCAACACTGTTTCCCGGGATTGGAAACAATGGAGTGAGTCAATTCGCCCGCGGTTACCGAGCCAGCCGTGATCGTCGCAACGTGGGCAGAGTCATTGTTTACCCCGCTAGCACACAAGGCCAGCAGATCGTGCAGGCACCAGACGGATACGCCGGTCAGGAGTTCGGCACCCACATCTCGATTGCC
>CAZYDV010000524.1:0-3263 GCA_964646405.1 uncultured Granulosicoccaceae bacterium | reverse complement strand
GGCTCTGGTACTGCCATAGTGCACCTGACGCCCTGGCAAGATGGCGAACAACTCGCCGTTGCACGTTATCACGATGCGCGACTGGGTGATCTGTTCAGGATCGCGAATCTCCATGTTCCGTTTGATGCTATGCGGTGTGAAATTGACGATGACGGCGTTCTGCTGCTGGCAGATGGCATTGACGGTGATGCGCAAACGCTATCAATACAATGCCATGATGTCATGGGTGTAGATCCGGTTGCAGCGGAGTTTAACGGTGTACTGAAAGACTACGACGGTAACCATCCACCACTGGATGCCACCCCCTGTCGATATCTGTGGTCGGTGTGCAAGCGATACCTGTTAGTCACGACCGACGATCCGGAAGATGATCTGGCGGAGTGGCTGACGCTCTGGTATTTCCCCCGGCCACTGGAACACAGTTGTGCAAGTCGTTTTATTGCGACAGCGGTGGCAACCATCAACGGCCGGCTACCGATTCAACAAATTCAGACAACATCGGCCACCGTTATTGACTGAGTTGCTCCAACGGCACCACATTGCCCAGACTGCGCTCAGTCGCCCGACCACCGATTTGCTCACGCATCTCCGGCAGGGTATCTTCGTGTATCGGGAAATCACGCGGCAGCATCGCCACCTCGTAGTCTTTGAATTCGCAGATGACGATGCGCTCGTTTTTCACCCGCAGTTGCAGCGTACCTGAGAATGTCTCGTTGGCGAGTTCTACCGCTGCACTCCAGTAGTTGCGAATTGCCGCCAAATCCCCGCGTTGACGGGCATCGGGAATCAGTCGCTGCCGTTTCTGGCGCAAATCAGGGTTGGCCAGATGATCAAGCAATCGATCGCAAAGGTGCGCGCGATATTGCGAATCGTGCAAATGTGAGTCACCGCGGGTTCGATGAATGAGTGGTCGCAACGGCTTATCGTTGCGCGCGCGTGCAGCCGCGCCACCTTTCAGGCTATCTGCCCAGCCGTTAATTGCATCGCCCGCCGCCTTCATTTGTGCATCCTGGGGCTTGAATCCAATCGAGGTTGCCTCGATTTGTGCGTTCGAGACTCGCGCTTCATTCCACATATACAGTGAGCTTAGCATCTCCTTTGCCAGCAGCACCTGCGACGCATCTGGCAGTAGTTTTTCCGCTGCATCGAACGCAACACTGCGACTGAAATTCTCGTGGTCGTGCAGCAGTCGTCGATAAAAGCTTTTCTGCGATTCAAAACGATCCTGGCCAGTCGAGTGATCCATTGCCATTTGTAACGCTTGTGGCAGCGTTATCTGCCGATCGATATTGTTCAACCGACAATTATCAGTATGGCGTGAAAGATAGCGATCTACACGACGCAAGCGACGCATGTGTCGGGCAGCCGGCCCACCGAGTTCGGATAAATCCGCGTCGTCCAGTTGCAAATGACCAAGCGCTGCCACTTTGCTGGCAAGCCAGTCGCGCAATGAGGCATTGTCATTCACTTCGGCCATCGAAGAGAAGCGAAACGACTCCGCGCTCTGCTGCATTCTTACCAGCAGGGTTTTTTGCAGAATGTTGGTGGCCGGATCGGTGAGGTTGCAATCGCCGATGCGGGGGTAGTGGTACATCCGGATGAGATTTTGCGCAGCGTAGCCTTTTTGCTGTTGTTGCGCGCGCTCTTCTGCCGCGACGAAATCATCGATGAAAAGCGTCAGCCCAACGGAGTCGAAAAGCGGAACCTGACCGATATGAATCGTATCGCCAAGCAGTAGCTGAACGAACGCCTCGGCGTACAGCCGATCTCGATGCGCCTGTAGATCGTGAGCCTCGGCACCCGTGCGAACGGAATCGACTCCCTCGAGGTGGCAGCTCAATAGCTGATTGGGCTCCACGCATTGCCCCTTGCATTACACGCCTGAGTTGAGACTAACCCGATTGTCAGGAGGTTACAATTCGCTGGCCAGCAAACGTGCAATACCAGCCAGTGCCAAACTGTCTGCGGTGCGCAATACGGCCTCTCGCCAGTGGTAGAACAACACGCTGTCCATCTCGGCGTGCGGTGGAGCAAGCCACACTCGGCAGGCGTCGCGCTCAGGCTGCAGAGAATCAGCCGCGACCGGCAAGCGGTAAAAATGACAGCCCTGCCCCCGCTCGCCGTCGGCGATGACCATGGCCCGATTTGGATTCGCGGCAGGTCCGGGCAACGCGATTGGCGGTTGATCTGCCAGCGCCACCTCCTCTGTCATTTCGCGGGCTGCAGCAGCCTCGGGCAGCTCACCTGAATCGATAAAGCCGCCGATCGCACACAGCCGCTCGCCGCCCATATTGGGACGATCCTCGATAATCAGGCCAACCCAGATTTCATTGTCAATAAGGCAGTAGGGAATTGTCACGACACCGCCGCCGTTTCGCTCTTCATACCAGCAGGTATCGTAACCGTGCGGATGCAGACCGTACTGCCACTGTCCGAATTGAGAGCTGATGCTGGCGCAGTCGGCCGATATCGTCCTGCCATCCACGACTATGGTCCAGTCTCGCCGGGTCTCGGCGGGCACCGGGATCAGATGTTGAGGTTTTTCGCCTGACAAGCGTTTGTACCATCGCGCGTTGAATCAACCCTGAATAATAGCAGTTACGGGTTAACCACCCGAAACAAAAGCCATTTTTACCATCCTGACCTGAAGATTAGCCAGCCGGTGTCGATACAGCGAGCTGTCACTGAGTGAGCACGGCACGCATGGAATTCAAGCCCGTCAATAACATTGCAGATCTGGCTTACAAACCTGTACTGGCATTGATTTTCGCGGGACTGATCGGTTGCGGTGCCGGCGCTGGAAACGGGTCGGCTATCGAAGCGGATGGGTCTGCCGATTCGACGTCGCCAGCACCAGCAGAGCCTCAGCCCGTGACACCGGACACGCAAGCGACGACACCCACTGTGGCGCCTTTGCCTGCACCAGAGCCAGAGCCAGAGCCAGAGCCAGAGCCAGAGCCAGAAGCATCACCAGTCGAGCGCGCGATTAGAAGCGGAGATGCGAGCCAGGTCGATGATGCCGATGAGCTGCTCGATGCCGCACTGGCCAGTATCGAGAAAGGCCGTGCACTGCACGCGGCAACCATTGCCAGGCTATTTGATCTGGAGGCTGACGGCAGTGCCAGGGACGATGGATCAAGCCTGACCAGCATCAGCTGGAATCCCACCCACGATGCCGCAACGCTGATTCCAACATTTGGCGAAAACGCCACCGTGCTCTATACCAACAGCGTCACACAAAGTGACAAAACAGTGTATCAGAA
>CAZYDV010000523.1:0-3267 GCA_964646405.1 uncultured Granulosicoccaceae bacterium | reverse complement strand
GTCGAAGACGAGCGAATCTTTCTGTGCGCGTGAATTCGATTTCGCTTTAGCAAGCACTGTCATGCTCGCGGTGTGTGCTGCACGGCACTCCGGTGATTCTTCCAATCCTTACGCTCTTCTCCACCATTAGGTCGCTGCGGTCGCCTCTTGCTATCGCCAGATGAAAGGCCCCGGCCTGAGGACAGGTACCGTTTATTCCTAAGGGTTATTACTTGGTTGTCGGGACATTGGCGTGCTGCGTTTCATGGGGTTGCGTAATTGTTACAGTGTTTCATGACGTTTGTGTAGCAGGGATGAAAATCTTGTAAAGAGTAATGTACAAGAAGCAATGTTTGCCCTTATCATTCTGGCGGGCTGCGGAACAGTCCAAAGCACCAGATGTTGCGATTATTTTTCGCGCGACTGGCCCATCTTGTTTTACCAAAAACCTGCCTGAATTTTCCGGATGACGAGACTACGCATAATCTGTTGGCTGTCTGCGCTTGCATTGGTCATGAGTGGCTGCGCCACTATGCGCCAATCCGGACTCCCTGGCGTCGACGTCGAAGGCGGCTCCGGACTGCCACCCAATGTCAACGCGATTGCGATCGACGCGAATGTGCTGAGTGCAGCGGATGAGCTGGCACTGCCGGCCGCCACGGCCAGCTCGCCGCCACCAGCGTCGTTGACGCGCTGGGACTATCGCATTGGCCGCGGCGACGTGCTCAGTATTGTGGTTTGGGATCACCCGCAGCTGACCATCCCGGCCGGTCCGCTTCGCACGCCGGCCGAGGCTGGCAACACGGTGCATACGGATGGGTCAATCTTCTATCCGTTTATCGGTACCTTGCAGGTCGCCGGCAAAACGGTAACCGAGGTACGGCGCGCGATTGCTGCCGGGCTGAGCAATGTCATTCCGAATCCGCAGGTCGACGTGTCAGTGGCCAAATTCGGTTCCAAACGGATTCACGTCACGGGTGCAGTGAAGGTGCCGCGATCGATACCCGTCACCAACATTCCCACCTCGCTGATGGACGCCGTGGAGTTGGCGCAGGGTTTCAGCGAGCTTGCCGATTTGCAACGCGTAAAGTTGCTTCGAGATGACATTGAATATGTGTTGAATCTGGAGCTATATCTGACTAAGGGTGACAAGCGGCAAAATCCGCGTCTCGAGGCCGATGATATCGTTGTGGTGCCTGAAGCGATCGGGCATGGCGTTTATGTGCTTGGAGAAGTGGGCCAACCCGGACCGGTACCGCTGCCGGGTACCAGACGTATCAGTCTTACCGATGCGCTGGCACGCAGCGGGGGTATTGATAAAAGAAGTGCCAATGCGAGTGGCGTCTTTGTGTTCAGAGCGTTGCCTGACAACGGCGTTAATGTTTATCAGCTCGATGCCACGGATCCACTGGCTTTTTTGCTGGGTACGCGTTTCCCTTTGATTTCCAATGATGTCGTCTACGTAACCTCGGCCCCTGCGGCGCGCTGGAATCGTGTGATATCCAATATAATCCCAAGCTTGGGTATCTTGAATACGCTGATTCTATTGGACCGCAGAAATTGAACCTATCATCGGTGCTCGTCGTGTGCACCGGAAATATTTGTCGATCACCTTACGCTGGCGCTGTTCTTCAAAAATCATTGCCTCGCTGCAATATTGACACCGCCGGCACCGCTGCTCCCCCAAACCGGCCCGCCGACGAAATCGTCATGGAGATTGCCCGTGCCGAGGGATACGATCTGTCGACTCACAGATCAAAGCTCGTCACCGACGAATTGCTGCATGGGCATGAGCTAATTCTCGTGATGGAACGTGACCACATTCAATCTATTCAAGATTGCACCCCAGAAGTGGCAGGGCGCACTATGCTTATGGGGCACTGGTCGAGTCAGCGCGATCTACCCGATCCGCATCGACAGTCTATAGAAATGTATCAGGCGGTCTTCGCTCAATTGAGGGAAGACTTGGCCCTGTGGATCGGAAAGCTGGACTGAGTCATGAATAAACCCGTACAGATTCTCGAAGCCGGCAATGACACGGATGATATCTATCAGCCGTTGATTTTGCTTTGGGCGCGCAAGAAGCTGATCATTGCCATCACCGCCTTGTTCATACTCGGCGGTATTGTCGCAGCCAATCTGATGCAACCGGTATATCGGGCTGATGCGCTGGTGCAACTGGAGCCGCGTAATGGCGGCATGGCACTCTCATCGGACATCGCGGAGATATTTGCCACCGAGTCCGAGGCGATCACCGAGATTGAGATCATCAAGTCGCGGATGGTGCTGGGGCGCGTGATAGAAGAGTTGAATCTCGATATCAGAGCAGAGCCCGTGCGACTGCCTGTGGTGGGGGACTTCCTGCTGCGCCATGATGTGCCGCGTCCCAACTGGGGATTTCTGAGCAGTTATGCCTGGCACGAAGAGACGATCGATCTTGCCGAGCTTAACGTGCCCGACCAATGGCTGGGGGCAAAGCTTGCCGTCGTGGCCGAGGGTGCTGGCAATTACAGTATCGCACTGCCTGACGAGAGTGTTGTCCAGGGGCGTGTTGGTGAACTACTGGAGATTCCCGAGAGCGACTTTTCGATTCTGATCAGTGATTTGGTTGCGGCGCAGGGAGTCAAGTTTGTCGTCAGTCGAACGACGCCGCTGTCCGCGGTAGGGCGTATTCGAAAGGGTTTGTCAGTATCGGAGAAATCGCGAAAGACCGGGATACTGCAGGTGTCGATGGTGTCGCCATCCAGACAGACGAGCCAACAGATTGTCGATCGTATCGTGCAGGCCTATGTCGGACAGAATATCGGGCGCAGTGCAGAGGAGGCCGAGCGCAGTCTGGAGTTCATGCAGGCGCAACTGCCAAAAATTCAGGAACAGTTAGGCGTTGCCGAGAGTGAGCTCAATGCTTACCGATTGGAAAATAAATCGGTCAACCTGGATCTGGAGGCACAATCAGTATTGCAACGAATCGTCGCGCTCGATGCCCAGATCAGTGAGCTGTCACTCGAAGAGACGGAACTGTCGCGCCTGTACACCAGAAATCACCCGCGCTACAACGCCCTGCTTGAAAAGAAGGGGCGGTTGTCCGATGAAAAAACCAAACTGTCATCGGCGATCGAATCCATGCCTGCAACACAGCAGGAAGTCTTGCGACTGACGCGCGATGTTGAAGTTACGCAACAAATCTATGTTCAACTGTTAAATAAATCTCAGGAGCTCAACGTTCTGAAGGCCGGTGCGGTCGGCAATGTCAGAATCATTGATGAGGCGGCCGCACCGCCGTCTCCG
>CAZYDV010000522.1:0-3281 GCA_964646405.1 uncultured Granulosicoccaceae bacterium | reverse complement strand
TATATGCTATACTATCTACCCATACTACTATTTCGCCAGTCAGATCCTGTCCGGGCTGGATGGCATCGATCGCAAGCTACAGGCGCCGGCCGCGGCAGAAACCCCCTACGACAGCACCGCCACACGCCTGCCAGGCAGTCTGCTGGCGGCCATTGAAGCATTCGAAGCCTCGGTGTTCCTGCGCGAACAGCTCGGCGATAGCTTTGTTGACTATCTGGCCCGCATTCGACGTGCCGAATGGGATCGCTACCAGATGGCGATTTCAGAATGGGAGCAGACAGAGTACTTTGGGTTGTTTTAAACAGCACGGAATATGCTTCGGCTTATCACCGCGCGAGGGCATGGCACACCACACCCAACCAGGTATCGCTAGCGCAACTTTGCGAACAATTCGACCTCGTGACGACTCAGTGTGGTGGCCCGCGGATAACGCGGCGCTTCACGATCCTCAAAGATTGGACAGTCAAAATTCAGCGTCGTTTGCATGAAGCGCGCAAGTCCATCTTCACCAAATTGCTGTAAATACCCCTGCATCACAACATCCAGGTAGGATCTTAGAATTCCAGCTTCGCCATGCGCCGGCGGTTCATCAGCCACATATAAAAAGCGATCATCGGTGGCGACAGGATCATCGTGATGGTGCAGATCATCGGCGTTCAATTTGACGCGCGAATACAACGCTTCGCGCTCATCAAGTGATGCCAGACTGCTTGCGTGATCGGTGATCAGCAGGCCATCGATCTGCGCACCCGGCGCTGCAACGACTGACAAAAAGGCCAGCCCGTCATCACTGGCAAAGCTGCCCGCCACTTTCGGCCGGGCAAGCCATGCCCGTTTCCAGCCCGTAAGCGTCACCCGGTGCGCACTGATGTACGGCGTTCGCAGAGACCCCAGATTGACCAACGAGCCGTAGCCAAAGTAGGCAATGGTTGATGCGCTCATAACGATCCAAAAAAACGCCAAGTGTAGTGGGCCGGCCTGCCACGATCCACTGCTTTATGTTACCCAAAGCCGTTGCGCTATTGTTTCAAGTGCATCCGGCGGGATCCTGCTTGCGCCGTCACGTCAGGCTGCGACAGATCTCTGTTTCAAGCGATCAAACAGATCCGTCTTATCCTGATATTGCATAAATGCCTCCGAGACCTCCGGACAAAACGCCGTGCCGGTGTCTGCCCGAATAATCTCAAGCGCCTGTTCGGCCGGCATACCCCTGCGGTACGGACGATCTGCAGTCAGTGCTTCACAGACATCAGCGACGGCGAGAATTCTCGCCTCCAGCGCTACATCTTCCCCTGCCAGTCCACGGTGATAGCCCTTGCCGTCGAGGCGCTCGTGATGGGCACTGGCGTAGTCGGCAAATCGTCTGAATGCCGAAACGCGTGACAGGATCTTTTGCGTATGCATGGCATGTGCGCGCATCTGTTTAAATTCTTCGTCGCTAAGCTTGCCTTTTTTGTCCAGCACCAGATTCGATACACCAAGCTTGCCGATATCGTGCAACAAGCCAGCGCGATAAATCTCTGACTGATGCTCAGACGATAGCCCAAGCTCAGCGGAAATACCGACTGCGATGTCGGCAACGCCTTCGGAGTGACGCAACGTCCAGGGCGACTTGGCGTCGATCACCTGGCTGAACGCCAACGCCACTCGATCGTAAGTGTCGCCATCGACGATGCGCATATTGTCCTGCGGCTCAAGTGTCTGCAACAAGGTTCGTGGATCGGGGTGAGTCAGATCAATCTGAAAGCTGCGTCGCGTCGCCATCAGCCGAAACAGATCGACAAGCTCCGGGTCAAACCATTTGCCACCGCGTCTTTGCGCAACACCACAGGCGGCATCGATTCCATCGCTGCTGACAAACACTTCCATGGTTTGCGCCAGTGAGGCGATGCGTCCGAGCAGTGGTATTTCATGCCCCTGCAGGCCCAGTGGTTGTCCGGCGCCGTTCCAGTGCTCGTCCAGGCTTAGAATCGTCTGTGCCGTCTGTTCCGGAAACCCCATCAGACGGGTGATGTCCGCTCCGCGTTCACAGCGGACTTTGATCAAGCCACGGCTGGCTTCATCTTTGTTGGCGGCAATACCCAGTATCGCCAATAGCCGCTGATCAAATCGGGCCCCGGGATTGGCGTGACCCAGTGAAAAACGGGCCGTGGTGAGTTGGCTGGTCCAGTCGATCAGGCGAATACTGAGCTTGACGATTCTGTCATCGGCTCGAAACAGCTCACACATGCGGGCGGCATTGCTGGAACAGCCCAGATCCTTGAGCAACATAGCGTAGAAGAGCGCGTCGCGCTCGTCGCTGCTTAAGCCCAGTTCGGCGGCCATACGCTGCCCGATGATGCAGCTTCGCACCGCGTGATTTTCGGGTTGCCCGCCGGTGACATCCAGCGCGTAGGACATCGCAGAAATGACTTCGGAGAGGCGAATGGCAGGATCGTTGGCGCTATCTTCCGCCAGCTTACTACCCGGATCTGCAACCATTGCCAGCATTGTTCTCTCCTCTCGTTGTGCAAAATGTGAACGGCAACTCCCCGCCCAGCGCGCGTTAGCGGCTGCGACACGGATGACTTGAGCGCGATTAAAGGGATGTGGCCACCAAATTCGCCAAAAGCCACGCCTTTTGTTGACAACCCGCGCACCGCCACGCTAGCATTTTGGAATTCCGAATTCCAAAATATCATTATGCAAGCCCTGCCCGAGCGCGCCGATCTCACCGTACAGACCCACGAGGCACTGCGAGCCGCGATTGTCTCGGGCGAGTTGTCGCCCTGTTCGCCGCTGGCACAGGCAGATCTGGCACAACGGCTGGGTGTCAGCCGCCAGCCAATCAGCCACGCACTGAAGCTGCTCAAACACGAGGGGCTGGTGGTCGATCGCGGACGCAAGGGACAGATGGTTGCCCCTATCGATGCCGATCGCCTGCTGGCGCTCTATCAGGTGCGCGGCGCGCTGGATCGGCTGGCCGCAGCGCTGGCTGCTGCCAAAACACTAACCCGGGCTGAACGCGACCATCTGGCGCAACTGATCACTGCCGGCAGCAAAGCCGCCAGCGGCAGCGACGTCCCCGCGATGGTTGCGGCAGACATTGCGTTTCATCGCTGCATACACGATTTCTCCGGCAACAGCGAAATACCGACGGCGATGAAATCGCTTTGGCCCCATATAGAGCGGGCGATGCACTCGGTACTCGCGCATCAGCCCGGCCGTGCGCCAATCTGGCGCGAGCACAAGGCCATCGCCGACGCCATGGGGGTGAGCGAAGAAGAGCTGGCCCAAATGAC
>CAZYDV010000521.1:0-3316 GCA_964646405.1 uncultured Granulosicoccaceae bacterium | reverse complement strand
CTGGTGGAAATTCTGAATCCGAAAACGGCCCTGTTCTATGTTGCGTTTCTTCCACAGTTTACCGATCCAGCAGCAGCGTTGCCGCTTTGGGGGCAATTACTGATTCTGGGTACAATCATAAATTTTGCCTTTTCCAGCGCCGATCTGATTTGCGTATTGCTGGCTGAAAAAGTGAGCCGGCTTTTACTCGCCTCGCCTGGCGCCAGTCAGCTGGCCAATCGCGTGGGCGGTGGCATACTGATCGGGCTGGGATTGAATCTGGGCTTTAATCGATAAAGTTGGTAATCGTGCGATAACACTGATCCGCGTCAGGCAGCCAACCTGGAAATAGTGAACTTCTGCTGTTCAACGATCACATTGACCAAATCCGGCATCGACAGCACGCCTGCGATACGGCTTTGCTCAACTACCGGCAAATGACGGAATCGCCGTTCGATCATCACGGCCATACACGCTTCCAGCGTCTGATCCGGTGTGACGGTGACTATTTCATCAGACATGATCTCGGCAACGGTTGTTTTTTGTGGCGACCAGTTTTTCAGCAACGCGTTGCGAGTGATGTCGCGCTCAGATACAACGCCAACCAGTGCATCATTCTCCACGACCATCAGAGCACCGATGTTGCGCTCCGACAGCGCAACAAGTGCATCGAAAACCGTCTCCTCTGGACTGACTGACCACACTGCGTCGCCTTTCAGCGCCAGTAGATCCCTGACCGTCGTTATCGTGATACAGCCGGCCACTCTCGCACCCTGGGTAGATCCACCCGGGAACAATCTGTCCAGTTGAGATTCTGCAACCGGTGTTCCCCACTGCCGCTCCATCGCGCGCTTGATGCTGCGCTCCTGCGGCACAATCCCCTGATTGGCATAAAATTCCGTTCGAACAAAATTTATGATGTCCCAGTGTTTATCAGTTAGGACAAGACCATCCTTTTCAGCAATTTGCTCGGCAACCACTTCGTTCCATTCTGATCGGCTTTTCAAAAAGACACCGAGCTTTCTGTTTGCCGACCCACTCTGGTTGTACCCGTGCATAGAGGCTCCTGTTATCACAATGTCACGCTGTGACTGTGCTTTGCTCGTATCGAACTCAAATACCCGGCTGGCTTCAGTTCAACAACAATCCGCTCTTAGGCGGCAGTGTTAAATCGACGCTGGCAACCATAGTGTAATCAATCGAACACATCTATAATATTGAGTAATATTGGCACTACATATCAATATTACTTATATGAAAAAGCGAGTCTCGCGTGCGCATCGGGCAGATCAGTCCAGCACCGCCGTTGCAGATAAAGACCTCTCGACGCGCCATCGCTTCACCCTGCGTCAGCTTGAGGCATTTGTAGAAGTGGCCCGACTGGGCAGTGCCTCAGCGGCCGCCAGCAGTCTCTCCCGCACTCAATCGGCGATCAGCATGGCGATGCAGGAGCTTGAGTCTGCACTCGGTTGCGAACTGTTCGAGCGGCACGGCAGGCGGCTGGTCCGCACCAAGGTTGCCGAGTCGCTGCTGCCAAGGGCGATCGAGATGGTCGATCGAGCCAGCGAGATTGCCGAACTGGTCAGTGCCGGTGCCTACCCGCAGACACAGCTCACACTGGGCGCATCGCGCACTGTGGGCCCGTTCGTCATGCCCGATTTGCTGCGTCGGTGCAGTCAAGAGATTCCCGGCCTGCAGGTGAACCTCACGGTGGTAAACAGCGAGGAATTGATCCGTCGAATTCACCGCTTTGAGCTCGACTGCGCGTTTATCGAGGGCGACGTGCTGGACCCGACACTGGAGAAAAAAGCATGGCTCGATGATGAACTATGCGTCATCGCGCGCAGCGGACACCCGGTGTTCAAGAGTCGCAAGGCGCTCGAACAGCGTCTGGCGGACTCCGCCTGGGTGCTGCGCGAACCGGGTTCGGGTAGCCGCGAGTTGTTCCTGCGCGCGATCGTCCCACTGATTCCACAGCCCACCGTCGCACTCGAGCTCGATGACCCCGAAGCCCAGAAGCGCTGTATTCGCAACAGCGACTGGCTCAGTTGCATCAGCCGGCGCGCGATTCAGGATGAACTGGACAACGGCGAGTTGTGTGAAGTGCCGGGCCTGTCTGCCGGATTGAAAAAAGCCCTGTCACGGCGCTTCTGGATCGTGACGCATCGTGAGCGCTTTCAGACCGATGCGCTGCGTCAGGTGTTGGTGATTGCGATGCAGATGAAGCGGGAGAATAGTTGATGCAGTGGCAGCCTGGCGAACCGATGCGTTGGCGAGGTGACTCAGTTGCCTTGCTCAGGCTGCGGGCTTCCCGTTGACGCAGTGCCCACCTGATAACCCGACGCGTGAGCGAGGCGACTCACGTGCCTTGCTGACGCTGCGGGTTACCAGTAGACGCAGCGCCGGCCTGGTAACCCGACGCGTGAGCGAGACGACGTACTTGCCTTGCTGACGCTGCGGGTTACCCGTTGATGCAGTACCAGCCTGGTAACCCGACGCGTGAGCGAGGTGCAATACCCTCACAAGCAGCAAACAATCAAACAATCGAGCGCTTGCTCGATGCCGTCGACTCCCGCACCACAATCTCCGCATAAAACTGCTGATGATCCAGCGGCTGGCTGTGATCCAGATGATTGACGATCGCGGTTGCTGCGGCCTTACCCATTTGCACTGACGGCAGTGCAATGGTCGTCAATCGCGGTGCACATTCGCGTGCCCACTCGATGTCTTCAAAGCCCATCACTGACATTTGATCGGGAACGACGATGCGATGGCGCTGTGCTTCCAGCAGCACGCCGAGGGCGAAGACATCTGCAAGGCATAGACACGCGTCGGGTGACCGACCTGTTTCAAACCAGTGTCCTGCAATCGCAGCACCGGATTGCGCGCCGATTTCCGCTTCATGTAAGTCGATGGTGAGCTCGGGATTCGCATCGCGCGCATCGCCCACGCCAGAGACGCGCAGCCCCATGCGATCGTTGTTATCCATCGGACCATGAATAACGGCGATATGTCGGTGACCGAGCGATGCCAGATATTCAACAGCACGCGCGCCAAGCCCGCGGTTGTCGTAACCCATCGACGCAAACTCGGCCGTGCGATCGTAGACGCTGGTATACAGGCAGGGCACGGCGGCGCTGTGCAGCAGCGCGGCCAGGCCGGGATCGTGGCGGGAGCCC
Organism: uncultured Granulosicoccaceae bacterium; assembly: GCA_964646405.1. Taxonomy (GTDB): domain Bacteria; phylum Pseudomonadota; class Gammaproteobacteria; order Granulosicoccales; family Granulosicoccaceae; genus CAKZSB01. The sequence goes on along the minus strand of CAZYDV010000521.1, from coordinate 158 downwards.
GACACAATGATCGCCTCGGCGCCGAGTCTCAACACCTCGTTGCAGCGTTTGAGCTCGGTGGCCGTATCGAAGCGATGCGTTGCGATCACCAGGCTGTATCCCGCCGCTGCCAACTGATCTTCCAGCGCGTTCATGAAAACGGCAAAAATTGAGTGTTC
>CAZYDV010000520.1:0-3320 GCA_964646405.1 uncultured Granulosicoccaceae bacterium | reverse complement strand
CTCGTGCATAGACAGGCAGTTGTACTTTGCTGCCTGCGCGGCCAAGCGCCGATTCGTTCAGTCGCATCACACTGCCTGCGGAAGTCGATAGGCGCGGCGCGCAAGATCGCCGGCCAGTGCCACCGCGATGTCTGCTGCTTCATGTTCTGATAAGCGGTGCGTGGCCACCATGCCGGCCAGCCATGCACAGTCAATTCTGCGCGCCATATCGTGTCTTGCAGGGATCGATGGAAACGCCCGGGTATCATCATTGAATCCGGCGGTATTGTAGATACCCGCCGTCTCGGTGACGAGCTCTCGATAGCGAAGCATGCCATCCGGCGCATCGAAAAACCACCACGCCGGGCCGAGCCTGACACTCGGATAGACACCGGCAAGCGGCGCCAGTTCACGCGAATAAGCTGTCTCGTCGAGGGTGAACAAAATCAACGAAAAATCCGGGTGAGTACCAAATCGATCGAGCAGTGGCTTCAGTGCAGACACGTAGTTTGTCGACGTTGGAATATCGAAGCCCATGTCCGGCCCAAAACGCTCGAATACCTGTGGCTGGTGATTGCGCATCGACCCCGGATGAATCTGCATCACCAGCCCGTCATCGACAGACATCGCCGCCATTTCGGTCAGCATCTGAGCGCGAAACAGTTCGCGTTCTTCCGGCCCTGCCCGACCACTACGGACCTTGTCGTAGAGTGCCGCCGCCTCGGCCTGCGACAAATCCGCCGTGTGCGCGCTGGGGTGGCCGTGATCGGTGGAAGTCGCGCCCATCGAGGCGAAGAATTCACGTCGCCGACGGTGGGCGTTCAAATAGCCCGCCCAGCTATCCACGTTCTCGCCAGATAGCTGCGCAAAACGTTCCAGGTTGCTGGCAAACCCCCGTGCGTCCGGATCGACAACCGGATCGGGACGATAGGCGGTGATGACATTGCCGTGCCAATCGCTATCGCGAATCCGCTGATGGTGTTGCAGTTCATCGAGCGGTGACTCGGTGGTGGCAATCACTTCGATATTGAACGATTCGAAAAGCGCCCGCGGTCGAAACTGATCGCGTTGCAGACAATCGGCAATGACATCGTAGTACCGATCGGCATTTGCCTCGCTTAGCGGCTCTTCCAGGCCGAACAGAAATTCAAAGGTGTGATCGAGCCACAGGCGCGTCGGTGTACCGCGAAACAAATGATAGTGCACGGCGAAAACCTGCCATATCTCGCGGCCATCGACTTCGGTGCTGTGGTCGTCATCGAGTGGCCGAATGCCGAGTGTTTCGAGCGCTACACCCTGTGAGTGAAGCATACGCAATACATAGTGATCGGGTACGATCAGCAAGCGCGACGGATCCGGAAACGGCTCATTCATCGCGAACCAGGCGGGATCAGTGTGACCGTGAGGACTGACAATCGGCAACCGCTCGACCGACTCGAACAATCGCCTGGCAATGGCGCGCGCACTGGCCTCAGCCGGAAACAAACGATCGGGATGATTGAGCATGGCGAATATTCCACAGGTTGACAGACAGGCCGCGAGCCAGTTCCACGCGCGTTTCAGGCTCGCATTCTACCTGCACACACCGCGGGGGGTCGACGAACAGCCGTCGTGCCGTGGTCGCCCTGACACCAGCGTCCCCTGCGCCTGAACCCACACGTTGTATACTCCGCTATTCTTCAGTGGCGACAAAAAAACAGCTTGAGCGACCATCCGACACCGGTTCTGATAGGCATAGACTGGGGTACTACCAGTTTGCGCGCCTACCTGCTCGCACGCGACGGGCAGATACTCGACTCAACCGACACCAGTGATGGCATCACCGCTATCACCGCAAACGGATTTGAGCAACAGCTAGAGGCAAACCTTCGACGGTGGCAGCGTGTCGGTCCACTGCCCATCGTGATGTCCGGCATGATCACCAGCCGCAACGGATGGCAGGAAACCCCCTATCTCGATGCACCAGCCGGCGCCGACGCGCTCGCGGCATCACTGCACCCGCTAATCAGCAGCCGATTCCCCAACGCCTGGTTTATTACCGGACTGGCCTGCCGGACAAACGCCAACTACCCCGACGTCCTGCGCGGCGAGGAGACAGAGATTATCGGACACATCGCTGGCAGTGCCACACAAGCTAACGCACACTATTTGCTGCCCGGCACCCACAGCAAGTGGGTCGAGGTAAGCGACGCCTGCGTCACCCGCTTTACCACCAGCATGACGGGCGACGTCTACGCTGCACTGCGCCACCACACCATTCTTGGTAAAACCATACAGGATGGGGATTTTTGTCGCCGCGCATTCGAACGCGGCGTTCGCACCGGCGCCTCCGAGCGTAATCTTCTGGCCACGCTGTTCTCAGCACGCACCCTGGCCCTTTTCAATGATCTCGCCGCTGATGAAGGCGCCGACTATTTATCCGGCTTGCTAATCGGCTATGAGGTCAACCGACAGTTGCCCGACACCCGCCCTGACTCTGTCACCATTATTGGTCGAGGCGCATTGTGCGATCGATACGCTATCGCGCTGTCGATCGCAGGCCAGGCATCACAGGCCGCCGCCAGCGGACAGGTTGCCCGCGGCCATCTGGAAATCGCCGCACGCGCAGGACTAATCAAATGAACGACGCCACACTGGCCTGGCAACAGCGGTTTGCCGCGCTGCCACTGGTCGCGATACTGCGAGGGATAACCCCGGATCAGGCCACAGCCACCGCAGAGGTACTGGTCGATGCGGGCTTTGGCATCATCGAAGTACCACTCAACTCACCCGAGCCGTTCGAGAGCATCAGCATGATCGGCCAGCACCTGCCCGGGGTTCTGGTGGGTGCAGGCACCGTGCTGACCGCCGAGGACGTCGCCAACACCGTCGAGGCCGGCGGCCGATTAATTGTCGCGCCCAATCTCTCGGAGGCGGTTGCCAAGGCCGCACAACATCACCATGCAGCCTACGTACCGGGGGTTGCCACACCCAGTGAGGCCTTCAATGCACTGGCACTGGGAGCGGATGCGCTAAAACTGTTTCCAGCCGAGCTGATCACTCCGGCGGTGGTGAAAGCCATGCGAGCGGTATTGCCGACAAACACACAGTTACTCCCAGTCGGTGGCATCACGCCCGATAACCTCGGCGCCTATCGCAGCGCCGGCGCGAACGGCTTTGGCCTCGGCTCGGCATTGTTCACCCACGATAAATCCCTAGACGACATTCGCCAGTCGGCCGACGCTTTCGTCAAGGCAGTAGAAACCGCTTGAATCAATTCTGTCTGCGGCTCGCGGGAACAGCCACTGGCGATGATGCGCGCACGCGATGGCGCTGAACATCACGCCTGACCGTCCCGACGA
>CAZYDV010000519.1:0-3328 GCA_964646405.1 uncultured Granulosicoccaceae bacterium | reverse complement strand
GGGTGGCAAAAAACGCGATGAACGAGCCGGCGACGATGTCGAGGATCTCTTCAACGCAAACAAATAGACATTCGAAAGCACCCGGTTATCGACCGATCGCCGCTACTGATAGCCCATCCTAAGTCAATTCACTGTCACAGCGCCGGGCAGTCAAAGCGGTCATTCGGCCGTATTTTCAAATCCATGCCATCGACGGCTGGCAGCAGTTTACCTGGAAGTATTAACCAGAAAAGCGCGAAGAAACTCTCACAACCTGCGCCTACCTCTCCTTTTGTACCGCAGCCGCATCTGAGCGGCAGAACTCTTGCCACACTAATACTCGTATTGCATGGTCACCGGGAATAGTTCCGGCGATAGCAGTTAAACAGAGGTTAGCCCTATATGACGCAGATGGTCAGCTGGCTTGCTAAATGCCTGATTCAACAGCATGGCATGGGTGAGACAACCGCCTCTAAGGGGCGAGCGACGGGCGACAAAATTAAAAAACTCACTGAATAGTTGTGAGCGACAAAAAATCTAAACAACCCCATTCCCGCCGATCTGGCCGCTCACTACTGGAGCTTCTGGAACCACGGGTGCTTTTCTCTGCCGACATTTTGCTCGGAAGCTTCGCCCTGCCCGACCCACTCTCGGACCCGGATAGTGACAACGCAACGGCACAACTGGACTTTGCCGACAATTCACCGACACCCCAGCGCACCGAACTGATCTTTATTGATTCTGCCACCACAGGCTACGAGCAGTTCATTCAGGATCTCGCGGAAAACAGCGATCCATCCACCCGCTACGAGTTCTCGCTTATCGACAGCGATGAAGACGGCATAGCACGCATCGGAGAAGTGCTTGCAGGTCACACTGATATCGCAGCCATTCATATCGTTTCGCACGGCAGCGATGGCGCTGTCAATCTTGGCAATACCCTACTCGACACAGCAGCACTGGTTGATCGTCAGTCCGAAGTGGCCAACTGGCGAGCCGCGCTGGCAGACGATGCTGATCTGCTGATCTACGGCTGCAACGTCGCAGCCAGTGATACAGGCAACCAATTTATCGACATTCTGGCAGGTGTCACTGGCACCGACGTCGCCGCCAGCGATGACGTCACAGGCCATGCGAAATCTCAGGCCGATTGGGAGCTGGAACACAGCACCGGGCCCATTGAGGCGGAGACGCCTTTTTCTGAACAACTACAGGATGACTGGCAAGGCACGCTGGACAGTATCACCGTGACCACTACGGCTGATCTGGTCAACGGTTTTACCGTCTCTCCAACGGCACTGGAATTCTTCGATGGAGGCGATGGTATATCTCTGCGCGAGGCAATCCTCGCAGCCAACTCTATCGGTGGTTCACACACCATCACCCTGCCCGAGGGTACCTACACGCTGACCAGCGCTGCAGGCGGCGACATCGATATTAGCAGCGATATCACCATCACTGGTGACGGCACTGGCAATACGATAATCGATGGTTCAGGTATGTCAGATCGATTGTTAGATGTACAGTCCGGCACTGTGGAACTGCAGAACCTCACACTGCAAAACGCCAGTGGATCCGTTGCGGGTTCGGCGATACGCATTGATGCCAGTGCGGCGGTCACACTCGATACCGTTCGCTTATACAACAACACAGCGACAAACAATCCTGGTGGCGCCATCCAGAACGATGGCACACTGGTTGTAACCGCAACCGAGTTCGACTCAAACACTACCGTCAGCAACCCCGGTGGGGCCATTAACACGGGCATCGGTTCCAGCACAACGATCAGCGACAGCACGTTCCTCAGCAATACAGCGACCAACGGTAATGGTGGCGCTATCCTGAACCGGGGCACGCTCGTCATAACCACAACCGAGTTCGACTCGAACACTGCCACCAACAATGCCGGCGGCGCCATTCACACTGCCAGTGGCGCCAGTACAACAGTCAACGACAGTTCATTCATTGGCAACAGCACCAGCAATGCCGGTGGCGGCGCGCTCTCCACTGCCGGCACACTGACCGCCACCAATACTACGCTGAGTAACAATGCCGCGGGTACCAACCAGCCAGGTGCCGCGTTGCTCGTACAGGGCGGTGCAAATGCTACCCTGACGAACGTCACCGTAACCAACCACAGCGAATTCAATACCGGAGCAGTACGGGTAGTTTCCAACGGCACACTCAATATCAGCAACACCATTATCGCTGCGAACATCTCCGACAACGGCTTTGGAGAGGACGACCTGAGCGCACCTGCACTGGCCATCATTAACGACCTGGGCAACAACCTGATCGGCAATGGCGATGCGCAAGCAATACTGATCAATGGCGTCAACGGCAATCAGGTTGGAACCGAAGCCAGCCCGATCGACCCGTTGCTATACCCGATCGGTAGTACCGGCGGCACCACCCAGACTCACACATTGCAAGCTGGCAGTCCGGCTGTAGACGCCGGTACTGCGACGGGTGCACCGGCAAACGATCAACGGGGTCACGTGCGCGATGGCAGCGTCGATATCGGTGCAGTAGAACGGTCCGACGCGCTCGTTTTTTCCACAGGCCGCGGCGGGCTGCAAATAAATGAAGTCTCCGGCAACGACACTTACCTGCTAGCAGATGACGGGTCGGCGCTGCTGGGCGGACGCACGTCACTGAGTGTCGAGATTCAGTTTGCAAGCACTCAATCAGGCACAGAGCAGACATTATTCTCTTACGCCAAAGCGATCAGCGATAATGAATTGAAGCTGGCACTCACCGCCACCGGCGAGCTTGAACTGGTAATCAACGAAATTACTCAAACGTTCAACTCGGCAACATTCGACTACAGCACACTGCTCGACGGAAAAATCCACTCTATCGGTTTTAGCTGGGACAACACGGCCGGCGATGTGGTCGTCTATGTCGATGGCCAGCAAGTCGATCAAACGACCGGTTTCACACCGACCTACACCACGGACGTCGGAGGTACGATGTTATTTGGCCAGGAGCAGGATTCTCAGGAAGGAAGTTTCGATACTTCCCAGATCTTCCAGGGTACGCTTTACAACGCACGAATTTTCTCGGACGTTCGAACTTCTGTAGAATTTTCCGCAAGCTATCGCAGCGCACTGCCCCACGATGAAACCGGCATGCTCGCGCAATGGCAGTTCGACTCCATTGCCACCGATCAGAACGGCGTCGAGTCCATAGCAGAGACGGTCGCCGGAAATCGCCTGACGATCAAACATACCAGCGAAGCTGGTTTTACATCCAATGAACCCAGGCTCACGCTGGCCGTAGATGAAAATACGATCAACGGCACAGTGATCGGCAGCGTTGAAGATATCGATGCCGAGCGACAGGCAAA
>CAZYDV010000518.1:0-3336 GCA_964646405.1 uncultured Granulosicoccaceae bacterium | reverse complement strand
GCGCAGTTGAACCGCGTGGCCTACGCGCATACCAGCTTTTTTAGCTCAGAGCCTGCCGAGCAGCTCGCCGACATGCTGATCGAGCGCGCGCCGACCGATATCGACCGGGTGTATTTTGTCAGCGGTGGGTCGGAGGCGGTCGAGGCGGCGATCAAACTGGCTCGGCAATATCATCTGGAACGTGGCGAGCCGCAGCGAGAGCACGTCATCGCCCGTCTGCAGAGCTATCACGGCAACACCCTCGGCGCGCTGTCGGCCGGCGGAAACCTGTGGCGGCGCAAGCAGTTTCAACCGCTGCTGAGCAATGCCATGCACCACATTGAAGCCTGTCATTACTGGCGCTGGGGTGCTGATGACGAAACGCCGGTGCAGTATGGTCAGCGTGTGGCTAATTTGCTGGAAAAGAAAATTCTCGAACTCGGCGCCGGCTCGGTGTCGGCGTTTCTGGTCGAGCCGGTAGTCGGCGCGACACTCGGCGCTGTGACCGCGCCAGAGGGCTACTTTCGTCGCATTCGCGAGATCTGCGATCGCTATGGCGTGTTGCTGATCTTCGATGAGGTGATGTGCGGTATGGGCAGAACCGGCACGCTGTTCGCCGCCGAGGCCGAAAATACCGTGCCAGACATTGTCTGTATCGCCAAGGGCCTGGGTGCCGGTGTGCAGCCGCTGGGCGCCATGCTCTGCAGCGCCCGGATCTATGCCGCAATCGAAAAGGGCAGTGGTTTTTTTCAGCACGGCCACACTTATCTCGCGCATCCGGCGGCCTGCGCCGCTGGCGTCGCCGTCTTAAGTGAGATCGAGCAGGGCGAGTTGCTGAACAACGTCAACCGCCGCGGACAGCAACTGATGACCGCATTGCAGCAGCGATTTGGCAATCACCCGCACGTGGGCGAAATCCGTGGGCGCGGTCTGTTTATCGGCCTGGAAGTCGTCGCGGATCGCGCCAGCAAAGAGCCGTTTGATCCGGTGCAGCGCGTGCACGCGGTGTTGAAAAGAACCGCATTTGAAAACGGACTGATGATCTATCCGATGGGCGGTACGATCGACGGCGAATACGGTGATCACGTGTTGTTGGCGCCGCCATTTATCGTCGGTGATTCGCAGATTGATGAGCTGGTCGATAAACTCGCCCTTTCACTGGATCAAACGCTTGCGAGTGTCGGCAGGCATTGAGCCCGTGCCAGCTTGTTCGATCCGTACGGGTGTGATGTACTGATGGCCTTGCCGCCCGATCTTCCCGACAGGAGCCCCCGCAGCCATGGCAGAGCGCTCGTTTGCCGCCGAGGTACAACAACTTAAAATAGGTGCCGGTGAGACCTTCCGCGGCGAGGGCATTCTCGCCATCACCAAGGCGCTGTTGGAAAACGGCGTCGGCTACGTCGGCGGCTACCAGGGCGCACCGATCTCACACCTGATGGATGTGCTGGCCGACGCGCAGGACATACTGGCCGAACTCGGCGTACATTTCGAGGCCAATGCCTCAGAGGCGGCCGCCGCGGCGATGCTGGCAGCCTCGGTTCACTATCCGATTCGCGGTGCCGTGACCTTTAAATCCACCGTCGGCACTAACGTCGCGTCCGACGCACTGGCCAATCTCGCCTCTGGTGGGGTGACGGGGGGCGCGCTGATAATCGTGGGCGAAGACTATGGCGAAGGCTCTTCTATCATGCAGGAGCGCTCGCACGCCTTTGCCACCAAGAGCCAGATCTGGCTGCTCGATCCACGCCCGAATCTGCCGAGCATCGTCGCGGCGGTGCGCCACGGTTTTGAATTGTCAGAAGCGTCCAACACGCCAGTCATGCTGGAGGTCAGAATTCGCGGCTGTCATGTGCATGGCGAGTTTCTCGCGTCTGACAACCAGGCGCCGGATTTTACCGTCGCCGATGCCCTGCAAAATCCGCGGCGCAAGACCGATCGCGTGGTGTTGCCACCGGCTTCTTTTCAGCATGAACAGGAAAAGGTGACACAGCGCTGGCCGGCGGCTGTCGAGTACATAAAGCACAACAAGCTAAACGAGTTTTTTGGGCCCCAACAAGGCGCCTGTGGACTGATACTGCAGGGTGGTTTATACAACGCGACGATTCGCGCGCTGCAGCGACTCGGGCTTGCGAATCTTTACGGCGACACCGAAATCCCGCTGTATGTCATGAACGTCACCTACCCGTTGATCGATAGCGAACTGATCGAATTCTGCACGGGCAAAGACGCCGTGTTGATGATAGAAGAGGGGCAGCCGGGGTACCTGGAAGAATCGGTCGCCGCTATGCTCTACAAGGCGGGCGGACAGACAAAGCTGTGTGGCAAGGATATTCTGCCACTTGCCGGTGAGCTGACCGGCAAGGTGATGTTTGACGCACTGGGCACCTTTTTCGAGCGCCATCTGCCGACGGCGAAAAAACCACCGCCTGTGCCGGTCTCTATGGTTGCCGACATGCCCGATCTGGCCAAAACCGTGCCGATGCGGCCGCCCGGATTTTGCACCGGCTGTCCCGAGCGGCCGATTTTTGCCGCGACCAAGCTTTTGCAGGATGAAATAGGCGAGCACCATATTTCGTCGGACATCGGCTGCCATCTGTTTTCGATCATGCCGCCGTTCGATATTGGTGGCACCACCATGGGTTACGGGCTGGGTCCGGCGTCGGCCGCTGGTCTGAAGGCCGATGGCGCGCGGCGATCCATTTCTTTCATTGGTGATGGGGGCTTCTGGCACAACGGGCTGACCTCAAGCATCGGCAACGCGGTCTTCAATGAGCAGGACGGTGTGATCGTGATCGTCGACAATCACTATTCTGCCGCCACCGGCGGACAGGATATTCTGTCTTCGCGGGCTAACAATAAAAGCCGCTCAACGCGTCATCCGATTGCGCAAGCCGTGCGTGGCATGGGGGTTGAGTGGGTGCGGCAGCTCGATCATACCTATGACATCGCGGCGATGAAAAAGGTACTCAAAGAGGCCCTGACCACTGCCGAAAAAGGGCCCAAGGTCATTGTCGCTGCGTCCGAATGTATGCTGAACCGGCAACGCCGCGAGCGGCCACTGGCGGCCAAAAAGCTCGCCGCCGGAGAGCCAGTCAACCAGGAGCGATTTGGCGTTGACGAAGACGTCTGCACCGGCGATCACGCCTGTATGCGTCTGTCGGGCTGTCCATCGCTGACACTCAAAAAGCTGGATGATCCATTGCGCGACGATCCGGTCGCTCACATCGATGAAACATGCGTTGGCTGTGGCAACTGCGGCGAAGTAGCCGATGCCGCGGTGTTGTGCCCATCTTTTTTTCGCACCGATGCACTGCACAATGCCAGCACCGTTCGCCAGACGATCTCGCGCTGGCGCAG
>CAZYDV010000517.1:0-3344 GCA_964646405.1 uncultured Granulosicoccaceae bacterium | reverse complement strand
AGACACCGCAGATCACGCGCGCGATCAGGCGCAGGTGCTGTCGGCAATCCGCAAGCGCAATCCAATGCCGGTGCATGTAGTGGGGCACAGCTATGGCGGTGCGACAGCCGTGTTGCAGCTTGCAGCTGCTGATGCAAAAGTGGCCTCTGTCACGTTGCTCGCACCGGTTGTGCCATTGGATTATACCTTTGCACAGCGGCTGATTATTCCGACGCTGGCGCCCTTTTTCATCCGGCGCTCGATGCGACAGGGCAACGATCCGGATGGCGTCTACGGCGGTATGTTTTTATCCAGATCGCGAATGCGGGCTTACTACCAGCTCTATGCAGGCAAACCCCATGCGATCGAGAAACCGGGATTGATCGCAAAGGATGGCGTCTCCGCCACCTGGCAACGTCGATTGAATAGTGCCTATGTAGACTTGGGTAACAGCGGTATCCCGGTTCATATGATTATCGCGCGGTATGACAACGTGGTGGTGCCGGGACGGCAACGCATGATCGCGCAGCGCATAGGCGCCACATCGACCACCGTTGACAGTGGACACTATCTGCAACTGGACTACAACGTCGACTTTGTCGCAGGCCTGGTTTTCGACTGGATTGACGAGCCAAGGATGTTGAAATAGTGTCGTGTAGTGTCCAGCGGCAATACCGGGGCACCGGCAGGCTGCCTGGAACGGTGAGGCATGCCAATGGTCGGCACGATGGTGCGGGAGTGTGATCGGGATTCGATCAATGGGTAGTGCAATAGAGCCTCCGCTAACTCCCGTCATTCCGGACTTGCTCCGGAATCCAGTTGTTGTTGGTAAGGTGGGTCGACTAGGTTTTCAGATCCTCACCCCAGCGTTTCGTCTCGCCACAGTCGATATCAAACAGATCCAGCGCACGGCCGACAGACTGTGTCACTATTTCATCTACCGATTGTGGGCGGGCATAAAATGCAGGTACCGGTGGGGCGATAATGGCGCCCATTTCGGTTACCGCCAGTGCGCTTTTTAAGTGCCCGGCGTGCAGCGGTGTTTCGCGTAACATCAACACCAGTCGGCGGCGTTCCTTCAGCACCACATCGGCAGCGCGCGTCAGCAGCGTTGAGGTAACACCACTGGTAATCTCACCCAGTGATTTGATCGAGCAGGGCGCCATCAGCATACCCATGGTTTTATAAGAGCCCGATGATATTGCGGCACCAATATCATTGATTGGATAGACGACATCGGCCAGCGCTTTAATGGCGTCTATTTTGGTATCGGTTTCGTAGGTGGCGGTCAGTGCGGCAGCCTTCGACATCACCAGATGCGTTTCAATGTCAGTATGCTGCAGCATCTGTAACGCCCGTATGCCCAGTACCACACCGGAGGCGCCGCTGATACCAATGATGAGTCGCTGAGGTCTTGAAGTATTCAAATGCCTACTTCATCAACGATGGCAGATAGATCGCGATACCCGGTATCAATACCAGCAGCGCGAGGCGGATGATGTCGAGTATCCAGAATGGCGTGACACCCTTAAATATAGTTTTGGTCTGCACGTCTGGCAGCATGGCTTTGAGTACAAACACATTGATGCCAATCGGTGGTGTGATCAAACTGATCTCGGTGACAACCACCACGATGATGCCGAACCAGATCATCACCAACTCTGGTGGCACACCGGCGAAATTCATTTCCAATATCAGAGGATAAAACACCGGTACGGTCAGCAGAATCATTGACAGACTTTCCAGAATGCAGCCCAGCAGGATATAGATCAGCAGGATAACGGCCATCACGGTGAGCGGCGCGACATTCAGGTCTCGAATCCAGTCGATGAGAATGGTTGGCAAGTCGGCGTAGTTGATGAAGTTTGAAAAAATAATCGCGCCGATCAACACAAAAAACAGCATGGCGGTGGTTTGCACCGTCTCGGCGAAAATGTCGAGCACAATTTTAAACGTGAGTTTGCGTCGCAGCAGCGCGATCAGAAATCCGCCTGTCGCCCCCACGCCGGCGGCTTCGGTCGGAGTGAATACGCCCCCGTAGATGCCACCGATGATCAATATGAACAAGCCCAGTACAGCCCAGGTGCTTTTGAGTGCCTGAATTCTTCCCGACCAGGGCACTCGCTCCCCCGGTGGACCTGCATCCGGATTGATCCATACAGTCAATTTCACGGCGACCAGATACAGGATGATGCCCAACAGGCCTGGCAACAGACCGGCGACAAACAACTTGCCGATGTCGGTCTCGGTCATCACGCCAAACAACACCAGGACAACACTGGGCGGGATCAGAATACCCAGCGTGCCGCCCGACGCAATGGCGCCGGTGGCCAGTGAGTCGTGGTAATTGAATCGACGCATGGAGGGAATGGTGACGCGCGCCATCGTCGCGGCAGTGGCGACAGATGAACCACAGACCGCGCTGAAACCACCGCAGGCGACAACCGTTGCCATCGCCAGGCCCCCGCGTCGATGGCCGAGAAAGGCATTGGACGCGGTGTAGAGTTCATCGGATAGACCGGCGCGGGTCACGAAGTTGCCCATCAACACAAACAGTGGCACCACCGATAGCGTATAGGAGACACCGGTTTCATAGGCGGTACCAGCGACCATCGCACCCGCTGCACTCCAGCTCACCAGGTAGCCAAAGCCAACGAAGCCAATGAGACCCATCGCGAACGCGATCGGCACTCGCAGCAGCACCATCACCAGCAGCACGCCAAACCCGATCAGCGATTCAATCATGTTGAACGTCTTCGTCGGTGCTGGATTGAAACATCGTCGACTGACCGGTGCGGTAGCCGGTGATGGCCAGTATCAGTGAGATGACGGCACTGATCATCGTCAGTATGGCCATGGCGAAACACACCGGCGCGAGTGGAATCAGCAAGACGGCGGTCTGATCGTTGAATTCGACAAAAGTGCCCGCCTTCCTCCACAACTGGTAACCGAGGTAGCCCATCAGTATCGCGGCGAGCAGAAACACGAATCGATCGCGCAGCGCTCGAAAACCGTCTGGCAGCCAGCCTTCGATCAGGTCGACGGTGATGTGACCGTCGCGCAGTGTAATCAACGGCAGGCCACAAAAGATCAGCGTTGCCAGCATGATCTCGGTGATCTCGAACCCCCCGGTGATCGAGCGGCTGAAAAAATAGCGTGCGATCACATCGACAAACGTCAACAGCATCATCGAAAACAGCAGCAGCGCGCCGCTGTACTCGAGTGTTTTGGCCAGCACACGCAGTGCGAATGGCTGAGGGGAGGGCGTATTCATCAACAGGTAGCGTGGCGATTGGCGGAGGAAGTCGGCCGCCGCGGGTGGCGGCCGACGTTGAGGTTACTCGGCGGCCAGCTTGGCTACCTCT
>CAZYDV010000516.1:0-3369 GCA_964646405.1 uncultured Granulosicoccaceae bacterium | reverse complement strand
GTCCAGCAAGCGCGGATGAACCACCCCGCAAACTGGAGTTCGATCGGCTGCAAATTGACTTGCAGCAGCGTACCGTCAAGGTGTCCGGGCGTGCGCTGGAACTCACGACCATGGAGTATCAGTTGCTGCTGCTGCTGGCAGGATCGCCGGGCGTTGACTTTAGCCGAGACGATATTCTCAACCACCTGAAAGGTACCGATACCGAACTCTTCACTCGATCAGTTGATATTTTGATCAGTCGACTGCGCGCCAAACTAAAACCGCTCGCGCCGATCAAGACCGTCTATGGCTCGGGCTATGCGTTTGTTGGCGCGGCCAAATGAAAAATTTCTGGCAAACGCTGCGCGGCTCTTTGACGACCCGCTTGCTGTTGCTGTTCTCCATCGCCAGCCTGCTGATCATTGCACTGTTGCTGGTCACACTGGCACACGGGTTCCGCTCACAATGGCACTTTGCCATCCGGCCACACCTTGAACAATATCTGGATCTGGTCAACGCCGAGATCGGCGTGCCGCCCGATCTTGAGCGCGCGCGCGAAATGGCCGATCGGCTGCCGATCAATATCTACGTACTCGGGCCGGATCTCGATTACTCGACCACCGGCAAGCCGCTGGATATGGAACACCTGGAGTTTCATCGCGGGCCACCGCGTCGGCATCACCGCCGTCGTAGTGATCGCCACAAGGTAGAATTTGGCGAGCTCGACGATCGCTCAGTGCTGCGCAGTCGGCTCGGTGAGTACACCGTCTACTATGAAGTGTCGCACAGGCGGCGCGGCCCCGGGCGCAGTATCGCGACCGGTGTTGCACTGTTCGCGTTGCTGTCGATTTTGCTGGGCTGTTATCTGATCCTGCGGCGAATGTTGCGTCCGGTGCGCGATATCCAGCACGGTGCGGTGCGCATGGGCGCCGGGGAACTGGACTACCGCGTGCCTGTGCGCGCCGACAACGATCTGGGGGCGCTGGCGCGCAGCATCAATAATATGGCCTCAGACATCGAGCAAATGCTCGATGCCAAACGACAGTTGTTGCTCGGTGCCAGCCACGAGTTGCGCACGCCGATCACACGCGCCAAAGTCGCGTTGCAAATGTTGCCGGCGTCGGCTAATCGTGAACGCATCGCCGACGATCTCGAAGAAATGAGTTCACTGATCAGCGAAATACTGGAGAGCGAGCGAATCAAAGGCGGGCACGCGGTGCTCGATCGAACCGAAGTCGATTTGCCTGCACTACTCGATTCCCTACTCGAGGACATGCACCATCCGGCCATCGATGTGACGGCGGATCCATCACTCACGACACGGCAACTGGACGAAACACGCATTCGCCTGCTGTTGCGCAACCTGATCGGCAATGCCCTGACGCACGGCGCCGCACCAACGGGTGACAGCACAGCGGCCAATCCGACAGTCACGTTGCAGGCGGATGACAAAGGCGCGGCGCTTGTCATCGTTCGCGATCACGGGCCGGGCATTGACGCTCAACACCTGCAGCATCTGACAGAACCCTTCTATCGGGCCGATCCATCGCGCACCCGCAGCACGGGTGGTTTTGGCCTCGGCCTGCATCTATGCCTGCTGATCGCCCGCGCTCACGGCGGAGATCTGTCTATCGATAGCCAGCCAGGTGATGGCACCACGGTGACTGTTGCATTGCCGATCGAGGCGCATTGATCGGTCACCGCCGATTTGGCATCCCGGTGACGTCCTGTCATCGGTGGTTTTTCGGTAAGATCGTGCAAACCGCGCGCAGTGCATTGCTGGCGCCAGCCCACCCAACTGAGCACAAGCTATGAGCGACGCACGCCTGCGTACCCGAAGTGAAAGTGATCTAGAGGCCGAAACACTGGCGGCACTCGCGCCGGTGCGGATGAACGGCAAACTGTCTGATGTCTACCTGCAATTTGCCAACAGCGAACCTGCGATACGCGCCTACCTGGCGATGGAGCGATCGCTGGCGGAGGGATCGTTGCCGGCCAAAGAACTCGAGTGTATTAAGTTGCTTGTAAGCCAGCAGACCCGTTGTGATTTTTGTCTCGCCGTACATACCATGAAGGCCGGCGCCCTCGGCATCGACACCGAACAGCAACTGCAGGTACGGCGTGGTGAGCCCACCGGTGATGCACGATTGGACGCGATATTGGCGATTGTGCTCGCGTTTTTTCATCGACCGGGACCCATAGACGAATCACAACTGCAGGCAGCCAGAGACAATGGCGTCAGTGATCAGCAATTGGTTGATATCACGATGGCTGTCAGTACCATCTTTTTCACCAATATCACCAACCACATCAATGACACGCCGGTGACCCTCAAAGCCGCTCCCAAGTTGTAGCCGTTGTCCGTCAAGTATTCCCACACAGATATCTTCCGATTCAAGGCAGCGTAGAACCATGAACCGAAATCCGGATAACCCGCCGCCGCAGGAGGCCGATGCCCGGCGAGCCCAGCCACCGGTCATCTGCTACGAAGTAGACAGCCTGCCAGCTGTCGACAAACCGTTCTATACCACCTTGCGCCAGCAGATGAAGCTTGTTTCAACCGTGCGAGCCGAACCACGCGATGCGGCCACCTTTGAAGTAGCGGCCGGGCAATTGTTCAGAATTGTCAGTACCGAGGGTTCACAGGTAGGTGACCTCAATCTTTGGAACGCAAATGATTTATCCGAACGTTTCTACAGCGGCAAAACGCGACAATTGCACGCCAGCCACATCAGTACCGGAGACCGACTGTGGAGCAGCCTGCCAGGTTTACGACCGATGGCCACCATCACCCACGATACCCTCGACTGGTATGGTCGCGACGCCGATGGCGCCAGCGTGCACGACGTAATCGGCACCCGTTGTGACCCCTATACCAACCACATGCTGAAACAGACCGACTACCACTACTGCTGCCATTCGAATTTGAGCCGTGCACTGGCGAAAAAGCTCGGCAAACCCATTGCCGAAATAGAGCATCACATTCACGACGTGATGAATGTTTTTATGTGTACGGGATTTACGCTGGATACCAGTCAGTATTTTATGAAAGCAAGCCCGGTACGACCGGGGGACTATATTGAGTTTTTTGCGGAGATAGATTTGCTGGGGGCCTTGTCGGCTTGTCCTGGTGGTAATTGCGGCAGTAGTCACTCGGATGATGCGACGCCGTGCTATCCGTTGTTGGTGAAGATTTATGAGGTGGATGGGGCGTTGCTTGATGGGTGGTGTGGGCCGGAGGTTAGTGGGTATGGTGGGGGGCATGGGGGGTGAGGCTGCGCTGGGCTTTTTTGTTTTTTGCTGCGCTGGCTTGCTTTTGGGTTTTGGCATCCTTGCCTTTTTCTGCGCGTCCCGCGCGCCGAGGTACTTTTGAAAAGCGCAAAAGTACCC
>CAZYDV010000515.1:0-3414 GCA_964646405.1 uncultured Granulosicoccaceae bacterium | reverse complement strand
GCGCGAACTGGCGCGCTGGATGGTACATGGCGCTGCCGATATTTCAATGCGTGACTATGATCCCAGGCGCTTTGGCAGTTACGCGAATAAGGAATGGCAAGTGATCAAAGCGCGCGAAGATTACTGCCTGCGGCACGAAATTCCGTACCCGCATTTAAACCGGCTCGCCGGTCGACCGATCAAGCCTTCACCGCTCTACGACATACTGAAAGAAAAAGGCGCTGTATTTGAGGAAGTTTATGGCTTTGAGCGTCCGCGCTGGTTTGCCACTGCTGGCACCGAGCAGCGAGATCACGACAGCTTTCGTCGCTCGCCTGTCGATGCGATGGTGGCGAGTGAAGTAGCTGCAGTGCGCCAGGCGGTGGGTATTATGGATATCACCGCTTTTACCAAAGTAGAGGTCAGCGGGCCCGATGCGTACGCTTTGCTCGATCGATTAACCGCCAATCGAATGCCGCAGAAAACGGGTTCCATCACCCTGACACATTTTCTCAATCGGCGAGGCCGTATCGAAATCGAAGTCACGATTGTGCGTCTGGCGGATGATCGTTTTTATCTGGTCTGTGCGGCATTCTTTGAGCAGCGACTGCTCGATCACCTGGCGCACCAACGTAACAATGAGCAAGTGACCATCACCGCACGCTCTGCCGATTGGGCGGCGCTCGCGTTAAATGGCCCGCGTGCGCGAGAGGTGCTGGCTGGCTGTACCGATGCAGCGCTGGACAACGCTTCTTTTAGATGGTTATCGGCGCAAGAAATTGAGGTGGCCGGGCACAAGGTGCTGGCGATGCGTTTGTCATACGCCGGCGAACTGGGATGGGAGTTTCATCTGCCATTCAGCGCCTGTGTCGATGTATACAACGCATTGTGGCAAGCGGGCATTGAACACGGAATTGCCAACTACGGCAGCTTCGCGATGAACGCCATGCGCATGGAGAAGGGCTTTAAAGGGGCCGCAGAGCTGACCAACGAAGTGACACTCGCTGAAGCCGACGTGTTGCGGTTTGCACAGCACGATAAAACCTTCCTTGGCGCAGATAAAACGTTCAACAAAGACTTGCCCTGGGTCTGTGCCTATCTGGCCATTGACGCGGATGGCGTGATTGATGGCCATGGTGGCGAAGCCGTATTGCACGCTGGCGAGCTGGTCGGCTCAACCGCGTCTGTGGCCTATGGGCCGACTGTTGATAAGGTGCTGGCGTTTGCCTATATCAGGCCGGAGGCGGCAGCACCGGGCACGCAACTCGACGTTGTGATTCACGCTGCGCCGCGTGCAGCATGCGTGCTTGGCGAGCCGGCCTACGATCCTCATAGCATTCTCCCCCGTACTGACTCATAAGCAATCAATCGTAAATCCGCGGTCGTCAGGAGGGCAAACATGAAGATCAAACAGATAACGGTTTATCAAACCGATCTGCCACTGGAGCATCCATATTGGCTGTCTGGTGGTCGCCTCAAGTTCGAGGTGCTCGATGCCACGTTGGTGAAAATTGAAACCGATGCGGGGCTGACGGGCTGGGGTGAGGGTACGCCCTGGGGCCACACTTATGTAGCTGCGCATGGCCCGGGAATCCGTGCCGGTATCGAGACCATGGCACCTTTTTTGGTTGGCCTCGATCCGCGTAAGGTGCTGGATGTAGAGCGCGCCATGGATCTTGCGTTGCCCGGCCACCTCTACGCCAAGAGTCCGATCGATATGGCCTGTTGGGATATCGCGGGTCAGGCGGTTGGATTACCCATCGCTGACATGATGGGTGGCGGTTCACGTACCCCTCGGCCCATCGCATCATCCGTTGGCGCCAAAACGATTGACGAAACGCGCGAGGTAATCGAACGTTATCGTGCCCGCGGCTACTTTGCCCACTCGGTTAAAATCGGTGGTGATGTAGAGCGCGATATCGCTCGCGTGCAGGATGTGGAATCCATGCGCAAGCCAGGTGAAATTATTCTTTACGATGTTAACCGCGGCTGGACGCGGCAACAGGCGCTGCGGGTATTATCGAGCTGCGAATCGCTCAATGTCATGTTTGAACAGCCCTGCGAATCGCTTGACGATATCGCCGCGATTGCCGGCAAACACAGCAGCCCGGTTTCAGTCGATGAGAGCCTGGTGACGCTGCAGGATGCCGCGCGCATTGCACGCGACGGGCTGGCGGAGATCTTCGGTATCAAGCTCAATCGGGTGGGTGGTTTGACCAAAGCGGCCCGCATGCGCGACATCGCACTGGCTCACGGCATCGACATGTTCGTGATGGCGACCGGTGGATCGGTGCTCGCCGATGCCGAGGCACTGCATCTGGCAGCCACCATTCCAGATGCCAACTGCCATGCAGTCTGGGCCTGTCAGGATATGCTGACGATAGACATTGCCGGTGGTCGCGGACCACGCAATCGCGATGGCTGCCTTCACTTGCCGGAAACACCGGGTCTTGGTGTGCAGCCGGACGAACAAATGCTGGGTGATCCAGTGGCGCAGTACCGGTGACAATTGCGTCTCGCGCTCTTGCACCCGTCAACGGCCGGAGGCAATGCGTTCGAGAACGCTGTGAATAGTATTTTTTTCATCGTACACAGGTTCGCGGATGGGATCTGCTCCCACCGCGAACCTGCTGTTGTGTTTTGTATTTGTCCCGGTGGGAGAACAACGCCGTTGCGCGAACACGTCAGAGCGGTGTACGTATATTTTGGCCTACGCGATACTATTGACTGCCTGCAGCTGCCCGAATTTCCGGGCCGTGGTGTGCAATATAGCGAACCGGCGCTTTGTGATCCACTGGTGACATCTCTGTGAAAATCAACCGTCTGTCACTCTGGCACCTGCCACTGACCAGCCACCAGGCCTACTACATGGCCAACGGCAAAGCCTGTGATACTGTCGAGACCGTGGTGCTGCGAGTTGACACGGACAGCGGCGTATCCGGGTGGGGCGAGGTCTGCCCGATTCCGCACTATCTGCCAGCTTATGCGCGCGGCGTTGCACCGGCATTAAATGAATTGCTGCCAGTGCTTATCGGTGCCGATCCGATTGGCGTCGAGGCGCTGATGAGCAAAGCCGATGACTATCTGGTTGATCATCGCTATGCGAAATCTGCACTCGATATCGCGCTATGGGACATTACGGGCCAGGTTGCCGGATTGCCGCTGTATGCCTTACTGGGCGGACGCCAGACTGAAGATATGCCGCTCTACCATTCCATCACCTGTATTGCGCCAGATGAAATGGCGCGCATGGCACGCGACGCACGGGCATCGGGTATAACTCAGTTTCAGGTAAAGCTCGGCGCATCGGGTGACTGGCAGGTCGATGTGGAGCGATTAAAAGCGGTACGCGACGCGGTAGGTAACGGGCCACTGGTTTACGGCGACTGGAACTGCGGCGCCACCTCACTGGATGCCACGCGGGTGGGCAGGGCA
>CAZYDV010000514.1:0-3417 GCA_964646405.1 uncultured Granulosicoccaceae bacterium | reverse complement strand
GAATCTACACCACCGGACAACGCCAGCAATACGTTGTCATCACCGACCTGCTCACGGGCGTGCTCGATCGCAGCGGCTGCAATACCGGCAGGTTGCCAGTCAGGCTGACACTGACAGATATCCAGCACAAAGCGTTGCAGGATCCGGAATCCCTGACTGGTGTGGGTGACTTCCGGGTGAAACTGCAGGCCGTAGTATGCCTTCGCTTCGTTGGCCATACCGGCGTTGGGTGCGGAATCAGAACTGGCGATGCAGGTAAATCCGGATGGCAGTGACTCTACTCTGTCCGAGTGACTCATCCACACATCAAGCAGTCCATGGCCCTGCGCGTTTCCCCGGTCCTGTATGTCGCGCAGCAATTTGCTGTGTCCGCGTGCGCGAACGGTCGCGGGCCCAAACTCACTTTTGCCCACCGATTTCACTTCGGCACCAAAATGGGCCGCCATCGCCTGCATCCCGTAGCAGATGCCCAGCACCGGCAAGCCACATTCGAAAACGATCGACGGGATGGCGTGTTCGCCTTCTACACCAACGGATTCGGGACCGCCGGATAGAATGATGCCGCGTAACCCGGAAACGCTTAGCTCAGATTCTGAGGCATCACACGGAACGATTTCACTGAAGACGCCAGCTTCGCGGACGCGTCTGGCAATAAGCTGGGTGAACTGGGATCCAAAATCCAGAATCAATATCTTGTCGATGACAACAGCCCCGGTGTTGGTTTAGACAATGGCGCCAGAGAACAAAGGCGGCGACTTAGTCGAGTCGGTAGTTGGGCGGTTCTTTGGTGATTTGCACATCGTGCACATGGCTTTCACGCATGCCCGCGTTGCTGACTCGAACAAAACTGGTGTTCGTGTGCATCGCGTCGATAGTGGCACAGCCGCAATATCCCATCCCCGAACGCAATCCACCGATCAGTTGATGGATCACTGCTGACACTGGCCCCTTAAATGGAACCCGGCCTTCGATGCCCTCTGGCACGAGCTTGCGTTCGGATGTTTCATCACTCTGAAAATAACGATCACTGGAACCTTTTTGCATGGCGCCAAGCGAGCCCATACCCCGATACGATTTGTAGGAACGGCCCTGGTAGAGCTCGACCTCGCCCGGTGCCTCGGCTGTGCCCGCCAGCAAACTGCCCACCATCACTGTGGAAGCGCCGGCTGCAATGGCCTTGGCGATATCACCGGAGAAGCGCACCCCGCCATCGGCTATCAAGGGCACGCCGCTATCGCGAATGGCACCGGCGACATTGTCGATCGCGGTTATCTGAGGCACGCCGACACCGGCGACGATGCGCGTCGTGCAGATCGACCCCGGACCGATTCCTACCTTGACTCCGTCTACACCGGCTTCGAGCAACGCTGTTGCCGCCGCGGCGGTTGCGATATTACCAGCGATGAGTTGCACATCAGGGTAGTTCTTTTTGGTAGTTCGAACACGCTGTAAAACACTTTCGGCGTGACCGTGTGCGGTATCGACAATCAGTAAATCCACGCCAGCGGCGACCAGCGCTTCGGTGCGTTCATCGGTGTCTGCACCGACGCCGATGGCGGCGCCACTCAACAATCGCGCGTGTACATCCTTGCAGGCATTGGGATAGTCCCGCGCGCGGCGGATATCCTTGACCGTGATCATGCCGCGCAGTTGAAAATCCTCATTCACAACGAGCACTTTCTCGATGCGATGGTGATGCAGTTTTTCGATGGCTTCTTCGCGGGTAGCATTTTCACCCACTGTCACCAAGCGATCTCTCGGTGTCATGATGGATGAGACTGGCTCATCTGCACGCGTGTCGAATCGGATGTCGCGTTTGGTCACGATACCGACCAGTCCGTCGCGATCGACCACGGGCAATCCGGAAATTCCGTGGCGCGCCGTCATCTCGCGTACCTCGCGAATGGTGGTACCGGGCGTGATGGTTATCGGCTCAAGGACGACGCCACTTTCAAATCGCTTGACCCGCCGCACTTCGGCCGCCTGCTGTTTGATCGACATGTTTTTGTGCAAAATGCCGATCCCGCCTTCCTGAGCCAGCGCGATGGCCAGCGCAGACTCCGTCACGGTATCCATGGCGGCCGAGACCAACGGCAGATTCAGTGTGAGCTCACGCGTTAAGCGGGTTTTTAATGACACCTGATTGGGCAAGACCAGCGAGTGCGCTGGTTGCAAAAGAACGTCGTCAAACGTCAGTGCATCCTGAGCGATTTGCATTTCGATAAGGCAGGTGGCCGACGGATCTTCGCCGAGCACCCCATTATACTCATTGACCGGTACAGGGTAAATTGGTTAACTCAATCGACGTCTGCAAAGACATTTGAACCATATTCGGGAATACCCATGCCGCAAGTCGAGCCGAATCAAGAGCACGTATTCGGTGTTAGCGAACTCAATCGCGAAGTAAAATGGCTGCTCGATTCGACGTTCGGACAAGTGTGGGTCGAAGGTGAGCTGTCAAATCTGACGCGCCCGGGATCGGGCCACCTGTACTTTTCACTGGTGGATACCAACTCGCAAATCCGATGTGCGATGTTCCGGGGCGACAACCGCCGCCTGGACTTCAAACCGGCCAATGGCCAGTCGGTGTTATGCCGCGGCCGCCTCGGCATCTACGAGGCGCGTGGGGATTATCAGTTGATCGTCGATCGCATGATCGAGACAGGTGCCGGTGCGCTGCAGCGTCAGTTCGAAGAGACCAAACGACGCCTGCAGGCAGAGGGACTCTTCGATAACGCACACAAATCTGCTCTGCCTCCTTTTCCAAAGACTATCGGGTTGGTGACATCGCCAACCGGCGCTGCGGTGCAGGATGCACTGAACGTGCTGGCACGACGCTACCCGCTCGCCACGGTGATTGTCTATCCGGTTCCGGTACAGGGCCCGACCGCTGCGCCGGCGATAGCGCAAATGCTGGCACGAGCCAACCGGCGCGCGGAGTGCGATGTGCTGCTGGTGTTGCGTGGTGGCGGCTCACTGGAGGATCTCTGGGCGTTCAACGAAGAGCCGGTGGCGCGCGCCATTTTCCAGTCCTCGATTCCGGTGGTCTGCGGCGTGGGGCACGAGATCGATTTCACGATTGCCGACATGGCGGCCGACCTGCGTGCACCCACGCCATCCGCGGCGGCCGAACTGTGCACACCTGACGGCCAGGAACTGCTTACCGCCACGCGCAGCCTGCACCAGCGACTCGGCCTGGTGACCCTGCAGCGGCTGGACCGACTGCAGCGGAAATTGCGCGAAACGGCGGCGAGATTGCAGCGTCATCACCCGCTGCAAAGGCTGCGACAGAGCGGCCAGCGCTGCGACGAGCTGGAAATCCGACTGCGACGGGTGATGGACAATCGCCTGTCGCGCGCGGCCGTCAGGCATCTGCACCTGCATCGCAGTCTGCTGCGGTGTTCGCCCTCTCAACTG
>CAZYDV010000513.1:0-3417 GCA_964646405.1 uncultured Granulosicoccaceae bacterium | reverse complement strand
GCAGCACTGACGGCGCGACGGATAGCGGCACTGACGGCACGACAGATGGCAGCACTGACGGCACGACAGATGGCAGCACCGACGGCACGACAGATGGCAGCACCGACGGTACGACGGATGGCAGCACCGACGGCACGACGGATGGCAGCACCGACGGCATGACGGATGGCAGCACCGACGGTACGACAGATGGCAGCACCGACGGCACGACGGATGGCAGCACTGACGGTACGACGGATGGTAGTAGTGCCTTGACGGGTGTGTTTGTCGATAGCCCGGTTGAAGGGGTTAGCTACAACACAGAAACGTTGTCCGGGCAGACCAATGCCGCCGGTGAATTCTCATACGAGGCTGGCGAGACGGTGACTTTTTCAGTCGGCGCCACGCAACTGCCGTCGGCTTCGGCTGCTTCCGAATTAAGCCCGATCGATCTGGGGATGGGCGCATCGTACACGGTGGCTACTGCGACGAACATCGCCAGACTGATGCAGTCTCTCGATCAGGACGGCAATCCGGGCAACGGTATCAGCGTAGCCAGTGGCGCTGCGGCCAGCGCGAGTGCGATTGATTTCCGGGTGCCGATTGGGGACTTTGAAAGTAATGCTAATGTGATCAATCTGGTCGCCAATTCCGGATCGTCAACAACGTCGTTGATTTCGGTGGGGGCGGCGCTCGATCATTTGAATGCCACGCTGGGTATCACCCGCCCGACGGGTAATGCCGGAGCCGGTGCCTCGGCAGCATCGGGATGTGTAAGCTGTCACGGTGATGGTGATCCTGCCACTTCTGCGCCGTTTGGCCGGCTGGCAGGTCTGGACGATGCGTACATGTATTCGGTACTCGAAGCGTACCGAGCGGGGGAAACGCAGGGGCCCGGCACATCGACGATGGCATCGCAGGCCAGCGGCCTGAGCGATCAGCAGATTGCGGATCTCGCCGCTTATTACTCCGGCTTGTGATGCAGCACGCGGCTGTCTGAGTTGTATCAGAGCGGACCGGGCGAGAGGCCCGGTCCGTATCCAGCAGGCTGGTGTTAGTTGCTGATGTTGGACAGCAGATCCGGATTGGTGACCAGATTTCGAACGCCGTGGGCATGGTCTTCGTTGAAGATATTGCCTTCAAACCACTTGCCAACCGAGTGGATGTTCACCTTGGCAACCTTTGGGCGGACACTCCAGCTCACCTGGAATGGAGAGCCTGCTTCGTTGTAGCTTGGGCCAGTAGTGGAGCCCGCGTACTGGACCGGCTCACCGGTATCGGTGGGTATGTTCAGTGCCTGCGCGAATCCGTCGACTTCGCCTACCTCGGTGAGCGCCACGAAGTCGTGCGCGTTTTCATCATTGACGAGCACGTATACCTGCGTCTCGACGCGCAACTGCGGGTTTTTAATCGCATCGCTCAGGCAGGCACCAAGTGTGGGGCCAGGGGTGACCTGGGCGCTTGAGTGCACGTAGTGCACTTCGATGGTGTCACCGGGTTGCAGGCCAGCGTGCTTGCCAGCGCCAATCGGCTTGTCGATTGCCGCGAGTTCGGCCTCGCTCAACGTACCGGAGTATTCGAAGCCGGTGCCGTAGCCCTTGCCGTCGCCGTTGCCAGCGTAGTCGGTAAACTCACCGCCGCGGTGTTCGGCGCCCTCGTGGAAGTGAATGTTGCAAAGGTTCATTTGCGTGTAGGCTGGCGCGGCTTCGAACTGGCGAGGGTTATTCCCTGCGGCAGAGTCGATATCACGTGGTGATTGCGGTCCAAAGCCGGCACCGTTGGTCGACTTTGCGAGTGCATCGCGCTGTCCGGCAACGACGTCATCGGAGACTGATTTCTCGGCGGCGTTAACAGCGGCGATGCCGGTGATTGCCAGAGCAATAGCTGACGCCAGCAGGGTGTTGTGTTGTCTTTTCATCGAGTTAATGATTCTCGTCAGTAGTGTGCGATGGTCGGGCAGGACACCGGTTGCCGGGCAACCAGATATCCTCTCCTGCCAACATAGGGCTGGCGATTGAAAAATCAGTTACGCGAACCTGAACGTTTTATGATCTCAATGATGAACAGTTGATGAATTGCAGGAGTCGGTTGTGCTGTTGAGATGGGCTGACAGATGCTTTAAACAGCAGCGATGCGAAGCTTGATCGGTGTTCAGGATGTATTCGGTTGGGAGGAAAATGATGAAGGTTGAGTTCAGAGAGCAGGTGGCCATTGTCACGGGGGCTGGCAGCGGCATCGGACGGCAGATTGCCGTGCAGCTCGCACAGGCAGGTGCGTATTTGGTGGTCAATGATCTAAATGGCGACCGGTTGCAGGCGTTGTGTGCGGATATCACATCGCAGGATGGCAAAGCGATCGCTGTCGTTGGTAACAGTGGCGATCTCGATGTCATCGATACGCTGGTTGAACGGGCCGTTGGCCAATTTGGCCGGCTGGATTTCGCCATTGCCAACGCGGGGATTACAACTTTCGGCCGCTTTCTCGATTACCCGCAGGAAGATTTTCAGCAACTGGTTGATGTGAACCTGCGTGGCAGCTTTTATCTGGCTCAGCGCGCAGCGCGCAGAATGATTGCACAGATTGATGATGCTGCTGCAACCTACGCGGCTGGCGGGCGCTTGCTTTTCATGTCGTCGGTGACCGGGCTGCAGTACCATCCGGACCTCGCAGCTTACGCTATGTCTAAGGCGGCGATCCGCATGCTGGCGAAAAGTCTTGGCGCCGAGCTTGGTCAGTACGGTATTACTGTCAACGCCATTGCGCCTGGGGCCACCGCTACCGAACGGACCCTTGCGCAAGCTGACTACGAGGCCGTCTGGGCCCGCCTGACACCAACGGGCAGGGCATCGACGACACGTGATATTGCCGATGCGGCGATGTTTTTGCTGTCGCCATCGGCGGCGCAGATTACCGGCCAGACACTGGTGATCGACGGTGGCTGGACGTCGGTTAGTCCACCGCCTGAGACAAGCACGGCAAACTGAATTAACGGGGGCTTAGTTAGTTAGCTAACGCAGTCGCCGTTGGTGTTAAAAAACAGCGTATGTGCCGGGTCGAACTTCAAACCCACGACACTGCCGGGCTGCAGATCGGCATCGCCGGAGAGTCGAACC
The DNA here is from genome assembly GCA_964646405.1 of uncultured Granulosicoccaceae bacterium. GTDB lineage: Bacteria > Pseudomonadota > Gammaproteobacteria > Granulosicoccales > Granulosicoccaceae > CAKZSB01. Next base: position 325 of record CAZYDV010000513.1, on the reverse strand, counting down.
GACAGTCGCCCGAGTGCTGCGCAGTCGAGTAACACGAAGGTGTCGGCACCCAGATACTCAACGACATCGATCGTGCCATCGGTCTCTCCCTCTCCTTGATTGGCGATGGTCAGATGCTCGGGACGGATGCCAAGCTGGCTGACATCGAGGGCTGTACCCGGGTAGAGCCCGTGGCGCCCGCCGGGTAATTGATAGCTGGCGCCGTCGACCGAACACGGCATGACATTCATTTTCGGGCTGCCGATAAATTGTGCAACAAAGGTATTAACCGGGTGTTTGTAGAGCTCGCGTGGGGTGCCAATCTGTATCACTGTGCCCGCATCCA
>CAZYDV010000512.1:0-3424 GCA_964646405.1 uncultured Granulosicoccaceae bacterium | reverse complement strand
GAAAGAGGCTGCCTGATTCACCATGAGACTGATGCACCTGCTGCTGTGCGGGCTATTGTTGTTGACTGCCCGTTCGGCAATTGCCGTCAACTACGACGTTGAACTGATCATTTTCGAGCACGCTCGTCGCACCTCGGTTGGCTCCAGCGACACGCTGCTGTTGCCGATCGTCGACGGCACTCGCAACATCCCGGAAAATCAGCCCCAACCCGGTATCGACAACTCGTTCACCGCGTTGCCAGAACTGCGATTGCTCGAAGAGGCGGCGAAAATCGACGCCTCAGCCGACTATCGCATGCTCTATCACGGCGGCTGGCGCCAGCCGGCACTGACAGAAGAAGAGGCGCCGTGGATGCGCATCGAGCTGGGTGGCACACAACCGATGTTTGTCGAGCGCGGCATCAACGATGACACAGTCTTTCACGTTGCCTACGCGAATCGGCCATTCGGCGCAAATGCAGGCTTCGATGCCACCACCTCGCATCGACTGGCGGGTGCCGTCAGAGTCTGGGTTGGACGCTTCTTACACCTTGAGAGCCTGTTGTCCTTCACACCGACCGACTCGACCCGCTCATTCAGAATCGAATCCGATCGGCGTATGCGCAGCCGTCGCCTGCACTACATCGATCACACCCGAATCGGCATTATCGCCAAGATTTTCCCCGTCGACGAGACCGCCGCCAACTAAAGCCACCTGTCGGGAGCGAGAGCGAACATGATCAAGGGCGTTAAGGAGCTGGTCGCCGAGGCCAACGCAATCGTTGAGACAATCACAGTCGAGCAGGCGCTGCCACTGCACGGCGATGAGAACGTCATGATCGTCGACATCCGGGACATCCGCGAATTGCAGCGCGAGGGCCGCATTCCCGGCTCTGTCCACGCACCGCGTGGCATGCTGGAGTTCTGGGTCGACCCGCAAAGTCCCTATCACAAGGAGATCTTCGCCAGCGGCAAACGAATGGTACTGCACTGCGCATCGGGCTGGCGATCGGCACTGGCGGCGCGCTCCCTCCAGGAAATGGGGGTCGAAAACGTCTGCCACATGGATGGCGGTTTTACCGGCTGGAAGGCTGCGGGCGGCGCGGTAGAAGATAAGAAATAAACTCGCGCACAGTTCAGATTGCATTCAGACGCCAAATTCTATGATCTGGCCGTACCTTGCAATCACATGGAGAACATCGTGCGCAATCCAATCAGCATAAACCGTCTCGCCGTCCTGTTCACGGGTCTTCTGGTCAGCGCTACTGCCGCGGCTGGCGCGCCGGTCACCTATACCGACTATGCGCGCGTGGTTCACGTTGAGCCGAGCTACCGCGTAGAGTTGATTCGCGAACCGCAGCGAGTGTGCAACTTCGTACCCAACCGATCGCATCGCGGCAGCACGCATCAGCACCATGGTAATCACCACAATGGTGGCGCCACCATCGTCGGCGGCATCATTGGCGGCGCGATCGGCCACCACCTGACACGCTCGGTCAACGGGCGTGGTAACGCCGGCGCTACGCTCGCGGTTGCTGCAATCGGCGCAGGCATTGCCAATGCCGGACACTCACAGCGACACAATCCCGGCCGATATCAAGACAAGCACCGACATTCGGGACGACGACACTGCACGACGACCACGGTGACGCGCGAGCACCGAGTCGCCGATGGATACGACGTGACCTACGTCTACCGGGGCAATCGCTTTGAGACGCATACCCAGCGCCACCCGGGCAAACACATTCCGGTTACGATTACCATTTCGGCTGGCAGTCACTGATCCCGTTGACGGCGATCAGTTCAATCGGCAGTCTCGACGCCAGCCGCAACACGCACTGGATCACACTTTGAATATTTACTCCAGACTGAGAAACGCACGAAAAGCGCTCGCCCCCCTGCTGTGGGTGCTGGGCAGCCTGTTATTCCTGAGCCCGGCAGCACAGGCCTGTCAGGCACCCGATAGAGAGCGCGCGATCGCGCAAGTGCTGTCACAGCACCCGGGTGGCAAGATCCTCAAAGTCGAGGAGAAAAAATCCAAGAAATGCACCGATCTTAAGATTCGCGTGCTGGTAAACGGAACCGTCAAACTGGTGGTCATCAAGGGGAACTGATCATGCGCGCACTAATTATTGAGGACGAAGACACCCTGCGCCATCAGATCATCGAAGCACTGCAGGGCGAGGGCTTCGCGATCGACGCGGCGGCAGACGGCGTTGAAGGGCTGTATCTGGCTCGGGAGATGCCAATCGACGTCGCCGTTGTCGATCTGGGTCTGCCGGAAATCGATGGCATGGAAATCATCCGCACCGTGCGCGAAGAGGGACACCTCTACCCGATTCTGATACTCACTGCCCGCGATCGCTGGCAGGATCGCGTCGAGGGTCTCGAGGCCGGCGCCGATGACTACCTCGGCAAACCGTTTCACCTGGAAGAGCTTTTGGCGCGACTGCGCGCACTGCTGCGCCGGGTCGGTGGCTGGGCGCAGTCGCAACTGGATTTTGGTCAAATGAGCATCGAGACGCGCGAACAGCAGGTGTTTGTCGCCGACGCCGAAATCTCCCTGACCGCCTACGAATACAAAGTGCTGGAATACCTGGCCCTGCACGCCGGCGAGGTGATCTCAAAACCCACGCTGCTCGATCACCTGTACGAAGAGGACACCGAGCGCGACACCAACGTATTGGAGGTATTTGTGCGTCGCCTGCGTCGCAAGCTGGACCCTGAAGGCACCCTCAACCCGATCGAGACCCTGCGTGGACGAGGCTATCGTTTCGCCCTCGAGCGAGCGGCAACAGACCCTGCATGAACTCCATCGCAGTACGGCTGCTGCTGGCAGCTTCAATTGTACTCGCGCTGTTCATCACCATTACGATCTACACCATTCAGAGCGCGGTCGACATTCGCTCTGAACAGGCTCAGTTCGCACGCCTGCAGGGTCAGATGTACGCCCTGCTGGGCGCGGTGGACATCGATATCGACGGCACGGTAAACGTGGCGATCGAAGATCTGCCCAACCCCTTGATGGCGCAGCCGCTGTCGGGCGAATACGCCGAGATCCGCGATAGTGATGCCGAACAGTCCTGGTCGACGCCATCGCTTGCGGCAGCGCTGCCAAACGACCCGGAGGGCGCGATTGGCGAATGGCGGTTCAGCAGCGAGGTGTCCACACAACTGGGACCGCTGTTTGTCGTCCGATTTGCCGTCGAGTGGCAGATGAACGATGGCCCGGCGATGCCCTATCAGTACGTGATTGCCAGTAGCAGCGCAGAGTTCATTCAGCGGCGCGATCAGTTTAATCGCAATATCTGGCTGGCGATGCTGAGTATGGGCGGCCTGATGCTGATGTTGATGACGCTGATACTCGCCTGGGGATTGCGTCCGCTGCGCCGCCTGACAAGCCAGTTGCGCGAGATTGAAGCCGGCGAGCGCGACGCCCTGCCAG
>CAZYDV010000511.1:0-3426 GCA_964646405.1 uncultured Granulosicoccaceae bacterium | reverse complement strand
CAGTTACAGGATGCACTGGCGCATTATTTTCAGAACTCCGAGCAATTGCAAACCCGGCTCTGGCTGATGTGCGATGGTGAACAGGCGGCGGGGATTCTGGTGCAGGCGCTGCCCGATGCGGACCCCGCTGGCGATGACTGGGATCGAGTGGCGCATCTGGTTGACACAGTCGAGCCTCGCGAGCTTTTTGAAACCCCGACCGAAACCCTGCTGCGGCGTTTGTTCCATCAGGATCAGGCGCGGCTGTTCGATGCCGAGCCGCTGCGTTTTGAGTGTGGCTGCTCGCGCGAGCGCACCGCGGCGTTGATCTTAGGCCTGGGGCGTGCCGAGGCGGACAGTATTCTCGCCGAGCAGGGCAGCATCGAGATCATCTGCGAATTCTGCAACTCGCGCAATGTGTTCGATGAAGTAGACGTCGAGGCGATCTTTCGCGACAGCGCCGCGCCGGGTTCGACTACCCTGCACTGAACCCGATCAGCGCGCAGCCGACGAGCACACCGGGCACTTGGGGCTCTTGCGCAAACCGATTTCGCGCCACTCCATCGATAATCCGTCCAGCAGCAGCAGCCGGCCCTCGAGCGTTTTGCCAAAGCCCGCCAGCACTTTGATCGCCTCGGCGGCCTGCACCGTGCCGATAATGCCGACGACAGGCGACAGCACGCCGGTCATGGCGCAGGTTTCTGCAGCTTCCGAGTCGCCGCTGTAAAGGCAGCGATAGCAGGGGGCATCGTCCTTGTGACCGGCAAAGACCGACACCTGGCCATCGAAGCGTATCGCCGCGCCCGACACCAGCGGTACGCCGTATTTGACGCAAGCCTCGTTGACGGCGAAACGCGTCGGAAAATTGTCGCTGCCTTCTAGCACCACATCGGCTGATGCGACCGCCTCTTGCAGGCGATCCTCGTCGAGCACGGCGTCGATGGTCTCGACCTCGATTTCCGGGTTCAGCGCCTGACATGTGCTGCGTGCAGAGTGGGTTTTGAGCTCGCCGATCCGATCGCTGGTGTGCGCGATCTGGCGCTGCAGGTTGGAAAGCTCAACGATATCGAAGTCAGCCAGCACCAGCTTGCCGATGCCGGCGGCGGCCAGATACATCGCCACCGGGCTGCCGAGCCCGCCCATGCCAACGATCAGCGCCGTGCTATCGACCAGTTTCTGCTGGCCATCCAAACCGATTTCTGCCAGGTTGATGTGACGGCTGTAGCGATCCAGTTGCTGATCATTCATGGATACCAGGTCCTTAGTCTCTTACGGTTGCGCTCGCGCGTTGCTGTGGTGGACGGGCTGGCGGAAAGACGGTCATCGGAGCCAGGGTGTTCTATGATAGCGGAGTGAACTTTCTAGCCCACGTCTATTTTGCCAGAGGGGATTCTGCCCGTATTGCGGGACAACTGCTGGGCGATTTCGTTCGCGGTTCGCAACTGGATCACTACCCGGCATCGATCGCTGCGGCCATCCGTGCCCATCGTGCGATCGATTCCTACACCGATCGGCACGAATTGAGTCGCCAGGCGCGCGAACTGTTCGAGCCGCCGCTGCGACGCTATGCCGGTATTGTCGTGGATGTGGTCTACGACCATTTTCTGGCGCTGGACTGGGACGACTATTGCGAGGTAAACCTCGTCGAATACGCACAACAGGTTGACGCCGCCTTGATCAAACACCGCGACGTATTGCCGGACCCCCTGCGTCGCTTTGCCGCGTTTATGCAACGCGACTCGTTGTTGGCTGGCAACGTCAATCGCAGCCAGATCGACGTGACTCTGGAGCGAATCGCCACACGGAGTCCGCGCATGGCGCCGCTGGCCACCGCACCCGCCCATCTGTGGCAGCACGAGGAACGCCTGCGCGATCTGTTTCGCGACTTTTTCCCGCAATTGCAAATTCACGTAGACGCACACCATGGCTGATCGGTTGCCGCTTTTGCCTGTCAGTGCCACAGGCCACGATAGCGATGCCGCGCACAATCGGCCAGACCTGTCTGCCCCTGAATATTTCAATAATCGCGAAACGAGCTTCATCGAGTTCAATTCGCGCGTGCTGGCGCTGGCGCACGATCCGGACATTCCGCTGCTCGAGCGGCTGCGCTACCTGTGCATCTGTAGCAACAACCTGGATGAGTTTTTCGAGATTCGCGTAGCTGGTCTGCAACAGCGGTTGCGCAACGACGGCGGGCCAACCGGCCCGGACAGGCTGGGCCCTGCCGAGCAACTGGAACGCATAGGGGTCAAAGTCCAGCAGCAGGTCAAACAACAGTACAAATTGCTCAACCAGGAGCTGTTGCCGGCGCTCGAGGCGAACAGAATCTGTTTTCTGTCACCCGAGCTCTGGAGCGATCGCGCGGCGCAGTGGGCGCGGGATTTTTTCGACGACGAGATGCTACCGATTCTAAGCCCTCAGGGTCTTGACCCGGCCCATCCGTTTCCATTGCTGACCAACAAGAGCCTGAACTTTGTCGTCAGCCTGGAGGGCAAAGACGCGTTTGGCCGCGACACCAGCCTTGCGGTGGTGCGGGCGCCGCGATCATTACACCGGATCATACCCGTACCGATTGAAGAGCCGGGCTACGACAACGTATTTGTGTTGTTGTCGACCATGATCCAGCACAATATGGGCAGACTTTTTCCCGGGCTTAAAACTACCGGCGTCTACCAGTTTCGCGTCACCCGCAACAGTGATCTCTTTCTCGATGATGACGAGGCCTCTGATCTGCGGCTGGCCCTGCAGGACGAGCTGGGTGGTCGCAATTTTGGCCAGGCCGTGCGGCTGGAGGTTGGCAACGACTGTCCGGCGGATATCGTCGATTTCCTGTTGCACGAATTCGAACTGGGCAGCCGCGATCTGTATCTGTGCAACGGCCCGGTCAATCTCAATCGGCTGCAAAGCCTGCCGGATCTAATCGACCGGCCAGAGTTGAAATTCAGTCACTTCATTTCTCGCACTCCCAGTGGCCTGCGGGCTGGTGATGATCTGTTCGCCGCCATTCGGCGCCGCGACCAACTGCTGCACTATCCGTATGAGAGCAGCGGGCCGGTGGTCAACCTGTTGCGTGCCGCCGCGCGCGATGACGACGTGCTGGCCATCAAGCAGACGCTGTATCGCACGGGCACTGAATCGGTCTATGTCGATGCACTGATCGAGGCGGCTGCCAACGGCAAGGATGTCACCGTGGTGATCGAATTGCGTGCGCGTTTCGACGAAGAGGCCAACATAGAATTATCCACGCGTTTGCAGCAGGAAGGTGTGCAGGTGGTCTATGGCGTGGTGGGTTTCAAGACGCATAGCAAATTGATACTGATTGTGCGCCGTGAAGCCGGCAAGCTCGTTCGCTACGGCCACATTGCCACCGGTAACTATCACACTCGCACCGCACGCGCCTATACCGACCTTGGCCTGCTCACCTTCAACCGCCAGATCACCGGCGAC
>CAZYDV010000510.1:0-3442 GCA_964646405.1 uncultured Granulosicoccaceae bacterium | reverse complement strand
GCAGGTGCCGTCGCTGCTGCTGGCGCGGTCGCGGCAGGTGCCGCGAGCCGAGCTGAGCGCGGGGGCGATAAGGCCGGCAATGTCGTCGGTGGCGCGGTCGACGACGTCGCTGCACGCGGTGATCGCGCTCGCAGTGGTGCTCGTGAAGCCGTTCCTGGCACGCCGCCGCCGGCCCAGCCTCGCGAGAGCAACGGTGGCAGCATGCTGTGGAAAATCCTGCTACTGGTTCTGCTGGCGATTGCTGCCTGGTATCTGTACCAGAAGTTCGTCGCTGGCAAGGCAGATGCAGTCGACTCGGCCGCCACTACCGCCACTCAGGCGGTCGCGGGTGCCGGTGGCGATGTTGCCAGTCAGGTTGGCAGCTTCTTCAGCTCAACAACCGAGACGCTGAGCGGCATAACCGATGTCGACAGCGCCAAAGCAGCACTGCCGGCACTGACCGAGGCTGGCACAGCACTCGATGGAATCGGCACGCTGGTTGAAGGTGCTGGCGACGACGCCAAAGAAGCGATAGCAAGCGCCGGTACACAGGGGCTTGGCGCTTTGACCGAAGTGACCGACAAGCTGATGGGCGACGATGGCATCAAAGGTGTGCTCGAGCCTGTGGTCGGCCCGATGATGGAAAAGCTGACCTCAATGTTTGGCGGCTGATACGCCCAACGCCACAAAGAAAAACCCCGCGCCAGCGGGGTTTTTTTTGCCTGTATAAAACCACACTCAGCGTACGGTATTAGTCGGCACGGGTTCACTGCTCGACAATAGTGACGGCAGCGTGCGCCGCAATGCCCTCCTCACGCCCGGTAAACCCAAGCCATTCACTGGTGGTGGCCTTGACATTGACGCGACCGACATCGATCGCCAGATCCTCTGCCACTGCCGCACACATGGCGCCGATGTGTGGCGCGAGCTTCGGCGCCTGCGCAACAATAGTGATATCAGCATTGTTGCAGACATAACCCTGACGTTGCAGCAACAAGGTCACCTCGCGCAACAGAATGCGACTGTCGATGCCGCGGTAGGCCGCATCGGTATCGGGGAAATGCCGCCCGATGTCGCCCAGTGCTGCGGCGCCAAGCAGCGCATCACAAAGCGCGTGCAACGCGACATCACCATCGCTGTGCGCCTTGAATCCACGGTTGTGATCTATGCTGACCCCGCACAGGCGAATACGGTCGCCATCGCAAAATGCGTGAACATCGTAACCGTGGCCAATTCTCATGGTGTTAACCCGAACGATTCGTGAAGCGCCAGAATACCGCGCAGGCCATAGGTTCTGCAGCGGATATCACGACTATATTGGACAGAGGGGCGCGAGATCGCGGCGGCGTGCAGGCAGCCGGACCAGGGTCAAGCGAGACATCGTCAATGTCATACATTGTCCGAGTTAGATCGCTATTGCAGCGGATCACTTGAGTCGCTTTTGCAACTCCAGATAGGCACCTGCGAGTTCCAGATCACCTGGCGTGGTGATCTTGATGTTGTCGCGATGACAGCCCACCAGGTGGGGACGAAAGCCGGCACACTCCATTGCGAATGCCTCATCGGTCGCCACGTGTCCGGCGGCGGCCGCATCGGACAGTGCCTTTGTCAGCAGATCCGCCCGGAACAACTGTGGCGTCGCGGCGCGCCAGACGCCACTGCGCTCGATCGTCGACTCGACGCGATCGGCACCATCCCCACGCTTGAGCGTATCGGCCACCGGAATCGCGAGCAGTCCGCCATCTCTGGACGCCGCTGTCTGTTCGATCAGGCGCACTACGTCGCCAACCCGAATGCAGGGCCGCGCGGCATCGTGAACCAGCACCAGCGCATTGGCCGGTGCCATGGTAGCAAGCTTATCCAGCCCGGTCTGTACCGAGGCGGCCCGCGTCTGCCCACCGAGTGCCGTGACGACCTTGCGATGCGAACTGACTGGCACCGACTGGAAGTGCTCATCGTCTGCCGCCAGCACCACCACGATCGACGCGACGCCCGGTACGCGCAGCAAGCGCCGCAGCGTGCGCTCGATCACCGGCTTGCCGCGCAGTGGCAGATACTGTTTGGGAATCTGCTCCTGCATCCGGGCACCCTGCCCGGCGGCAGGCACAATGGCATAGACCGGACGTGCACCGGAGCCGTCGTTGTTAGCCACCCACGCGCGCTCCAGCCGGCGGTGTTGCGGTTGATTCGGATGCCGGCTGCGATGCTTCCTCGCCGCCCGTCTCCTGATCACCGACGAACTGATAGAACGTCTCGTCTTTTCGAATCATGCCAAGCTCGGCGCGCGCGCGCGCCTCGATCTCACCCAAACCTTCTTTCAAGTCGCGCACCTCGGCCGCCAGCGCCCGATTGATATCGGTTTGCTCTTCCAACTCAATGGCCAGGCGCTCGACTTCACGCTGATAACGACGGACTTCGTGTATGCCGCCATCGCCAAACCACCAGCGCCACTGCAACGCCAACAGCATGATCAAGAGCAGGAAAATCAGTTTCTTCAATAACCCGTCCGCACATTGCCGGCGCGCCTGCCGTCAACCGATGGCCCAACAAACGCCGGCTGGAAACCGCACAGCCTGCAAACCCGCTCAGACGCCGTGCCGGAAGGCATTGCGCCCGGCATAGACTGCCCGGTCACCCAGATGCTGCTCGATTCTGAGCAGCTGATTGTATTTGGCAATTCTATCGGATCTGGACATCGATCCGGTTTTTATCTGTCCTGCACGCGTCGCGACGGAAAGATCTGCGATCGTGGTGTCTTCGGTCTCGCCGGAGCGATGCGAAGTCACGGTGGTGTAGCCCGCCTTGTGTGCCATCTCGATGGTTTGCAGGGTCTCGGTCAGGGTGCCAATCTGGTTGACCTTGATCAGCACAGAGTTGGCGATCGATTTTTCGATGCCCTCAGCGAGAATGGCTGGATTGGTGACAAACAGATCATCGCCAACGAGCTGCACCTTCGAGCCGACCTTGTCGGTCAATTGCTTCCAGCCGTCCCAGTCGTTTTCATCCATGCCGTCTTCGATCGAGACAATTGGATAACGATCGACCCAATCGGCCAGATAGTCACTGAAGCCAGCGCTGTCGAAGCTGCGATTTTCCGATGCCAACACGTACTGACCGTTCTCGTAGAACTCGGAACTGGCCGCATCCAACGCCAGAAAAACATCGCTGCCCGCGCTGTAACCCGCCATTTCTATGGCTTCCAGAATCACGCTGATCGCCGACTCGTTAGACGGCAAATCCGGTGCAAAGCCACCCTCATCGCCAACCGCAGTGTTGAGTCCTTTGGAAGCGAGAACCTTTTTCAGAGTATGAAAGATCTCAGCACCGTAGCGCAGCGCTTCGGAAAACGACGGTGCGCCGACCGGCATGATCATGAATTCCTGTAAATCGACGCTGTTATCGGCGTGCGCACCACCGTTGATGATGTTCATCATCGGCACCGGCAGAACCGTGGCATCTGCAC
>CAZYDV010000509.1:0-3443 GCA_964646405.1 uncultured Granulosicoccaceae bacterium | reverse complement strand
CAAAGCCAGAGACTGACCTATGACCGCCGTGTCTACAGTCATCATCGATGACCACACGTTGTTTCGCACCGGATTGCACGAGTTACTGACGCGCCGGGGGCTGACGGTGGCCGGTATGACCGGACAGCCGCGCGAAGCCTTTGCACTGGTGGCGCGTGAGCGCCCGGATGTAGTGCTGCTGGATCTTCGGATGAGTGAGATGAGTGGTCTGGATGTCTTGCGCGCACTGCGCGAGCGGATGCCTGAACAGTGCATTGTCATCCTCACGACCAGCATCGAAGAGGGCGATTTGCTCGAGGCGCTGCGACTGGGGGCCAACGGCTATCTACTCAAGGACATGGAACCCGACGATTTTGTCGTGTTGTTGCAGAAGGCACACGCCGGCGAGACGGTGGTGGCGCCGGATCTGACGGGTTTGCTGGCGCGAGCGGCGATAGGGCGCGAACAATCGCCGTCGCCGCGCAAATCAGTCAATGCCTATTGTCTGACGCCGCGCGAAATGGACATCCTTTGCCATATCGCCAAAGGTCAGAGCAACAAGGATATCGCACGCGATCTGGGCATCACCGATGGCACGGTCAAACTACATGTACGTGCTGTGATGAAAAAGCTCTCGGTGCAGTCGCGCGTGCAGGCGGCGGTGCTGGCGGTGTCAGAGCGGTTGTGCGAGGGCCACGATGAGGCATCGGGCGAGGTCAATCCACAGGCCTGATGAATGGCGGGTGCCGCAGGCTGGCGGGGAATGTCAACTTGCGGGTTTGCAGACCCTTGTGGCCAAGTCACCGATGCAAGGTTGAAAGCCGTTGCATCGGCGTCACCGCGATTGATGTGACTACTGGCCGGGTGCCGGCGGCAGCATTGATTCTACGCTGCGTACACCGTTCTCGTCTTCCGGCACCATGAATGCCGGGGGTGGTGGGCCACCGAGATTGCCCGGACCTCGCAGATGTTTGGGAACATAGTATTTCATCGCATCCTCGACCGGATAACCACCGGCGGGAATATTAACGATCTGGCGCTCGGTGCCGGCTTCATCAACGGTGGTTTCGACAAGCTGCTGAGTCGGCTGGACTTGCGGTTCAACGACATCGTCGACAATCGGGGTGTCGACTTCGGTATCTTCTACCACGCGAAACGGATCGGCGCGATCTGACTGCTCTGCAGTCGACACCGCGTCTGTCTGCTCGTCGACGCGTGTTGTTTCGACCGATTGGCTGGCTGGTGTATCGATGCCGGAGTTGGTTCCTGTGGCAGCGCTTTCGCCTGCCACCGTCGCGGCAGTATTTTGTGGCGAGGCACCCGAGTTTGCCTGACTATCGTCACTGGATTGTCTGGTGCTCCAGACGGCGACCGCGGCGATTGCAACCACGGCAATCAAACCTGCACTGACAGCGCGCATATCTGCTCCTGTTCCCTGATGACTGATTAGCTGATGGACAAACGGGTTTGCCGTTTATCTAACACTGTGACGGCACACCTTATCAGATGTCGATGGCGGTATCTGTGTAAGAACCTGCACCGTGAGTAACAACTGCTTAACTTAATGACGATGCCACGGTTGATATCACGGTTGGGTCGTCAGCAGTGCACTGTTCTCTGCGCCAAGCGCGCCGTAGGCGGCCATCCAGAAACCAGACCACGGCTGCCAGCGGTCACCTGCGGTGATCGGTACATACTGATTCTGCTCACTCTGATATGACCACAGTGTGTGCTGGATCAGGTTCAGCTCATCGGCTTGTTCGATCGTACAACCAGCTGCGCAGACGCCGTCACTGAGAATCAGTCTGCTGGTGCCAGCGATACCGGGCTGGGCGAAGGGGTACGCCAGCATGTTCCAGGTGGGGGATTGCACGCCAATGACCGGTGTTGCAAAGCAGCCGCTGGCACTGGCGCAGGCGGCAGAAGTCTGGACCGGCGTATCGCTTGCCACATAGGGCATGTGGATGGTGCGATCTTCGCCGGTTTTTTGCAAAATCCAGTAGCCAACGCCATGTTGTAAGGGTTCATCTATTGGAACGCTGCGATAGCGATTGAGCATTGAATCGTACTGAAACAAAGTCCAGTCGCTGGTGTAACGGTCGATCGGCATTTGCTCTTTGAATAGTTCGCCAACGGTGAGATCGGGTGCGTCAGCGGGTAGGCCAATCTGTTCCCAGGTGTTGTCGCGCAGCAACTTGGCCGGGTACGGGGTGGCATTGACCATATCGGCATAGCGATTTCCGTAACGCAGGCCGATACCCCGCAGTCCATCGGCGTTAAAGTGCGTGCCATCTTTGGTGCCGAGGTCGGATGCGGGCACACAGGATGTGTTGAAGTCAGGGTCGTAATTCAACGCCATTAACCGTGCATTGACCGGCGCCGCGGCAGTCTCTCCACAGATGAAAATGGCGTCGCCGGCGATGTCCGGTGAGCTTCGAAAATTATCGATCAGTGCTTCAAGCTTTTCTTTGTAGTACGGCTTGTGCTCTTTCTCGGTCTGAGTTGCCTCCGGATCGGAGGTGCCCTCGATCAGCCAGTCTGTCTCGCCTTGGTGCCAGATAACCGCATCGATGGTGGTTTTCGAGGTTTGTGCTGCCAAGGCCAGCGCCACCTTGTTCATCACTTGCTCGTAGAAGTTTGGCGCGTTGGCATCGTGGGGCTCGTCCGAGTCCTCAGAGTCTTCCGGGATGGGGGCTACGTAGTCAGGGTCCCAGTGACCAATGCCGCGACCCGGCGCACTGGCCATCACGAAGCCGACGACGCGGCTTGGATCTTTTGCAACGATCGCCTTGCCCAGGTGCAGTGCGAAGTTGTTGTACGGCGAGCGGTCGGCATGGGTCAGCGCGCCGTTGCCAGGCTGCCAGTTGTTGATATCCCAGGCCTGATGCAAATCGGCCTGTTCCCAGATGCCGCTGCTGGTAAAGGCGTATACCTGAGGATGGGGCGTGTCGATGGTGCTGTCGTATTGCGTGCCGGAGGCGCGCACATTCGACTGCCCCGTAATCAGGATGATATCGGTAAATTCGGGCACCTGTGCCCACGACTGCCCCACGCCCGACAGGGACAGGGCAATCAGGGGCACGGATCTAATGATGGTTAGGAGGTGACGCATAAGGGGTATCACGTACTTTCGATTGTGAGAGTGTCGCACACAAGGCGGCTAATGTGGTTCACATGATTATCAATAGTGCAAGCAAAGCAACGGTTGCCGGCGATTGCTATCGCCAACAGTTGATGTGAAGCGATTGGTTACCGCGCGCTCAAGTGGAGGCGGACGATTTCAATTTCGTCCACCTCCGGGCGGTTGCAGCTATTTCGTTCCCGACTAGATAGGGGCTTGAGGTGGCGTCAGAACCGGTGGTGGTGTGGGCGCTGGCGCTGGGGTAGGCTCAGGCTCGGGTTGTGGCTCAGGCTCAGGCTCGGGTTGTGGCTCAGGCTCAGGCTCGGGTTGTGGCTCAGGCTCA
>CAZYDV010000508.1:0-3448 GCA_964646405.1 uncultured Granulosicoccaceae bacterium | reverse complement strand
CGAAAGCGTGCAATCCTTGTGCAGCGAAGGCGTGCAATCCTTGTGCAGCGAAAGCCTGCAATCCGTGCGCAGCAAAAGCTTGCAACCCTTGTGCAGCGAAAGCCTGTAATCCTTGCAACCCCTGCGCTGCCAAAAAGAAGAAAAAAGTCACCAACTAACAGGCTGACAGGCGGGTGGTTTCAGGAAACTCGTCAAGCTTGTGTCCGGAACGCAGCGTCAGGCAGTCACGATTACCGGGTAACCGGTTGGCTGGCTGCCTGATTGCTGTGCTTATGTTTTGCATTTCTGCCTGTTCAACTGCGCAAGTCGCAGAGCCCTCCGGACCCGCCGCCGCAACGGCGGCGGAACTCGTCGGGGCAAAGTCCTGGATACCAGCTACCGTATCGATTGCGGCGGGTGACTTTATAAAAGGCTCGGATCGCGCTGAACGAGAAGCGGCCTATTTGCTCGATGAGTTGGCCTACCAGCATCAACGCACGCGCGAACAGAAATGGTATGAGCAAGAGCCGCCGCGGCAGCGCGCCACCACCGGCACCTACCAGATCAGTCAGGCACCCATAACCAACGCGCAGTACCGTGACTTTGTGGCGCAGACCGGGCATCGGCCGCCGGGCGTCGACCGCGCAACCTGGCAGGGATATCAACTGGTGCATCCATTCAGTCGCACTGCGCGCCATGCCTGGGCGGGCACCCGGCCGCCTGCGGGCAGGCAAGCGCATCCGGTCGTGCTGGTCAGCTACGCTGATGCGGTGGCCTACGCCGACTGGCTGTCACAGCAAACCGGTGATCGATGGCGTTTGCCAACGCTTGATGAATGGGAGCGGGCAGCCAGAGGCGACAGCGGCCAGCGGTTCCCGTGGGGCGATGTTTTCGACTCGACTCGACTCAACAGCCACGACGCCGGTCCGTTCGATACAGTGCCGGTCGCAAGCTACCCGGCTGGTGCCAGCCCGCATGGCATGCTCGACGCAGCGGGACAGGTGTTCGAGTGGATTGGCACCGATCCGGCGCACGCGAGCGCCTGGGTCAAGGGTGGATCATGGGACGACAGCGGCTGCGGGGTTTGCCGTCCGGCGGCTCGCCACTCACGACCCAAAGCGATCAAGCACATTCTCATCGGTTTTCGGCTGGTCAGGGAGCCGCAGGCGTCCCGCTAGCTGAGTCGCTCTTGACTGAGTTGGCGAGTTCCTGTAATGCGGTTGCGCGCGAGTGTAGTGTGATACCAGCGGTAGCCACAGGCTAAAGCTGTGGCATACTAGATTGTGCATAACAATCGGAGGAACCCATGAAATCACTCAATCGCTTAGTGGTGACGGCTGGTGTGGCGCTGTTTGCGGTGTCAATGTCGGCTTCGGCAGAAGACATCAAGCTGCCGAAGAATATCTCCTGGACGGCCTACGGCACCACGTCATCCGGCTACGCTCAGTCAGTAGGCATCGGTCAGATGCTGACCGAAAACTACGGCACCTCTCTTCGAATCATACCCGGCAAAAATGACGTCTCCCGCATGGTGCCGCTGCGCGAAGGCAAGTCAAGCATCTGCGCCTGCGGTGCGGCGGCGTTATTCGCTCAGGAAGGCACCATGATGTTCGGCACCAAAAAGTGGGGGCCGATGCGCATGTATAACCTGTTCAACAACCTCGGCGCCAATGGCCAGACTCTCGTCACCACGATGGATTCGGGTGTCAAGTCGGTAGCCGATCTAAAGGGCAAGCGCGTCACGTGGGTGAAAGGTGCGCCGGCATTGAACCTCAATGCCACTGCCATGCTGGCTTTTGGCGGGCTGACCTGGGATGACGTCGAAAAGGTGGTTGTGCCGGGTTGGAAACAGTCTGCAGAGGCCGTGGTAAACGGTCAGGCGGACGCTACCTGGGGTAGCACCATGTCCAGCGCCTACAATAAGCTGGCCGCCTCGCCGCGCGGGATCTTCTGGATGAATCTGCCGCACGACGACAAAGAAGGCTGGGCGCGCGCCCAGGCGGTAGCCCCGCTGTGGACGCCTACCATGATCTCTGCCGCAGTCAACGCCGAGCAGAACACCTCTGGCGAGGTGCCATACGAAGGAAACAACTATCCCTACCCGATGTTTGTGTCGACCACTGATCTTGATGATGACACCGCTTACGGACTGACTAAGGCTACGCTCGGTAACTACGAGCAGATCAAGGACAGTGGTCCGTCGATGCTCGGCTATCAGGTCGATCGACAGCCGCTGACTTTTGTCTTCCCCTACCACCCGGGTTCGATTAAATTCTTCAAGGAAGCCGGTGTCTGGACTGACGAACACGAGGCACACAATGCCAACCTGATGAAGCGTCAGGACATTCTGGCCGCGGCCTGGGAGTCGATGGATACTGATATGGATGATGATGCCTTCGCTGCGAGCTGGCAGAAAGCCCGCGCCGATGCACTGGATGCGGCTGGCATGGACGTGCCTTATCGCGAGTGGTAGCTCGCGTGTAATTGCGTTTTTAGTGCAGTAGTTGCGGTTTGATTGCCGGCGGTCGTTGACCCCGGCAATCGGGCATCCCTCGACCCACGGCAGATTGGCATGAGCGAAACCGATCACTCAGCGGACGACACCAGCGCCGATATGCAAACGCGCTATCGGGTGCTGTCGGGACCGTGGAAAGTTTGGCTGGGGGTGGCGGCACTTGGATCAGTGTTCGCCTCGGTGTATATCATTTTTGGTCTCGGCAACACCTTTGGTACTTACGTGCCATTGGAGACCGAATATTTCTATCTGATGCTGGCACTGCTGTTACCGCTGGCATTTATTATCTATCCATTGTCGAAAAGCACACTGACTCGCGTACCCTGGTACGACGTGCTGCTGGCCATATTGGCTTTTTGCATCTGCGCCTACTTTGCCCTCAAGGGTAACGAGATTCTCGATATCGGCTGGGAGTACGATGCGCCCGAACACGCCAACTGGATGGCATTTGTGCTGTGGGCACTGGTGCTGGAGGCAACTCGGCGCGCCGGTGGCAACGCCATTTTCATCATCTGTTTAATCGTCTCTGTCTATCCGATTTTCTCAAGTTTCGCACCCGGTTTTCTCGAGGGTGAAAACATCGAGGCAAAAGTCACGGCTGGCTTTCACATGTTCGGCACCGAGAGCATGCTGGGCATTCCAATGACAGCGTTTGCCAATCTGGTGGTCGGCTTTCTGGTGTTTGGCGTGGCGTTGCAGTACACCGGTGGTGGCGCATTTTTTCTGAACCTCGCCTTTGCGCTACTGGGCAAGCGTCGCGGTGGGCCGGCTAAAGTCGCCATTTTTTCATCCGGCCTGATGGGGTCGATGAGTGGCAGCGTTATTACTAACGTGCTGACCACTGGCGTGATGTCGATTCCGGCGATGAAAAAAGTCGGTTTTCGACCCGCCTACGCCGGTGGAGTCGAGGCTTGTGCATCAACCGGCGGCGTATTGATGCCACCTGTCATGGGT
>CAZYDV010000507.1:0-3451 GCA_964646405.1 uncultured Granulosicoccaceae bacterium | reverse complement strand
GGCTACTTGATCAACGGATGTGCTCTGTTCGTTTGCGATTCGCGTCAGCACGGGTATGACGCGGCGTGCTGCGTCGCTGTCGCCAAACAGTTGTCCGCCCGCCAGTGGCGACCAGGCCATGGGGCGAATGCGATGTTGCTGCAGGTGCGCCAGTCGCCCGTCGGTGAATGCTGAGCGCTCGAACAGGTTGATCTCGATCTGATTCGTCACCAGTGGGTGTTGCATGCGGCTCTGCAGCAATTCCCAGTCGGCGGTGGTGAAATTGGATACACCCGCGGCGCGAATTTTTCCGTCGTTGATCAATTGATCCAGTGCTGCTCCCGTGGCATCGGTATCCATAAACGGGTCGGGTCGATGGATCAGTAGAAGATCCAGATAATCGGTGTGCAAGAAACGCAGACTGTTGTCGACGGACTGGCGCATATACGCCGGGCTGGTGTCATAGTACTTGACGCGTCTGTCGGGATAGCGCTCGCAGGGTATGGCGATATCGCATTTGCTGATCAATTGCATTTGATCGCGCAGCGCTGGATCTTCTGCTAGTGCCTTGCCGAAGAGCTCCTCACACTGATGCACGCCGTACAAGTCGGCGTGATCGAAGCTTGTGATGCCCTGTGCCAGACAGGCATCAATTTTGGCGCGGACATGGGAGGTTGAGGTGTTTGAGTCGTCGGCCAGGCGCCAGACGCCATAGATCAGCCGACTCAACGCCGGCATTGAGGTATGCAGTTCGACGGTTTGCATCAGACTCTGACTCCATTGCCCAGCGGTGTGGCCGGGGTTGATGACGGGATGCGGCCATACGCTTCGGGCAGCGAACAGGTTTTCAGTTGTGGCAGTACTTTGTTGCCGAAAATTTCGCATTCCTGCACGTGTGGGTAACCTGAGAAAATAAAGGAGCGAATGCCCATTTTCTGATAGTGCTCGATCTTGCTCATCACTTGATCGACGCTTCCCACCAACGCGGCACCGCAACCCGAACGCGCTCGACCTATGCCGGTCCAAAGGCCGGGTTCAGAAAAACCGTCATCATCGGCCTGTTCGCGCTGATTGGCCTGCAGTGAAACGCCAAGGCTTTTGGCATCCAGCGCGCGGTTGCGAATGCTGCTGCCTTGTTCGTCTTCAAGTTTCGAGACGAGCATGTCGGCGTATTCGCGCGCCTCCTGTTCAGTGTCGCGCACAATCATGTGCACCCGCAAGCCGTAGTCGAGCACGCGCCCGTGGGCTTGTGCGCGCGCAGCCACATCTTTCATTCGCTGCTCCAGATTGTCGACGTTCTCAGGCCACATCAGATAAACGTCGCAAAACTGTCCGCATAGCTCGAGCGCATCGGGTGAGTAGCCACCGAAGTACAGCAGCGGGCCACCGTTTTGCTGGTATGGTCGTGCCGGGTCAGTGTTGATATTGGCGAACTGGTAGATTTCGCCATCGTAGTTGATTTCATCCTGTGTCCACGCCTGGCGCAAAATCTCGACTACCTCGCGCGAGCGTTGATAGCGATACGGGCTCGATGATTCCTCACCGGGGAAGTTGGACGAGATCACGTTCAGTGTGAGCCGGCCCTGCATGATGTGGTCGAGCGTGGCCACTGTGCGTGCGAGCATGATGGGTTGCAGTTCGCCACAGCGGATGGCTGCGAGCATATTCATCTGTTTGAGCTGCGGCCCCATCGCCGAGACGAACGTCAGCGTGTCCTGCCCGACCTGATAGGACGACGGGCACAGGATATTGCGAAACCCCAGTCGATCAGCCGTCAGCGCAACCTCGCGAGTGTTTTCCCAACTGGATCGCAACGCACCTTCCGGCACCCCCAGATACTGGTAGTCGTCACTGCATAATGGTGCGAACCACGATACTTCTGCCGCATCGAGATCCTCGCTCTGTACCCTCACCACGCTCATATTGGCTCCGTGTTGCCAGTTGCGGCCAGACAATCTGAACCGGACGGGCTATTATCAGCCAAAACCGCGTAGATCGGGAATTTTCGTTTGCGTTAGTTGCTGCCGTTCGCCGTATAGAAAACGCGAGCCAGGAGTCTGCGCGGTAGAAGTCCGCATAGCGAGAGTAGGACTCGGTGGCGCCTGAAAATAGACGCTGGCAAAGTATGCGGTCGAGGGCAACATGAGTCCGGCTGAGTAGATCAGTAGTTTCTTCAGGCTATCACTCACAGCCGTTCTCCCTGTGCTCTGTTGACGTGCAAAGATAGGGCTGTGTGCTTAGCGAATCCTTAAGATTGAATCATTCCTTACTCAGCCTGATACAACCGTCGTGCGTTGTCGGTTGTTATTTGCGCCAGATCTTCCGGCGCCATGCCTTTTAACTGGGCCACCCGTTCGGCAATGCGCGGCAAATAGGCACTCTCATTGCGCTTGCCACGGTGGGGTTTGGGGGCGAGATAGGGCGCGTCTGTCTCCAGTACGATGAGCTCGGCTGGCACTTTGGGCAATACGTCGGGATGACTGGATTTTGCAAACGTCGCAACGCCACCTATGCCAATGTAGAAACCGCCCAGCGCGGCGACTTTCTCGGCCTCATTGATGCTGCCGCTAAAGCAGTGAAACACGCCGGTTAGCGTATCGTCGTTCTGTTCGGCGATAAGCCGGTAGGTATCATCAAACGACTCACGCGTGTGCAGGACAATGGGCAGGTGATACCTTTTTGCCCATCCAATCTGTTGTTGCAACGCCAGTTTCTGCTGCTCGGCAAAGTGCGTGTCCCAGTGATAATCGAGGCCGGTCTCGCCAACGGCCGTATAGCGACCGCTCGCAAGCTCTTGCTCAACGTGTGCAAGCTCAGCCTCGAGGTTATCGTCGACGTGGCAGGGATGCAGGCCCATCATCGGGAAGCAATGTTGCGGAAACGCATCGGCCAGCGCATTCATCGCGGCCGTGGTATCGCGGCTGATGTTCGGCAGGTACATGCGCTCGACACCAGCATCGATAGCGCGCTGAACTGCGTCGTGGCGGTCGCTATCGAACTGGTCTGAAAACAGATGCGTATGGGTGTCGATTAGCCTCATCATGTGCCGTCGGCTGCGGGTCGCGGAATATCCAGATTAACGGTGACACTTTTTTTCTGCGTGAAACTGTCCAGCATACTCTCCAGAGAATACTCCCGGCCGATACCGCTTTGCTTGACGCCACCGTAGGATTGCCCGGGCAATTGCCCGATTCCCTGATTAACCTGGACCCAGCCAGCTTCAACCTGGTGGGCGGTACGCAGCGCCTGGCCGATATCGCGCGACCAGACAAACGCCGCCAGCCCGTAGTGACTGTCATTGGCCATGTGGATCACCTCGGCCTCATCGCGCCAGCGGATCGCCACCAGCACCGGCCCGAATATCTCCTCGCGTGCCAGGCGCCAATCGTTACTGGCGTCGGCGAAAATGGTGGGGTAGGCGTAGTAGCCTTCACTCAGGGGCCCGGCCGTCGCGGGTGGACCGCCAGTAACG
>CAZYDV010000506.1:0-3469 GCA_964646405.1 uncultured Granulosicoccaceae bacterium | reverse complement strand
GTTGTCGCCGGCCGGTCGACGCAGCGCGGTGTGTAGCACTGCACGATCTTCGGTATTGTTTATTTTATCGCCATCGAACATCCGACGCGCCTCGGCCGCCACATCGATTGCTTGCGCGAGATCGACGAGCAAACGCATGGTCTGCTCGTCAATGCGGTTCTTGGAATAATCGAGCAAAATGCCACAGGCTTCGACCGAGAATCGTTCAAATCGTCCGGCGTCGGCCGCGAATTGATCGGCCATCTGCACATCGCGGGTGGCATCGAAATGATCGCGCAAAGCAGCCCATTGCGGGCGGCTGGTCAGTTCCTGCATCGGTACTCTCGAATAGTGATAAGCGGGCGCCGATTGGCGCCCGCTCAGATGACGACAATTACTGGCGCAGTTTCCAGATATCGCGATTGTAGTCGGCGATGGTGCGATCTGATGAAAACTTGCCGCTTCGTGCGCTATTGAGAATGCTCATAGTGGTCCATCGCTCTATGTCGCGATAGGCGTCGGCCGCCTGTTGCTGCGCATCGACGTAGGAGCGGAAATCCGCCGCAACCATCCACGGATCGTGCGGGTTTCGAATACTGTGGCACACGGCGTCGAAAATACCAGGCTCAAACTGATTAAAGTGGCCACTTTCGATCAGGCCCATCACCTGCGCAAATTCCTCGTCAGCATCAATAATCGCATTCGGATTGTAGTTTGCCCGTTGTGCATCGACCTCGTCGGCTGTCAGACCGAACAGGAAGAAGTTTTCATCGCCCACCTCTTCGCGAATCTCGATGTTGGCGCCATCGAGTGTGCCGATGGTGACAGCCCCATTCATCATGAATTTCATGTTGCCGGTACCGGACGCCTCTTTGCCCGCGGTTGAAATCTGCTCGGACAAATCGGTGCCAGGACAGATAATTTCCATCGCAGTGACGCGGTAGTTCGGGATGAATGCCAGGCGCAGCTTGTTGCCGACGTCAGGATCAGAGTTGACCACTCTGGCGACGTTGTTGATCAGTTTGATGATCTGCTTGGCCATGTAGTAACCAGGTGCCGCCTTGCCGCCGATCAGTACGCTGCGTGGCGTCCAGTTGTCCAGATCGCCCTTCTTGATCCGATTGTACAAATGCACTACGTGCAGCAGATTCAACAACTGACGCTTGTATTCGTGAATACGCTTGACCTGCACATCAAACATGCTTTCGATATCGAAATCGACATCGGCCTCCTGTTTGACGAATTCCGCCAGCCGCCGTTTGTTGCTGAACTTAACCTGCCGCCACTCAGCCCGGAAGGACTCATTGTTAACATGGCTGCCAAGCTGATCGAGTTTGTCGAGGCTTGTCACCCAGTCCTCGCCGATAGTCGTGTTCAGCAGGCCGCGCAACTCGGGGTTGCACGCGGCCATCCAGCGTCGCGGGGTGACGCCGTTGGTCTTGTTGTTAAACTTATCGGGCCACAGTGCACAGAAATCTGAAAACAGACCCTGCTTGAGCAGATCGGTATGCAACGCGGCGACACCGTTGACCGAGAAACTGCCCGCGATTGCAAGATAGGCCATCCGCACCTGCGGATCATCGCCCTCTTCAATAATTGACATCTGCCGCTGGCGATCGATATCACCGGGCCATTTGAGCGATACCTGCTGCAAAAAGCGGGCGTTGATTTCGAAAATGATATCTACCACCCGGGGCAGCAGCTTGCGAAACAGGCTGACCGGCCATCTTTCCAGTGCTTCGGGCAACAACGTGTGATTGGTATAGGCCATGGTGCTGGAGGTGATCTCCCAGGCCTTGTTCCAGCTCAGCTCGTATTCATCGAGCAGCAGACGCATGAGCTCAGCCACCGCGACACTGGGGTGTGTATCGTTGAGCTGAAAGCAGTTTTTGGTTGAGAAGTTGTCGAAGTTATTGCCGTTGCTTTCGACCCATTGTGCCAACACGTCCTGCAAACTGGCAGAAGCCAGAAAATACTGCTGGCGCAGACGCAACTCTTTGCCGTTTTCGCTGCTGTCGTTCGGATACAGCACCATCGAAATGTGCTCTGCCTCGTTTTTAGCGGCAACCGATTCCGGGTAGCGACCGGCGTTGAATTCACCGAGTTCGAATTCATCTGAGGCCGAGGCCTTCCACAGCCGCAGTGTGTTGACCGTCTCGTTCTCGTAACCCGGCACTGGTGTGTCGTGCGGAACGGCCAGCACGTTTTCGGTATCGACCCAGCGCACGCGTGAGGCGCCCTGTGCATCGACGTAGAATTCACTTCGACCGCCAAATTGAACGCGGCGGGTATCCTGAGGCCGCACCACTTCCCATACGTAGCCATCGCGCAGCCAGTGATCCGGCTCTTCGACCTGCGCACCATCGTGGATCTCCTGCCGGAACATGCCGTATTCGTAGCGAATTCCATAGCCCACGACTGGCATTTGCAAGGTGGCACAACTGTCCAGAAAGCAGGCGGCCAGTCGTCCCAGACCACCGTTGCCAAGGCCTGCATCGTGTTCGGCATCGGCCAGCTCTTCCGCCTTCATGCCATATTCGTAGAGTGCGATATTGACAGCGTTGTCGAGGCCGAGGTTGAGCACGGCGTTGCCGAGTGCACGACCCATCAGAAATTCGAGTGAGAGGTAGTAGGCGCGCTTGCAGCCGGCATTGCGATAGCCCTGCTGAGTTGATTTCCAGCGCTCCATCAACCGATCGCGTACCGCCAGCGCCAGCGCCTCGTACTTCTCGCGATCATCTGCCCCCTTTTCATCACAGCCCAGTGTGTGGCCCAGATGGCGTCTGAAGTCCTCGTCAATCGCCGAACTGTCCATTCCCAGCGGCGGTAACGGTTGCAAGTCTTTCATCAGTGTGTTTCTCGAGCTGTCTCGCTTTTCGCGGGTGATGAGTTGTCGTCCACCGGTGCGCAATCCGAACCGTCGAACGGGACGTAGGCGCTGACCGAGCTGGCCGGTATCTGTATGGTTGAATCGTCCAGATTCGCCACTTGAGCGGTCGCCTCAAGGGTGGTGTCCAGTAGTCGGCGCCACTGGGTGACGCCAGGTATGTCGGGCAATCGAAACTCGACCGGATCGCGGCTGGCATTGAACACGATGAACAAACATCGATCGGTCTCGGGTTCGATCTCGGCCAGATTGTGATTTCGGTTATCACCGGCAAGCAACAGGCCAACACACCGTGCAAATGCCTCACGCCAGTGATGTTCTGACATTTCGTTACCGAGCGGGTTGATCCATTGAATCTCCGGCAGGTCGGTCACCGCCGAGCGCTCCGAGCCGTGCACGAATCGCCGGCGTCGCAGCAGCGGCTCGTTGCGCCGCAGACGGATCAGGCCGCACACAAATGCGAAGAAGTCGGCCTCTCGATCCAGCAGTGACCAATCGATCCAGTTGATTTCGTTGTCCTGGCAATAGGCGTTGTTGTTACCCATCTGGCTGCGGCCCATTTCATCACCGGCCAACAACATCGGCACACCCTGCGACAACATC
>CAZYDV010000505.1:0-3470 GCA_964646405.1 uncultured Granulosicoccaceae bacterium | reverse complement strand
TGGTGATCGCGGTCAATCCGGGCTCGCTGCTCGGTTCGAAAATGGTCAAAGAGGGCTTTGGCATGGAGGGCGGCGACATCCGAATTGGCGCCAGCATTCTTGCGCGCTTGTCAGCCGATGAGGAATTCGCCTCCGCGTCCGGCCGCTATTTCGACAACGATGCCGGCGATTTCGGCCCGCCGCACGCCGATGCATTAGACAGCGCAAAGTCTGCCGCTGTGGTTGCCGCCATCGAGGCGACGATCGCGCGCCTTAGCTAAGCGGCAACTGATAGAGCTTGCCAAACTCCTGTTGCGAGCGCTCAATGCCGAGCGATCGCTGAACGTGCCAGGCCATCGCGAGATTGGACGAGGTGACAGGCTTGCCGACACGCGCTTCGATATCGCTAACCGCTGCCGCCATGCGCACACTGGTACACGAAACAAAGATCATATCTACATCGGCGCGTTCTGCAATCAGCGCCACCGCATCGGAGATGCTGCGCTGATCAATACGGGCAACGGTCGGGTCATTCTCTTCGTTGAATGAGGCGAACAGCGGTACCTCAAAGCCTGCATTTTCGATGTAGGCCTTGAGCTTTTCGTTGACGTCGCGGCGATAAGGGGTCAGAACGCCAATGCGCCTGGCACCCAGTGCGCCAAACGCGGCAAAAGCTGCGGTGATCGGCGTGGTGACTCGCGCTTGTGGCTTGCCCTTTTGCACTTGCGCTGCCACCGTTTGTTCACCCAGCACGACCGATGCAGAGGTACAGCAATACGCCACCATATCCACCCTGTCGTCGGGCAGTATTAAACTGGCGGCAGCAGCGATCTTCTGCTCCATTGCCGCCAGTGTCGCCGGCGTCACCGTCGTCGACATCTCGATTCTGGAGGCAAAGGTTTCAAGTCCGCTGCCGTGCAGAATTTCTCGAAACTCGCTTTCGATCGTGTAGTCGGATGCCAGCACGACCAGACCTACTCTGGCAAGCGCTGCCGTGTCGGTGGTGAACGGCAAGTCGACAAACTCGCCGTCAGCCGTGGCAGTCGGGTTCATACGGGCAGCCGTCGGCTTCAGTCGATCGCGGCGGTCACGCCGATTTCAACGGTAAACTGCGGTGCGGCAAGCTTTGACTCGACACAAGCGCGCGCCGGCGCATTGCCGGGCGATACCCAGGCGTCCCAGACCGCGTTCATTTCGGCAAAGGTGCCGATATCCGTCAGCCAGATGGTGGCGGAGATCAGTTTGGATTTGTCGGTGCCGGCTTCGGCAAGCAAACCGTCGATGGCATTGAGAATATCTTTGGTCTGCTCAGTAACGCTCTCGCCACCGGCGTTCTGCGCCACCTGCCCTGCGGTATAGACGAGGTTGCCGTGCACCACGGCCTGGCTCATACGCTCGCCTGATTTAATTCGTTTGATGCTCATGTGATTCGCTCTGTTTGCGTGGAAGGCTGTCCGGAGCAGTGTATCAGACCGCACTGCCGCCTCGCGAACCGGAACGCAACCGCAACAGCAGCTTGCCGCTGCTGGCACGTGATTCCAGCCGCCGATGTGCATCGACCGCCTCGCCAAGCGAATACTCGCGATCGACCGACACCTTCAGCGCACCGCTGCGCCATGCCTCGAACAAATCGCTACTGCGACTTCGTCGCTCCTGAACGGTTGCAATGTAATCGGCCAGATGCGGCCGGGTCAGGAATAGCGAACCGGCCTCCGCCAGTTGCAATGGCGCGATCGGTGGCGCCTGTCCGGAGCTCGCACCGTAGTTGATGCAGTAACCGCGTCGTTTCAGACTTTGCAGGCTGCCATCAATAGTGGCGGCACCCACCGAGTCATAGACCACGTCGACGCCCTCGCCATGGGTCAATTCCTGCACGCGGCTGGCAAAGTCAGTCTCCCGGTACAAAATGCAGTGATCGGCCCCCAGCGCGTTGACCGTCTGTGCCTTGGCGGCACTGCCAACAGTGGCTATCACCGTCGCACCGACACTTTTGGCCCGCTGTACCAGCAACTGCCCCACACCACCCGCCGCCGCATGAATCAGGCAACTGTGTCCCTCCCGTAAAGTGAATGCAGAGTGCGCCAGATAGTGCGCGGTGCTGCCCTGCAGCATCAGTGTCGTGGCGATCGACATCGGCACATCGGCGGGTACGGGCACCAGTTTATCCACCGGCACGCTGGCAAGCTGCGCATAGCTGCCGCGCGCCAGACACCAGGCCACCGTATCACCCGCTTTCATTTCATGGCCGGGGTCTATCTGCACAATCACGCCGGCCCCCTCCATGCCAAGCGTCATCGGCAGCGGTGTCTGGTAAGTGGCCGACTTGGCATAAGTGCCATCCCGCATATAGACATCAATAAAGTTGACACCCGCGTAGTGCACCTCGACTATCGCATGAGCCGCCTCTGGACCGGGCTCGGGTATATCGCTTAAACGTAACTGATCCGCATCACCAAAAGACGCTACCTGTATCGCCTTCAATCGAAAGTCTCCCACTGTGTTCCCGAAGATTTTTTGTTAACGCCTGTCGATCACTCGCTGAACAAACGGAACGAATCAGAGTATCCCCTCTATCGCATACACTCGTGCAGGCGCACCATCGGCATCCATCAGTTTTAACGGTGCGGCAGAAAGAAACACCTTCGATTGCGTGACGGCTCGGGTGCCGACTAGATACTCGATCAGGGTGACCCCATTTCTTAATAACACATCGTGAGACACGTGCTCAACAATGGGCCTGACCTCGCCATCGAGCAGCAGGCGAATAGTCCAGTCCTGCGGAAAATCGAAGGCAACGGCCCTGGGCTTTTGTGCCAGCAGCCACTCGCAGGCATCGCGAGTCAGATACGGGGCATCGCGCCAGAAAGCCTCCGTGTGCCAATCGCGCTGTTCGTCCCAGCAACTGCGCAGCACGAGTATTTCATCGGCAACAATATGCGAACTGCGACTTTGCAGTAGCGATGGCTCGACGGGCTGCTCAGCTTTGATGTCACTGATATCGATAATCGACGCCGGGCCAACCACCCGATCCAGCGTCAGGTCGGTTGTGGTCGCACCACCGGGCACCATGTGGCGCGGCGCATCCAGATGCGTAAATCCGTGGCAGCTGGTCTGCAACCAGCTCACTTCAAACAAACTACCTTCTTCAAAATTGCCACGCACACCGCGACTGAGCGGCCAGCGGATGTGATCGCCATCGAGAGGCATGGAAAGATCGTGGATTTGCACGGAGCCACCTGGTTGCTGCAGATACATCGATCATTTTATCTGTTTCAGCAGCGGCTGACTCGTCATTGCACGAGAAAGACGAAATCAGCGTTTAGTGCCATGCAGAGGCTTACGTTTCAATCACCCTGTCTTGGGTAATGCGTTTCCAATCAACTCGATTATTGCCAGCGGCCTGGCTTGTTCCTATTGCGAGTGAGCGCCACGCAGCGATGGCAGCTTTGGGCACTCGCCCGCAGGGGATGCCTTTTGATGGGCCGCACCAC
>CAZYDV010000504.1:0-3478 GCA_964646405.1 uncultured Granulosicoccaceae bacterium | reverse complement strand
AAAACAATGGATGCATCACTGGATGCACGAGGGCCTGAGTGCGTTCAATGCTCTGATCAACCCAACAGGCGACTACTGTTTTGGTGATCAGCCAACGCTTGCTGATATCTGCCTGATCCCGCAACGCTACAATGCGCATCGATGGGCGCTGGATCTGACCCCTTTCGCGCGTTTGTGCGATATTGAAACGCGCTGTCTTGAACAACCGGCGTTTATCAACGCCCGGCCCGAAGCGCAACCTGACGCCGAGAGTTAACACATGCTGAAGCAAAGCTGGCTTACCAGTGCAAACGATCCGGACTGCCCGTTTCCGCTGAACAATCTGCCATATGGTGTTTTCAGTGTCGGTGAAGGCGAGCCGCGGTGTGGTGTGGCGATTGGCGATCAGGTACTGGATGTCTGCCAACTGGAAACGCAGGGGGTAATAGTATTGGGCAGCCCTTTGTTGCAGCAGGCCAGTTGGAATCCGCTGATGGCGTCGGATAGAGCGACCTGGCGTCAACTGCGCGTCCGTCTCAATCAATTGCTGGCTGTCGATAGTGATGAACAATCGGTCTGTCGTCAGGCGTTGTCGCCGATCGCCAGTGCTACTTTGCACCTGCCGTTTCAGGTTGCCGAATATACCGACTTTTACGCCGGCCGGCACCACGCGACCAATGTCGGCACCATGTTTCGCGGGGCCGAGAATGCGCTGCCCCCCAATTGGTTGCACATACCCATTGGTTATAACGGCCGTGCTTCTTCGGTCGTCGTATCGGGAACTGATATCGTGCGCCCGTGTGGTCAGCTTAAGGCGCCAGACGATGCACTGCCGACATTCGCCCCGTCGCGTCGTTTCGATATCGAACTTGAAATGGGCGCCATCGTCGGCACACCCTCCAGCGGGCTGATATCGGTGCAGACTGCCGACGATAATATTTTTGGTTATGTATTGTTGAACGACTGGTCTGCCAGAGACATTCAGGCCTGGGAGTATCAGCCACTCGGACCCTTCCAGGCCAAGGCCACAGCCACCACGATCAGCCCCTGGATTGTGTGCAAAGAGGCGCTGGAACCCTTCCGCGTTGATACCCCGGCGCGCGAAGTAGAGTTGCTTGAATATCTGCAGGAGCCCGGACCGATGCTGTACGACATCGATCTCAGTGTGTCGCTGACGCCGGCCGGCAGTACCGTACCAGCCACGATCAGCCAGACCAACTACCGCGAAATGTACTACTCAGCCGCACAGCAACTGGCGCATCACACCACCAGCGGTTGTCCAATGCGTACCGGTGATCTGCTGGGTTCTGGCACCATTTCCGGCGCGAAGCCTGATCAACTTGGCAGCTTGCTGGAGATGAGCTGGGGTGGCAAAACACCGATTCAGCTCGATACCGGGGAAACGCGCAGCTTTCTGGAGGATGGGGACAGCGTCGACTTGCACGCAGAGGCTCGAGGCGATGGATTTACGGTAGGTTTTGGTCCCTGTAGCGGAACCTTGTGCCCTGCGCGATAGGCAGAATTTAAGCAGCTTGCTTCAACTCAATGGACGCAACGGTCCGGTTTACCCTACGGCAGGCGCCAAAATTGATGCTGTTGTGCTCGTTGTTAGCGTGTGCTTGCTGGCGTCTTTGGTTGGCAGTCGATAGCCTGCAAAGCAATAGCGAATCGGCGTTGCTGGCAATTCCGTTCACCGTAATATTGCCCCTGGTACTGGCGCTTGCATTGATGCTGCAGCAGTCCACTCTTACCCGTGAAGGTTTACTGATGCGAGTGGGCGCCATTGTTCACCTGCTGCTGATCATAGCCCTGCCGCGGTTCGCGCTTTATCTGGCACTTGGCTTTCCGTTTGTTGCATTGTCTGTCGAGTGGTTTGAAACGCAGGCCCCGGCGGCATGGCGTGATCGGCTGGGCAGGGCGCTGATCCGGTGCTAGATTTCAGGTTTGCCGAGCCCTGGCTCTGGGCACTGCGATGGCTGTTGTTTCTGGCGCCGCTGGCGGCCGTAATCGTACTGGCATCAAAGCGGCGCAATGATCAGCGCTGTCTGGTCGCCTGCCTGTTTGCATTCATTTATGGCGTTGCGTTGATATTGGGGACGCACCATCTTGCGATCTATTTCGGCTGGTGGCATTACGGTGGCGATACCTTGATGCTCAACGGCATGCCAGTCGATATTCTTTGTGGCGGTGCGATTCTGTTTGGACCGGTGCTCTACCTGCTATTTCCCAAAACATCACCCGTGGTAGTAGTATTGCCGATTGTTTTTGCCTTGCATGGCACTTTATTTAAGTCACTTGAGCCGATGGTGGTGGCAGGGAACGGTTGGTGGCCTGGCATCTGTCTGGTGTTTATTGTGGCTCATGTGCCGGCAC
Source organism: uncultured Granulosicoccaceae bacterium (assembly GCA_964646405.1). Taxonomy (GTDB): domain Bacteria; phylum Pseudomonadota; class Gammaproteobacteria; order Granulosicoccales; family Granulosicoccaceae; genus CAKZSB01. The sequence continues at coordinate 1,126 of CAZYDV010000504.1, read as the reverse complement.
TGTATCTCGCTCGGTGGACAGAACACGACCGCCAGCTGGCTCTGCGGGCCGCGCTGCTCGCGGCAGCGTTCGGCGTGCTGGCATTCTATGTTCTGCCTTCGTTGATCCTGATTGCGATGGGGGGTAACTGGGCTGTGCACACCATACCCGCATGGAAGCTTATTATCGGCCTGCCCGTGCTGGCGCTTGGTTTTCTTATTGGCCTGTCTGCCGTGCAGATGTTTGTTGTTCACGGTGGTGGCACGCCGATTCCACTCGACAACACCAAAAGGCTTGTGCGAACCGGTTTGTATGCGTACGTGAGCAATCCGATGCAACTGTCTTCGGCGATTGGCTGGCTAGCAATTGGATTAATGATCGGTAGTGTCTGGGTGGCGCTGGCAGCCGGGATGGCCTGGGTATTTGTGAAAGGGCTGGTACGCTGGCATCACCGACACGATCTGCTGGTGCGATTTCCCGACGGCTGGCCGCAGTATCGATCGAACGTCGGCGAGTGGCTGCCACGCTGGAGGCCCTGGACGACGGCGCCTGCTGTTATTTACTATCACACTGACAATCGCTGGCATCGTCGCTGGATTGGTTTGTTGCGCCACTGGCCGGCTGCCGATCTGCAATTCGAAGCGGTGGCAGGTTCGGTACCTGGCTATCGCGAACCCGATGAATCGCAGTTGTTTTACGGCATGGCGGCGATCGGCAAATCGTTGAATCGACTTAATTTTGCCTGGGCGATGGTTGGCGCGGGTATTTTATTGCTAGTGCTACCGGCTGCATTTATAACGCGCGCCATCAGGCAATATCGTGGCACTGCTGATGCCTGAACACGATCCTGCCGCTTTCAAGGTCTCGTCAAGCCAGCCGTTCAGCCCGTCATTCGGGCTTGATCATCTGCATCGTATTCGGCGCGATCAGCTTGGCTTTTATCAATCGATGAACGAGACCTTTGGCGACGCCGTGCGTCTTCGCCTGGGACCCTATCGCTCCTGGTTGCTGTTCCATCCGGATCCGGTCGAGGCGTTATTGACACGCGAGTCTGCATCGTTCGTTCGCTTTGAAAAACTCATGAATGTGCTGGCACAGTGGAATGGTGACAGTCTGTTGCTGGCAGAAGGGGAGCCCTGGAAGATAA
>CAZYDV010000503.1:0-3478 GCA_964646405.1 uncultured Granulosicoccaceae bacterium | reverse complement strand
CCCACTGCCAGCAAGGCAACACCATGCACCAGTTGATACAGCACACCGGTTTGATACACCGACATCATTTCAGGTGACAGGCTTTTTCGCAAACCGTGAGCCCCGAAGGCGCCCAATGCCACACCGGAGCCGCTTACCGCGCAACCGAACAGTAGAAAGAGTTTATCTGCAGTCATGGCCGTAGTATAACAATCGGCAAACCCTACGGCTGCATCCGCACGACCGGCCAGTTCACGAGATCACCACGATGACATCCAACGCCATACCACCTGTTTTCGACGGCCACAACGATGTACTGACGCGGCTGTGGAAGAAATCACCCGGGCAGGCCGCCTCACTTTTCATCCAAGGCGATGGCGAGGGCCATCTGGATTTGCCGCGCATGCAACGCGGCGGCCTTGGCGGTGGTTTTTTCGCGATCTGGATTCCAAACGGAGAAGGGGCGAGCTTCAACTTCGAAGATCTACAGGGCGAACAATACGACCTGCCGTTGCCTCCCCCGGTGGCCCATGCCGATGCACTGAACATCGCACTCGCGCAGGCAGCGATTCTGATACAGATCGAGCGCGCATCCGGCGGACAGGTAAAAATCTGCCACGATGCCGCAGCGCTACAGCACTGCATCGACCACAACATTCTTGGCGCCATCCTGCATATCGAAGGTGCCGAGGCCATTGATGAAGACTTTCACTCGCTACACGTGCTGCACGCGGCCGGCTTGCGATCGCTGGGGCCAGTCTGGAGCCGACCGACGCGCTACGGCCACGGCGTGCCGTTTCGCTATCCGTCCACGCCAGATATTGGGCCGGGCCTGACCGACGACGGCAAACGCCTGATCAAAGCCTGCAACGATCTTAAAATCATGGTGGATCTGTCGCACCTGAACGAGGCTGGCTTTCGCGACGTATTGGCAATAAGTGATGCGCCGCTGGTGGCAACGCATTCAAATGCCCACGGCATCTGTCCGTCCGCGCGCAATCTGACTGACTGGCAGCTCGACGCGATCGCGGAGAGCGACGGTATGGTCGGGGTAAATTTCGCCACCTGCTTTCTGCGCGCCGATGGCCAGATGACCGAAGACACACCGCTGCAAACGATACTGGTGCATCTGGATTATCTAATCGACAAACTGGGCGAGGATCGGGTGGGGTTTGGTTCAGACTTCGATGGCGCGATCGTGCCGACCGAGATAGGCGATGCAACGGGCCTTATAAACCTGCGCCAGGCAATGACCGCGCACGGCTACAACAACGACGTGATGGATAAACTGTGCTATCGCAACTGGCTGGCACTGCTGGCGCGCACGATTGGCTGATAACGGCTCGGCGGCAGAACCACCACGTTGCGCGTTGCGAGTTGGAGTGCAGGCTTTAGCCGCCCCCGCGTCGCAGATCCTGTCCCACTGTTGCACAAACATACCGCTCGACAAAACTCCCCAGCGCTCAATCAATACACCACCGCCAGGCGACGTTGTCTGCGACGAGTGGACCGCCGAGCACCGAATGCCATTCTGACAAGGCCGATGGCACTGATTGCAATCCACGATATCTGTATCAGTGCAGACGCGAGATTGAAGTCGTGCAGCAGACTGATCATCACCAGGCTTGCGGCGAGAATATTCGCAATGCAATAGGTTGCCGTGTTGGACTGCAAGGTACCTGTCTGCAGCATAAAGTAGCTGCCCAGGTACATCACCATACCCGCCACTCCGATCACTTCATGCCACTGTGCCACGACTGCGTACATTGCGCTTCTCACCATTCCTGCGGTTGAAGAAACTATAGCGGCGGGCGGTTTCGATTCAGTGTGAGCCACTACCGGGCAATCCGGGTAATTTTCACCGAATAATCAAAGCAAACAAACTACTGCGAATGAAAAACCACATCCCCATACCAGGCACGAGCGTTTTGCCCCGAGTTATCCGTATCAGTCATGACCACCACGGCATCGATGTAGCGCACCTCGCGGCCAAACATGGCCTTGAAATCCTCATAGGCGTTGCGGCGTTCGGACTGCCAGACACCCGGCTCGTCGCCCTGCCCTCGAACCGCAATAATCGCGGCATTGCGCGGGTTGTGGGCGTTGCGCCAGTGGCTGCCAGCCGGATTGGCTGAAGACCACACGTAGGTGACGGTGCGGGTGCGCCATTTCAACACCCCGCCATCGACGACCAGATAGACGCGGGCGGCGTAGTCGTCACCGGCTTTGTTGCGCTCATCCAGAGCATCCAGGCGATTGCCGATTTTCCAGCGCCAGGTGACCCACGGCGTCTGTTGCAGATCGATGCGGATTCGTCTGCCCAGCGCAGAGGCGCTACCGTCACTGACGGCTGCGAGCACGGTTACACCCTCATCACCAACCAGTGTATAGCGGGTTTCACCGGCGAAACGCTTCTGCTGCCAGCCATCCAGTGATCCTGAAGAGAACCGCGCTGCGACGACGGAATCTGCCGCATGCAACAATGATACGACGCCCATCAGCAGACCGATGAACACACTGCCAAACGATCTGATCATATGCTCAAGTCTCGCGCAGTGACGCCAGATCGATCTCGCTGCGGTGGCCAAACGAGACTGAGTTGTCGACGAACAACAGTTGCTGTAAATCGCATCGATACCAACTGATTTTGTCTAACGCCTTTAGAATTTGTGGAGGTGCGGTGTCCGCATTCAGGTTGAATTTGGCTTGATAGATGTCGATCGCCTGCTGCCGATCATCGCCCTCGAGCAGGCTCACCCCCCCGGACAACTGCAGCCCCTGAATCGCAGACCAACTGGCGACATCGTCCTGGATGGAGCCTGAGACCTGCGGATTGGCCGCCATATTCTGACCGTGGCGGGTGTGCGGCGCAGACAAAAAATACAGCGCGCTCGCCCGCCAGGCATAAAACACTGGCGCCACCCAGGGCTGGTTGTCGGCGCAGGTGGCCAGGCTCAATACGTTGTGATCACGCAGGTACTGCAGCGCAGCATCGCGACCTGAATCCGCCGAAGGCAATATCGTCTTTCCTGTCATGGCGTGTGAATGGCGTCACACGGGCAGCGTCCGCGGGTCTGTCGTGGCCACATTGCGGCAACCGCGTTTTAACGCTTTTCCGGTATTATGATCCGAATTGGCGCGCAAAGTTTGATTTGCGCTGGCGCTGCTGATCCAATCTTTCCACGCCCCGGAGGCCGCATGACCGATCAGACCAAATTCCTGCTCACAGAAAAGGATATTCCAAAGACCTGGTACAACATCCAGGCTGATCTGCCCGAGCCCATGCCGGCGGTGCTGCACCCGGGCACCGGCCAGCCGATTGGCCCCGATGATCTGGCGCCGCTGTTTCCGATGGAGCTGATCATGCAGGAGGTCAGCCAGGAGCGCGAGATCGACATCCCGGAACCTGTTCGTGCCGCCTACACCCAGTGGCGCCCGACGCCCCTGTATCGCGCCCACCGGCTGGAAAAGGCGCTCGATACCCCGGCTAAGATTTACT
>CAZYDV010000502.1:0-3506 GCA_964646405.1 uncultured Granulosicoccaceae bacterium | reverse complement strand
GAATCGCACAGGCGGCAGAGATCGGCAGCCCGGACCCGCCATACTCTTCCGGAATCAGCACACTGAGAAAACCAGCCTCGGTCAGCGCCTGGACAAACTCCGTGGGATAAGCCTGTTCGCGATCGCACTTGCGCCAGTATTCACCGGGAAAGTCTGCACAAAGCTTGGCGACATTCTCGCGAATATCGGGATGATCGACTTCGTAGTTCATGCTGTTGTCCTGGACCTGCAGATTTTGTTCAAACCCCGCCTGGCGGGTGGCATGCGCAGCCTGTGTGGCCGGCGCACCGGGCAAAGCCAAAGGGTAGGCGCTCTGAAAGCGTCTAACAAGTGCATTTGCGTAAGCGTTGCCGTCAATGATAATGTTCAAAAAAACAAAATGCACCGATAGGCTCCATAGCAAAATCGCATGTCAACACCATGGATCTGAAGCAGCTCAAGACGTTTATCTGTGTGGCGGAAGCCGGATCGCTGAGCCGCGCCTCAGACCGCCTGCGTATTGCCCAGCCCGCCCTGTCGCGGCACATAAAATTGCTGGAGGCCGATATCGGCGTCGAACTGTTCGTGCGGCACGTGCGCGGCATGGATTTGACCGAGCCCGGCAAAGAACTGTTGCAGCGCGTCGCCGGTCTGGTGCGTCAGCTCGATCAATCCGTGCAGGACGTGCAGTCCATGCGCAGCGAGGTCAAGGGCAATGTGGCGATCGGCCTGATGCCAACGGTGACCAGCGTGCTGGCCGTACCGCTGGTCGAGCGCGTCAACCGCGAATTGCCGGACGTCAGCCTGCGACTGGTTGAAGGCTACTCGGGGCACCTGGTTGAATGGCTGCAACGTGGCGATGTGGATATTTCGTTTTTGTATGGCCCCTCCACCGACTTTCATCTGCGCAGCCTCGAACTGCTCTACGAGCCCATCTCACTGGTCAGCCCGATCGGTGCATTCCCGGATTCACAACAGACCGTCTCGCTGACGGACGCCGCCGCCCTGCCTCTGGCAATGCCAAGCCACCCCCACGGCATGCGCATCGTGCTGGATGCCGCGTGCGAAAAGGCCGGAATCAAGCTGACACCCGCGCTGGTCGGCGACTCCTACCACGTGCTGAAATCCATTGTCTCCGGCGGCGTTTATCACACCCTGTTGCCCAAATCGGCGATACAGGGGGAGGTGCGCGCCGGCCATGTCGAGGCGCGAGACCTGGTATCGCCCGCCGTCAATCGGCAGTTGATTCTCGCCATGCCCTCCGATCGCACCAACACGCGCGCGACCGATGCCGTCGTTGCGATTGTTAAAAAAGAGATTGCGAAAATGATCGACGACGGCGACTGGGTCGCCGTTGCCGCCGCCGACCTCGCCAATCGCCACTGACATCGTCCACTCCGTCAACCCACCCGTTACCTGACTATGGCAAAACCCGACTACCAGACACTGTTGATCAGCGACCCGGCGGCTCACGTGCAACAAGTCAGCTTCAACCGCCCCGAATCAGCCAATGCGCTGAATACTCACATGGGCCTCGACACAATGCACTACTTCGAGGCGCTGGCACTGGATCCGGGGGCGGTGCGCTGTGTCGTACTGACCGGCGCGGGCGACAAAGCCTTTTGCGCCGGCGGTGATCTAAAAGAACGCAACGGCATGAGCGATCAGGCGTGGGGCCAGCAGCATCTGATTTTTGAGCGCATGGTGCGGGCGATCATCGACTGCCCAACGCCGATTATCGGCGCCATTAATGGCGCGGCTTACGGCGGCGGCTGCGAGATCGCCGCGGCGGTCGACTTTCTGTATGTCGCCGAGCACGCACGCTTTGCGCAAACCGAAACCCGCCTGGGCATCATTCCCGGTGCCGGCGGCACGCAGAACCTGGCGCGCGCAGTTGGCGAGCGACGAGCCAAAGAATTGATTATGTCTGCCCGACCGTTCAGCGCACAGGATGCACTGGAATGGGGCCTGGCCAACGCGGTGTGCCCCCCGGCGCAACTACTGACACAAGCGCTGGAGACAGCCAACGCCATCGCCGCCAATGCCCCGATTGCCGTGCGACAGGCAAAACAGGCAATCCATCGCGGCCTGCAGATGTCGCTGGCCGACGGCCTGGCGTTCGAGATCGAAGCCTACAATCGCGCCGTGCCGACCGCCGATCGTCGCGAAGGTGTTCTGGCGTTTAACGAAAAGCGCGCGCCGGTGTTTCGCGGCGAGTAGTTCATTGGAGTATCAGTTCGGCCCCTTTGTCCGCCACCATCATGGTCGCCGCATTGGTATTGCCAGAAGTGACATTCGGAAACACCGACGCATCGACCACGCGCAGTCCACCTACCCCGTGTACGCGCAGCTTTTCATCCACCACACCCTGACGCTCGTTGCGATTCATCGCGCAGGTACCGACCGGGTGATAAACCGTATCGGCGCGCTGGCGAAAATCGGCCAGCAGCTCATCGTCGCTGGCGCAGTCGAGGCCAGGCGCAGTCTCGGTATCGATGATCGCGCTAAGCGCGCTGGTTGCCGCCAGTCGGCGCAGGTAGTGACAACCGCGCAAAACGGTTTGTACATCATCGGCGTGGGTCAGGTATTCGGGCTCGATCACCGGTGCGCCATTGCCACCGGGCCCGGCGATTCGCAAACGGCCTCGACTGCGTGGACGACAAGGCTGAAATGACGTCAAAAACCCGGGCCACGAGTCGAGTGCGACACGCGTGCGGCCGCCGTCCTCGCGCTTGTTGTAGCTTGCCGGGGTGAAGTAGAGCTGCAGGTCCGGCGAATCCAGATCGGGCGTGGTTCTCACAAAGCCGCCCGCCTGGTTAATGCTCAATGACAACGGCCCACGACGCGTCAGCAAATAGCGCAGACCGGCGCGCATCTGGCCCGCCAGACTGCCAAGCTGATTATTTAAGGTGGGCTGGCGACAGCGATACAGGAAGCTCACCGCAATGTGATCCTGCAGTTGCTCACCGACGTTGACATTGTGATGCTGCACGGCGATACCCATTTGCCGCAATGCCTCGCCGTCGCCAATGCCCGAACGCTGCAGCAACAGCGGTGAGCCAATCGCCCCGGCCGCCAATATCACTTCACGGCGTGCGCGCAGTGTCAGAGGCTGCTGCCGATGGTGGCACTCGACCCCATTGGCAGATCCATCGGCGAAGGTCAGGCGCTCCACCTCGCAATGGGACCAGAGCTGAACATTGGGGCGCTTCAGCGCCGGGCGCAGAAACGCACGCGCAGCAGACATTCGCCTGCCGCTGCGTGTGGTGATCGCGTAGTGACCATAACCTTCGAACGAATCGAGATTAAAATCGGTGCTGACTGCGGTGCCCATATCGGCTGCGGCGGACAAAAAATGGTTGCACAGCGGATGTAACTGATCGCTCACGTCATTGACGTACAGACGGGGATGGTCATCGTGGTGCTCATTGGCGCGACTCTCCAGCCGCTGAAACACTGGCATCACATCGGCCGCTGACCAGCCCGGATTGCCGCTGGCTGCCCAGTCGTCGAAGTCGCGCGCCGCC
>CAZYDV010000501.1:0-3511 GCA_964646405.1 uncultured Granulosicoccaceae bacterium | reverse complement strand
CCACAACGACTTGGCCAAACCCAGTTCATCCAAGCGGGTGTCCAGAAAATCCAACCGCTCCTCACGCTGGCTGCCGCCGATGATTTCACCGATGCCAGGGGCGAGTACGTCCATGGCGGCGACCGTTTTTTCATCGTCGTTGAGGCGCATATAAAAGGCCTTGATTTCTTTGGGGTAGTTCATCAGCACAATAGGCTTGCCGACGTGTTCCTCGGCCAGAAAGCGCTCATGCTCTGATTGCAGATCAGCCCCCCACGACACCGGATATTCGAAGCGTTTACCACATTGCTGCAAAATGGTAATCGCATCAGTGTATTCCATACGCTCGAAATCCACCGACAGCATCGATTCCATACGAGTAATGGCGCTTTTGTCTACACGTTGAGCGAAAAAAGCCATGTCGTCGGGCCGCTCATCCAATACAGCAGCGAAAAGATACTTCAAAAAATCTTCCGCCAGTGTCGCGTTGTCAGCCAGATCAGCAAAGGCCACTTCAGGCTCAATCATCCAGAACTCTGCCAAGTGACGGCTGGTATTGGAGTTTTCCGCACGAAACGTCGGGCCGAAGGTGTAGGCTTTTGACAGCGCCTGGGCGTAGGTCTCCACGTTGAGTTGACCCGACACAGTCAGAAAAGATTCCCGTCCAAAAAAATCCTGCTCGTAGTCCACTTGATCTTTTTGCTCGCCATCGCTGATACGCGGAAGATTCAGCATATCCAGAGCACTCACGCGAAATAGTTCGCCGGCACCTTCAGCATCGCTGGCCGTAATTATGGGTGTGTTAACCCAGTGAAAATCACGCTCACAAAAATAGCGATGAATGCTATTGGCAAGCGTTGTTCGAATGCGACTAATTGCACCAAACGCGTTGGTCCGTGGACGCAGGTGGGCGACTTCGCGCAGATATTCAAAGGTGTGACGTTTTTTTGCAATAGGATAGGTTTCCGGATCTTCGACCCAACCGACCACTGTCACGGCAGTCGCTTGAATCTCGACGTCCTGGCCTTTGCCCTCAGAGGCGACCAAAGTGCCTGCGACTTGCACCGCACAACCTGCGGTCAGCTTGAGGACATCTGTGGTGTAATTTGTCAGCGTATTGTTAACAACCGCCTGGATTGCATCAAAGCACGAACCATCGTACACGGCGAGAAATGATAATCCCGCTTTGGAGTCGCGTCGGGTACGGATCCAGCCGTTCACAGTCACAGACTCACCGACGGCAACAGCTCCGGCCAGCAGCTTTTTGATATTGGGATTTGAATCAGACATAAATTTCGTCACGTTCTGGAGTAATGAAAACTAGGTTGTCATGACCGGTCGACCGTCTCGGCTGAGCTCAACGCATAAATCTCTGAGTACCTGCCAGACATCACCCTGCCCCGGCTCCTGACCTTTTAAAACACGATCTGCCAATGCCGTTTTTTGCAACATGGCCAACCAACTGGGTTCTGTGTGGCGACTTAACGCCAGTTTGAGTGCCGCTTCGCGATTGCGCCAAACACCTGCAGCCTTCAACGCTGCCGCCGGAGACATGCCGGCACCCAGTGATTGCGCGACGCGAGTGCCACTGCGAATCTCCTGAGTTAACGCCCACCAGATTAAAACCGGAGTTACTGCTTCGTCATGCAGACCCTGGAGAACTCTAAGCGCTCGAGCGGTTGCTCCCTGCATCGCCGCATCCACGCAGTCGCCGATTGCATAGCGGGCACTGTTGGCAACCGCCGCCAGCACCTCACGAGTATCAATTTCCTGCTCTGGGTACAGCAAACTCAAACGCTCCACTTCCTGGTGGGCCGCCAGCATATTGCCTTCAACGCGTTCGGCAATTAGTGTGATTGCCGGTTTGGTCGGTCGTAGGTTGTGTGAACGCATTCGCGCCTCTATCCAGCGCGGCAGCTCTTGTGCACTGAGCGGGTAGAACGCCATGGTCGCCCCGACTTTATCAATAGCCTTGTACCAGGCCGAATTGGTCTGGGCCCGTTCCAACCGGCCACTGGTGATCAACAACACCAGATCCGGCGGTGGATCGGCGACGTAGGCTTTTAACGCATCCGCACCCGTGCGCCCGGTTTTACCATTCGGCATACGTAGTTCGATCAGTCGTTGCGCAGAAAACAGCGAGAGGCTATCTGCAGCAGCACGCAGATGCTGCCAGTCGTTATCCTCATTGGCGACAATAACCTCACGCTCAGAGAATCCGGCTTTTTGTGCTGCCGCGCGGATGATGTCACCGCATTCCATCATCCCCAGAGGCTCATCACCCTGCAGCAGATACACTGGCGCCAGACCACGAGCCAGATGTTGGGAAAGTTTGTCTGGATACAACCTCATAGCCGTATTCTACTTGCACCGCCTGCGCCTGTCCCACACAATTGCACCGATCCACAACCTGTCCGGGAAACCACGCTTTTGCTCTACTCCGCTTTGCGCGCTGCACTCTTTCAATTGGATGCCGAGCGATCACACAACCTGACACTGCCGCTGCTGAATTTTTGTGTCGGAAATCAGCTGGTCAGACCCTGGTTGAACCAGCGGAATCATCGACACGACATTCCGGTGAACTGCATGGGGCTGGCGTTTCCCAATTGTATAGGGCTGGCTGCTGGCCTGGATAAAAATGGCGACTACATCGACGGACTGGGCGCGTTAGGTTTTGGCTATATCGAGATCGGCACCGTCACCCCTCGAGCGCAACCCGGAAACCCGCAGCCGAGGTTATTCCGCCTGGCCGATCAACAGGCGATCATCAACAGAATGGGTTTTAATAACAAGGGTGTGGATTATCTTGTTGAACGCGTCAAACGCCGCCGCTACCAGGGAATTCTTGGCATCAACATCGGCAAAAATGCCGATACACCACTGGAAAAAGCCAACGACGACTACCTGCATTGTCTGCGAAAAGTGTATGCCCATGCTGACTACGTGACCATTAATATCTCCTCACCCAATACGCCAGGCTTGCGGGATCTACAACATGGCGCCATGCTGCGAGAGCTGTTTGGTGCGTTAAAACAGACGCAACAGGAACTGACCAGCGAGCACGGCCGCTACACACCCATCACCGTGAAAATAGCCCCGGATATGGATGACACTGCCATCGATGATTTTGCTGATGAGGTGCTTGCGCACAAAATCGACGGCGTGATCGCCACCAACACGACCTTTTCTCGTGCAGGCGTCGAATCATCACCGCACGCAGGCGAGACCGGTGGCCTTAGCGGCCAGCCTTTGACCGACAAGGCCACCGAAACGGTGCACAAACTCGGCACCCGTCTTGCAGATCAGGTTCCCATCATCGGCGTTGGTGGCATTCAAAATGCTGCTGACGCCACAGCCAAACTCAGCGCCGGAGCCAGCCTGCTGCAGGTCTATACCGGCTTTATCTACCGCGGCCCTGCACTGGTTAGAGAACTAACACGCGAGCGCAAAACGGAACTGACATGACTCACTTTGACGTATTTAATGGCGACGCCGACGGCATTTGTGCACTGCACCAGCTGCGCTTGGCCGA
>CAZYDV010000500.1:0-3563 GCA_964646405.1 uncultured Granulosicoccaceae bacterium | reverse complement strand
GTCAGATGGCCGGCAAGATTGCCGCGGCGGCCATGGTTGCCCACACGATGAATATTCCCAACTGCAAGCCGAGCCATAAAACGCCCATCGCTCTGCTGCACGGTATGCAGGACAAGCTTGCGCCCTACAAAGGCGGCGGCAAGCACAAGGTCGCATCGCACAAGGACTCGGTAGAATTTTTCAAGAAGGTCAACGGCACAACGGACAAGAAGGTTCACCTGCAGTCGAGCAAGACCTACAAGTGCGAATCCTGGGTACACAGCAAGAAGGTCACTGAAGTGATCGATTGCAAGATGTACAACAATGGACATAGCTGGCCGGGGGGAGTGGAATTTATGGTCGACGTGCTGGGCACGACGAACAAGGATTTCAACGCCACCGAATTTCTGTTCCGCATGTTCTCGCGCTATAAGAAGCTACCGGCGTCTAGGTAGAGATCCACACAATCCGCGAACTTGTGATGCAGCTCAATTTTTACTGCTGATCACTGCGCGCTTTTTGCTGCATTCGACGCTCTGAATCCATGTCTACTTCGCGATGCAGCACTACAGGCGTTACCTGAAAGCGGTTGGCGTATTGCTGGGGCTGGGTGTCAATTCGATGGCGCCTGGCGCCGACGATGAGACGCTGGACAAGATATTCAAAGGGATCGAGTCTTCTTACGAATTTCCGGTCGGTGAGTTGTTCGAGAAAAAATACGACAGCGAGCTGCGAAATATGTTCGATGGCGTGAGCCTGTCGTTCTCGCACAATCTGCCGTTGCGTGGCGTCGTGGTGGAGGGGCTGAACGGTTTGGGCAACGAGGGGGCGAGTGTCACCGCCACCAGTACCACCTCAATGAATATCAGTTACAAGCCATTTGGCTACTGGTATATGTCGCTGGGCATTCCGTTCTACAGCAACCCCGATTTGCAGGCGCCGTGGAACCCGGATTTCACCTACGTGTTCGGCTACCGCGACTGGCATCCGTACACCCTCGGATTTACCTACTCGAACTACGGCGGCAACCGATTCGATCCGGATCCGGGACAGTCCCGCACCTGCTTTGAATGCGGGGCGTTCACCTGGTCATGGAAATTTCCGGTGCCACGCTGGATGACACACCCGTTTGTCGCCTGGGAAGAGGGCCGGGTTGGTTGCACGGTCAGCTACACCATCGTACCCAAATATACAGATCTGGCGAGCAACTCGGTCAAGGACAACAAGCAGACACTTGGCATGGGATGTCGCTACAACATCGTCGGCTGGTGGTACTTCCAGCTCAACGTCAAACACTACCTCGACAAATCAACCATTCAGCCGTGGGATTCCGATTACACCTACGGTTTTGGCTACTTCGACTGGCACCCGGGTGTGATTTCAATTCAGTACAACAACTACTCGAATAACAGATTCCCGTGGAGCGAACAGCCCGCCAGTGGTGGCAAGTTTCGCGATGGTGCGCTCTCGGTATCCTGGGGGATGTCGTTTTGAGCGAAAGCGGCAGGATAACACCGCGCTGGCACTCTCTGTGCTCATTTGGCCGCTGGCCCGTGTTGATCGGGCACGATGGAATGAGGGTTAGCGGCAAGGGTGCCACACCAGACAGACAATCGACAGCATCACGAGCTGCGGCGTTGTCCGCACGCGGCTCAAAACAGGAAACTCCAACAGGTTGTTGGCACAGGCTATGTGGATGAAAAAACGGCTTCCCGCGCGCACGCGCAACGCATTGGCGATGGCAGTGACTGTCAGTGCGGCCGTGGCTGGCTGTTCGATCGGTCTGCCAGGCAAGCGCTCGGCTGTCGTTGACAGGCCGATTACCAGCGAACCGACAAATATACCCCATCTCGGGCGAGCACATACCACGCGCCCCGACTATCAGATCAAGGAGCCGAATTTCTGCCACGCAGGTCGGGCCGTCTGGCCGCAGCCGATGCGTCCAGCGATCACGCATCCGGGACGCAACGGCGAGCTGACCGAGCAGGAGATGAAACTCGCACGCATCGCTTGGAAGTACTTCGAGAATAACTATCAGCCCGAGACGGGCCTCGTTAACGCGGTCAACAATTACCCGTCTACCACTATGTGGGATACCGCGTCATATATGGCCGGAATGGTGGCGGCGCGAGAGCTTGGCATTATACCCAAGGAAGAGTTCGATCTTCGAATGATGAAGATCCTGCAGACCTTCCAGAAGCTCGATCTGTTTCGCCGCGAATTGCCGAACAAGGCCTATCACACCAAAACCGGACAGAAGGTTAACTACGCGAACAAGCCGGGCGAGATTGGCTATTCTGCGCTCGATCTCGGTCGTCTGTTGATCTGGTTGAAGATTATCAAGGAACGCTATCCGGAGCACTCCAATGCCATTGACAACGCGATTCTGCGCTGGCGCTTTTGCAATGTCGTTGACGCCCGTGGTCTGATGTTCGGTGCATTGGTCAACGGTAAGAACGAGACGCAGTACGTGCAGGAGGGACGGCTGGGTTACGAGGAATATGCCGCCCGCGGTTTCCAGTTGTGGGGTTTCAATACCGATCTGTCATCTCAACTGGAACCGTACGAGACGATGCCCATCGGCGGCATCGACGTCAAATACGATGCACGGGATCCACGTGTTCTGCACGCCCACAACTATGTGGTGATGGAGTCATTCACACTTGAAGGCATGGAATTCAACTGGGATCACGCGAATGATCGCGACAACAACGACATGCATCATACAGATCCGGTTGCCAAGGGGCTGGCTGAATCGGTCTTTGCCGCACAGGTAGGGCGATTCTGCAACACCGGTATTCTGACGGCGCGTACCGAGCACCAGTTAGACAAGAAACCGTATTTTGTGTATGACACGGTCTATTCCGATGGCTACGCGTGGAACACCATCACCGAGAAAGGCGAGTACGTGCCGCAATTTGCCGCCATCGCGCTGAAAGGTGCGTTCACCATGTGGTCACTGTTCAACAACGAGTACACCGATCTGCTCTATGACACGGTCAGCACACTTTATGATCCGAAGAAAGGATTCTACGAAGGTCGCTACGAGAACGGATCCGGTGTGATCAAGACTTTTACGGCCAATAACAACGGTATTATTCTCGAATCCCTTTTGCACAAGGTGCAGGGAAAGTTGCTGAAGTTCGGCGATCGAACCAGTAAATGGGATCAGGTTCTGAGCGATCCACTGAAGGGCCGCCAGGCTTGCCTGCCGCACCAGAAGTGCCGTGGTTTGGGTCACGACGGCGGCAGTAGCTGTGGCGGCATCGACTACCAGAACGTCGACACCGCAGAAAGCTCAGGTGGACTGCTGCGCAAGCTGATCGAAAAGGCGGGTGGCTGACGTGCTGCCGCTGTTGCAGGCGAACGGGATCAACGCCGTAGCGTCGCCGGTGTAACTGGCTTTCATGTCGCAGCACAAACTGTGTTGTCGCCGGATTGGCTCCGCGCTGCGAGCCTTTCTGTTTGCACTGGTGGTGGCCCAGGGGGCGGCATCCTGTGGCGTTGCCACGCGCGCGATCAGCAATACCGCCAGCAACATCCAGACTTCCCAGACATTTATCCAGGGGCGCCGGGCACCGCTG
>CAZYDV010000499.1:0-3567 GCA_964646405.1 uncultured Granulosicoccaceae bacterium | reverse complement strand
CTGCTCGGCAGTGAATGATTTGATCGTCGCCATACCGCCGATGTTGTTGGCCAGCCGGCTGGCCAGGTGCCCCACTTGCTCGCGCACGTCCGCGTACAGGGGCGTTGCGCGACGCAAAAAGAAAAACGCGCCCCAGATGATGACCGGAATCGGTGAGAACGCCAGCAGTGCAATGGTCGGTGACAACACGAAAAACACGGCACCGACCAGAATCACGGTGACGAAGGTCTGAATGAAATCGTTAGCGCCACCATCGAGAAAGCGCTCGAGCTGATTGACATCATCATTGAGAATCGAGATCAGCTCACCCGAACTGCGCGATTCGAAAAACGCCATGTCCTGGCGCTGCACCTGCTCGTAGGCGTCCTGGCGCAGCTCTGCCTGTAAGTGTTGGGCGAGGTTGCGCCACAGTATCAGATGCAGATATTCGAACAGCGACTCACCGGCCCAGATGATGAAAGTAAGTATCGCCAGCGCGATGATCTGCGACTCCGCGCTGACCAGGCCCATCTTGGCGACAAAGCTGCTCTGACGGTTTACCACCACATCGATTGCGATGCCGATCAGGATCTCAGGCATCACGTCGAAAAACCGGTTCAGTACTGAGCAGCTGGTGGCCAGCAGGATGTGCCGTCGATGCCCGCGCGCGTAGCGGATCAGATTGATCAGCGCGTGAAAACTGCTGTGCGATTCTGCCAAGCGGGCACACTCATTGTCGAAAACGGCTACAATTATCGCATTGATTGGCGCCCCCGCCGCCCACGCTTTGACTGCGTCCTAATCCTCGGGTAGTTCGCGCTGATCACAGCCCCTCGCTAGTCGTCACCCCATACCCCGGACATCTGTTGCTCAATATTCCGCTCAAGGCCGTGCTGATCTCGTTGCTGATCCATGCACTGTGGGGTGGCAATCCAATCGCGGGTAAGTTCGGACTGGTGGTGTTCCCGCCTTTTGCCAGCGCCTTCATCCGGTTTGTAATCGGCGTGATCGTGGTGGGTTTGTGGGCGCACTACACGCGGATGCGCATTTGGCCACACCCACAGGAGTGGCGCGCGCTGATCATCATCGGCCTGATGTTCACTGTGCAGATCGGCCTGATGAACATCGGCATCGATAACACCACCGGTATCATCGCCGCGGTACTGATCTCAACTAACCCGCTGTTTGCGGCGCTGTTCGCTCACTACATGATCGAAGGTGATCGACTGACGCTCAATCGCATCATCGGTCTGCTGATTGCGTTCGCAGGAGTCTGCTTGACGATGATCAACCCGTCTGATCTGACGGCTACAGACTGGTTCACGCTCGGTATCGGTGCAAGTGTTGCCAGCGCCGTGCTGCTCGGCTTGCGCCTGGTACTGAGCGCCAATGAATTAAAGCGGATCGAGCCCGGGCGGGTGGCCATCTGGCAGATGTTGATTTCGCTGCCGATCTTCGCGCTGGCAAGCTGGCAGTTTGAAACGATCCGCTGGGCCGCATTGAACTGGCCGGCCGTTTGGGGTCTGTTGTACCAGGGCATGGTTGTGGCTGGTCTTGGGTTTGTAGTTTCACTGTGGCTGATGCAGCGATATCAACCTGGCATCATGATGAGCTTCAATTTCGTCTCGCCCGTCGCCGGGGTTTTGCTGGCCGGCTGGCTACTGGGTGAGACGATCACCGCGAACGTTGTCCATGGTGTCGGGCTGGTCGCGATCGGTCTATTTTTGATTGCGTTGAAAAGACGCAGGCAAGCCTTGATCGCGGTGAAATCCTAACGATAACGTGTGGCATGATGCCAGGCTGGCGCAGGACAATGATCGATCAGTGGCTATGTTGAATCATCGTCAGGCGCTTGGAAAAACACCCCGCGTAATTCGGTAGAGCTGCAGCAGTTTGTCGCGAGGTTCATCGGCCACCAGCACAAATCGCTGATTGTTCTCTATCCAGCTCGCCGTGCCCAGCCCATGATAACGATCCAGACGCAAATCCCGATCCGGATCACCCCGTGCCGGCAGGACACTGATCGCCAGCGGCAGTTCATCGGACCGGGTGTACAGCAAGTGCACCAGCGGCTGTCCAGCGAATCCCAACTCCTGCACATGTTTGACCGTATAGCCCTCAGCGCCAAGATCAGGCAGCGCTGTACGCAAGCGCGTGGAGTCGGTGATCTTTCTCAGTTGTACCAGTACCGAATCAAGATCGACCTCAACATGCTTGAGTGAATTGGCCACGTACAGCGAGTGGTGCAACACGAGCGGTTCGACCCAGGGTTCGGGCGCCGGCGCGCGATCTGCTATCTCTGTCTGACGTGGCTGATCTGAAGTGCCGGCGGACAGTTTGACCAGCACGTAGGCAGCGCTGAAGCCAATGCCGACACTGAGCACCAGCCCGCCAAGCTGCAGCAGTTTGACCGAGGTACCCTGCCGGTGAAGTTTGCTCACGTCTGCCTCGCCCGATCCATCGGCAACCACCCGCGACGGTGAAGATGGCCAGGATTTTTTTGCGCCCGATTAACAGGCCGATCACACTGCCGACACATCAACGGCAACGCTAACCCGAAAGCCAGGCAGGCCAACAGTGTCACGGCTCAATCTGACTGAACGGAAGATACGCGAATCTGCCGCTCGAGTTGGAAGCCTGGAAAGTTCACCCCGGAGTCGTTGTCGATCGTCGCTTTCAATGCGCTGGTGTCCACGATCGACACGACCATCCGGCTGTTAGACAAGGGGGCCGAGCCCACACAAAAGCGAGCGGTTCCAATCATTTGATCGGCGACAATACTGCCACTAAAAACAACGCTGTCTGCAGCTTGACAGGCAGAATCGGCAACTGATCTGAAAACGAGCTCGCCAGCCGTCTGGCTAACATCATATTCCCGCCCCAGGAATGTATCACTGGTCACCACCCACATGCCCTCGAACAACTCTGCCCGGTAACGGGGTTCACGCTCCGATGATGGCATTGCACAGCCGCTCAGGATCACACCGATCAAGGCAAATTTGTAACGATTTTTCATGTCTCAAATGTTCCGGATAAATTTCTGCCTGGCGCTGTTGCAGAGCGGGTGCGAACAGAACCTCGCTCACGTCTCTGCTCCCTCTCTATCGCGTTGGCTGATAAGAGACGGAACCGAGGCAGACGCCTGGATATCATGGGTTGTAGGACACGGTACCCGGTTAATAAATTTCAGATGTTGAAATTATCCGGGCAGGCCGCTGGATCATCTACGCATACGATAATCAGCAGCGTACAAGCGTCGTTGAATTCCGGAATCTAAAAAGGAAGACGCCCGATACGTTTGCATGAGAATTTTAAAATCGGTGAAGCTGCACAGCAGCCACTGTGTTGAGAAAAAACCTTGAGAGTTGCACACACCTCTTTCCCCGTTGTTGCCAGCAGTAAACCAAACCTGCTTACTGCTTTATTTTTTTATTTGTCGGGGCATAATACACAAAAATTATAACGAGTGAAATATTTAGACTCAAAGTTACGCACGCATTTTTGAATGCGTATGGCCAGCCTAGAGAGAACACTCCACTGCCACTATTTCTTTGACCAAACAACGTTAAAAATCATTTCTTAACAGGC
>CAZYDV010000498.1:0-3578 GCA_964646405.1 uncultured Granulosicoccaceae bacterium | reverse complement strand
CCCGAATTCAATCCCGGTTCGGGCGTTAGAAAAGGGGGCAGATCGAACGACAGTGCCGGGTCGACCATCAGTGCCACGCGCCGTTGCGCGATGGCACCGATCTCGGCGATCGCCAGTGCGATCTGGTCGGCGGCGAACGCAACCGGCTCGGCGTGAAAGTTTCCACCGGATAGAATGTCCTGAGTGTCGGCGATAACCAGCGGATTGTCGGTAACGGCATTGGCTTCGGTGGTCAGGGTATTGGCCGCCTGTAGCAGCAGATCGATACAGGCGCCGGTGACCTGCGGCTGGCAGCGAATGCAGTAGGGATCCTGCACGCGGGTGTCGCCCTCGCGGTGACTTTCGCGAATGACGGAGTCCTGCATCAGGCGGCGCATCTCTGCTGCCACCAGCGTTTGTCCGCGATGCCCGCGCAGCTCGTGAATCTCGGGCCGCAAAGGTGCAGTCGATCCCATGATCGCGTCGGTTGACAGGGCGCTGGTGACGATGGCAGCGTTGGCCAGGCGCGCGGTGTTAAAAAGGGCATCGAGTGCGCAGGCGGTGGAAAATTGCGTGCCATTAATCAGCGCCAGGCCTTCTTTGGCCGCCAGTGTCAGTGGTTGCAGGCCAGCGGCAGCCAGCGCGCCGGCACCGGAGAGTCGTTGATTGTTGAACACCGCCTCGCCAGCACCGAGCATCACGGCGGCCATGTGTGCCAATGGGGCCAGATCGCCCGAGGCGCCTACCGAGCCCTGGCTCGGCACCACCGGGATCACACGCTTGTTAATCATTGCCTGCAACAATTCTAAAAGCTCCCACCGCACGCCGGATGCACCGCGCCCGAGTGACAGGAGTTTCAATATCATCATCAGACGCACCACGGCATCGGTGGCGGGTTCACCGACGCCACTGGCGTGAGAAAGAATCAGATTGCGCTGCAGTTGCGCGGTGTCGTCCGGTTCGATGCGAATGGTCGCGAGCTTGCCAAAACCAGTATTGATGCCATAGACCGGTTCACTGGCTGCTGCGGCCTGTGCCACTTGCTGCGCACTGCGCTCGACGGGCGCCAGGCAATCGCCGGATAACTCGATATCCACCGCACTGCGATGAATCTGCTCAAGCTGTAGCAGAGTGGCGCTGCCCGGTTTTAATTCAATCATATTGGCCTGCGAACACGCGTTGATGCAGTGAATTGAAGCCGATGCGATACGACAATTCGGCCGGGTGTTCGACATTCCAGATCGCGAGATCGGCACGCTTGCCTGCTTCAATGGTGCCAGTGTCGGCCAGCCCCAGCGCACGCGCTGCGTTGCGGGTGACCCCTGCCAGCGCTTGTTCGGGCGTTAGCCGAAACAAGGTACAGGCCATATTCATCGCCAGTAAAAGGGAGGCGAGTGGAGAGGAGCCGGGGTTGCAGTCGGTGGCTACGGCAATCGGCACCTGGTGTTTGATAAACCACTCGATAGGTGGTTTTTGCTGTTCGCGCAGCGTATAGAATGCGCCGGGTAATACGACTGCCACGGTGCCGGCCGCGGCCATCGCCTGCACGCCTGATTCATCGAGATACTCCAGATGGTCGGCTGACAGGGCACCATAGCGCGCGGCAAGCGCTGCACCGCCGAGATTGGATAATTGTTCGGCGTGCAGCTTGACCGGTAAATTTAATTGTTGCGCGCGTTCGAATACCCGCTCGATCTGGACAGGGTCAAACGCAATACCTTCGCAGAAGCCGTCTACCGCATCGACCAGCCCTGCGGCGTGGGCCGCCTCCAGCGCCGGCAGGCAAACCTGCTGCAGATAGTCATCTTCGCGATCTTTGTATTCGGCAGGGGTCGCATGTGCACCGAGGAAGCTTGTGCGAATTCTCACCGCTCGGACGTTTTCGATCTGCCGCGCAACGCGCAGCATTTTCAGTTCGGTGTCGATGTCGAGGCCGTAGCCGGATTTAACCTCGATGGCACAGACACCTTCAGCGATCAGTGCGTCGACGCGCGGCAACGCGTATTCCAGCAACTGCGATTCGCTGTACTCGCGCGTGGCCTTGACGGTGGAGACGATGCCGCCACCGGCGCGGGCAAGCTCCTCGTAGCTCGCACCCTGCAGACGCATTTCAAATTCGCGCGCGCGATTGCCACCGAACACCAGATGGGTATGGCAGTCGATCAGCGCCGGGGTGACCAGCCGACCTTCCAGTGACGTATGCGACCACGACCGATAGGGTTCAGGCACGCTTTGGCGCTCACCACACCACTGAATAATGCCGTCGTCGATAGCGATGGCCGCATCGTCAATCAGACCGCAGGCGGTCTGATCGGCGTGCAGTGTGGCGATCCTCGCATCGGTCAACAACGTCGGTTGCGACATGGTATTCACGCTTGTTCGAGTGAAGAATGTTGATAATATGTCTGCACATAATAATTCTGTCAAGGGTGTAAACGGTAAGGCTCGAACGATGAGAATATTCGCAAATACAGCGCTTGTGCCCACTGGCTGGCAGACGGCGGTCGAGCTTGTGCTGCACGAGGATGGCACCATTGCAAGCGTGACATCGGGTGCCTCCGGTACAGCTGCCGATCACCGGGTAGATGTTTTGTTGCCGGCGCCGGTCAATCTGCACAGCCATGGTTTTCAGCGCGCCATGGCTGGCATGACAGAGCACCGCGGGCCAGACCCGCGCGACAGTTTCTGGACCTGGCGCAAACTGATGTATCGATTTCTGGATCAGCTGACGCCTGATGATGTGCGGGCGATAACTGCTCTTGTGCAAATGGAAATGCTGGAGGCCGGCTACGCTGCCGTGGGTGAGTTTCACTATCTGCACAACCACAGCGATGGCAGTTTCTATGACAACCCGGCCGAACTGTCCGAGCAGGTGGCGAGTGCTGCGAGCAACACCGGTATCGGGCTGACGTTGTTGCCGGTGCTCTACGAACAGGGTGGTTGTGACGGGCGTGCGCTCGGCGCCGGGCAACGACGGTTTGGCCACACGATCGACAGCTTCGAAAAACTCCATATTGGCGCACAGCGTGCCGTGCAGCAGTTGCCGCCCGATGCACAGTGCGGTGTTGCGCCGCACTCATTGCGCGCGGTCAGCCGCGAGAGTCTGCAACGTGCGATCGATATTGCACCGGATCAGCCTTTTCACATTCACGTGGCGGAACAGGATCTGGAAGTCGAGGAAGTATTGAGCGCCTGGGGGCGTCGCCCGGTGGAGTGGTTGCTGGAGAATCACCAGCCCGATGCGCGCTGGTGTCTGATCCATTGTACGCAGATGCTCGATCATGAAATCGACGGGCTGGCCAAAAGCGGCGCAGTGGCAGGCCTTTGTCCGATCACCGAGTCGAGCCTGGGTGACGGCATATTCGCGGCAAAGGCTTTTTTACAGGCCGGTGGCTCGATTGGCGTTGGCTCAGATTCCAATATTCGCATCTCGCTTGCCGAAGAATTGCGCACGCTCGAATACTCTCAGCGTTTGCGCGACAAGAGCAGGGCGGTACTGGCAAGTGACAATCACTCCACCGGCAGACGCTTGTTCGATGCGATCAATGCCGGCGGCGCGCAGGCCTGCAAACGCGAAAGCGGGGCGCTGGCAGCTGGCC
>CAZYDV010000497.1:0-3582 GCA_964646405.1 uncultured Granulosicoccaceae bacterium | reverse complement strand
GATTTGAAAATAGCGTCCGGTGGTCGGCAGAATCAGAATGCCATAGCCGTCGATAAATTCCGGGTAGATGCCAATCGAATCTTCAAATCTACCCTGTTCGCGAACATCTGATTCTGTCATGTTGTAGATGGCATCGATCTTACGGGTATCACGTATGCCCAGTGTCATGCCGAAGTTACGCAGCCTGGCACCTTTGCAACCTGGCATGTAACGTCTTAGCGCCTCGATCGCCAGCATCGCCTGGCGTCTGCCTTCGATTTCGAAGCGTGTCAGATGATCCGGATCGGTGCCGTCGCAACCATCCAGATGCACCAGATTCATATAGGTCAGTTCACCGGTATCGTGTGCAGCTCCCCAGGTGCCGGCGATGGTGTTGAGATGTGGCGGGATGAGCCCGTCTTTGATCGCCTGATCGAATGGCTTTTTGATAAACGGCGAGAACATGTCGTCTTCCTTGCCCGACGTTTCAATGTTCCATTCACCGCCACCACCCCAGTCCTTGTAGGTTTGTGGATCGTCTTTGACGCCCTGCATGAAAGCCTTTTTGTCCACACCCGCCAGGTGAAACATCACCGAGGCGGCCATCAGGTCTTCTACGGCAGGTTTGTGAGTCGGTGCGCCTGTGCGTTCGGCGACGTCGGCATCGCCGGTGGCATCGATGACGCGTTTAGCCAGAATGGCTTCGCGACCGGCTTTGG
This sequence comes from uncultured Granulosicoccaceae bacterium, assembly GCA_964646405.1. GTDB lineage: Bacteria > Pseudomonadota > Gammaproteobacteria > Granulosicoccales > Granulosicoccaceae > CAKZSB01. The sequence goes on along the minus strand of CAZYDV010000497.1, from coordinate 2,884 downwards.
ATTCTGTGATGATGCCTATGATCGCATCGCCATCCATCACAGGTTCGACAAACTGCCGGTGCAGCATCGCGCGCATGCCGGACTCTTCGACCATTTCATCAGCAACCACTTTGAAGCCTTCGGAGTCGAGTTCATACGACAGTGACTGCGATTCCTGTACTGCGGCACCTTTTTCCTTAGCGCGGGTTTCAAATTCGCGGCCGATGCCGTTGGACTCGATGGTGGCTTCATGGCGATACCAGGCCATGCCCTCCACCCCCACCACGGTGATGTTGCCACCAAAGCAGCCGAAGCGTTCAACCAGAGTGACGTCAACGCCCGCACGGGCGGCCGCGAGTGCTGCGGCCAGACCACCCGGGCCAGAACCCACAACCAACACGTCAGTCTCGTGGATGACGTCGATCTGGCGCGCGGGCTGGGTAATCTGTTTAACTGGCATCAGGCGCCGTTCCAGGTAGGGCCTGCCGGGTCATTGGTGTTGCGCACACGAAAAAGGCTTGCCTCACCGGTCATTGATGGCGCGATACTGTGTGACAGACCCGGTGGCACCGCCACGGTATCGCCCGGGGCGAGTGTGGTTTCACCGCCGTTCCAGCCCAGTTGCCAGTGACCGCGCATGATCATCAGCACTTCGTGTCGATCAGTGGAATAGGCATCCGCAGCCACTGACCCACGCGCAAGCAACTCTACTTCAAAGCCTGGCTTATCGATCAGCATGCCGTCTGCCGCGATCACACGCGCCGGCTGATGATCGGCCAGCGCCATCATATCCCAGTAGCGTGCGACGTGGTTGGGCACTACCTGGGCTGTGGTCGGCTCGCTGAGTTCTGCGATCGCTGCATCGCTCATCAGCGGCATGGGTTCGACGTCGGCGGGCAGCGCCTCGCCCTGTTTGGTGTCGTAGAGGCGACCATTTTCACCCAGCACCAGTCCGTGCTCGGCCGCCTCCTCGATCACCTGCGGCGCCCAGATCACACCACCGCCGGCATCATCTCCACCCAGTACCGCCATGATCATTCCGTAGTCGGTACCGATGTTTTCGAAACCGCGAAACATGTGCGTGGGGATATTGATCAGATCACCCTCCTGCAACACGACTTCACCGGCATCACCCCAGCGTCCCCAGAAAAAACGCCAACTGCCTTTGAGTACAAAGAATACTTCGGCGGTGCGATGCGTATGCAGGGAGTTACGGCAACGCGGTGGTTGCCCGGCGGCACCGATGTTGAAACCCGGTGAATCACTGATGTGCACGTGCTGGTCTGCACTTTCGGACACGCCGGCACCAATAATGGTGAAATTTTCTTTTTGATCCGAACCCGGGGTGTGCGCATCGATGAACGCCGTTCGACAAGGCTTTAAATCACCATAGCGCACTATGCGCTTTTCCATCTGCTCTGGCGTCATCTATTAACCTGTGTGCAGCACAATCTGCTTCCAGATGGCTGTTTCGTCAGTGAGTACCCATTCGCGGCGCAGGCCGCGCGGACCGAATTCAGCATGGCCGATGCCCAGTATGTACACCATCGCACCACTTGGCACACCAAAGCTTCCCCATCCATCGTGGCTGCCAACCAGTGACCAGCGAACGGATGCCCGAGGCGGCATATCGCGCTCCTGCAGACCGATGGCATGATCGACTGAAAACTGTGCTGTTGGAAACGAGGCGCGCAACCCCATCCAGAATTGATCTGCCGCCGCACGCCCATACGCATCGACGCCACCCGGCAGTGCAAGTTGGCAGGCGCGATCGTATTGAGTTGCTATCGTTGACATATCGGCGTTCATGATGCGAGTGATCAGATCGGCGTAGCGGCAACCGAGCTCGTGGCCATTGCCAGTGCCGACATACTCACCCGCTTTGTCGTTATCAGGCGACAGCGGTGCCACGCATTGTTCAGGGCCTCCTTCGCGCGCAATCAAATCACGTGCATAGTCGGCCGGCTGCAGCCCGAGTTGACGCACAATAGCGCCTTGATCCCGCACCAGCCACTCGTCGTAAATCACGTCATCTTTGACGGCACAGTCGGCGATGATTCGATAGCGCAACGTCTTGCCGGTGGGTTCACCATAGACGCCGGCATTGACATGGCTGGCGGTGGACAACAGCCGATGTGACGACAAAAAACCCTGCGCATCATTCCCGTACCAGATCACATCCTCGCCCAGCAACTGCCGGTCTGGAAACTCGGCCAGTGTTGCCATGGTCGCCGCGATGACACCGTCATTGCCCACCACCACCGATGCCGGTGAGCGCACGATGATGTCATTGGCGTAGTATTGCTTTAATGCATGAATCCGGCGCGACTCCCAGATCTCGTGCGTCACACCGAGAATGTAGTCTGGCAGATCCTTCCAGGTGGCATCAGCGCTCTGCACAGCTAGCCTGCGGTCCAGCCGCCATCGACCAGTAGCGAGGTGCCTGTGACCAGTGCCGAGGCATCTGTCGCAAGGTACAATGCCGCACCCATGATGTCCTGAATTTCGCCAACGCGATCGAGTTTGATTTTCGATTTGATCCACTCGACGCGTTCGGGGTTGTTAAACGTGACCTCGGTCAGCGGCGTGCGAATGAAAGTGGGGGCAATGCTGTTGATACGAATGCCGTGCTCGCCCCATTCAATCGCCATCGATTTGATCATGCCTTCGACCGCGTGCTTCGATGCGCAATACACGGCGCGATCAACGCCGCCGGTGTGGCCCATTTGCGAGGTGATGTGAATGATCGATCCGCCGCGTCCGGCCTTGACCATGCCATGCGCCGCACCGACAGATAAAAAATAGGCGCCGCGCACGTTCACATCCATCACCTGCTGGTAGTCATCGACTGCGGTCTCAAGCGCCGGGCTGTGACGGGCTATCCCCGCTGAGTTAACCACCACAT
>CAZYDV010000496.1:0-3590 GCA_964646405.1 uncultured Granulosicoccaceae bacterium | reverse complement strand
CGGGTGGGTCATATAGGCATAGACAGTCGTGCCGGCAACCAGCGCGCGCTCGAACCCTGCAGCGCGTGCGCCGATATCGGTGTGTACCGGGTTACTCGCGTGGTCTGGCAGGTTGACTGCCGTGGTCGTCCAGCGTTGCAGGTCTGTCATTGCGTTGTGTCTGTCGGTGATTTTGATCGAGTGTGCTATCTGAATGTTCGGTGTAGTTTTACAAGTTACCACTGACAAATGCCCTGTCAATGTCGAACAGCGGGTAAAATAGCGTTTGTCGAAAATTGTTTCGGGTCGGTGTTCCCGGCCTCCAGCGAATACTCCAGGGATTCTCATGTCAGGTTTCGCCATTCAGCAGCCGTCAGTCACTGCGCTTTCTATTGTCGGCAGCGATGAAAAATTCCCCGTCCGGCGGGTCTACTGCATCGGTCGCAATTATGCGGCGCACGCGGTGGAGATGGGCCACGACCCCGATCGTGAACCGCCGTTTTTCTTCCAGAAGAACCCCAACAACCTCGATCAATCCGGCGAGTTTCCCTACCCGCCGCACACCTCGGATGTGCACCACGAGATCGAAATGGCAGTGATGCTGAAATCCGGCGGCACCAATATTCAGGTGGCGCGGGCGCTCGACCACGTTTTTGGCTATGCGTTGTCACTGGACATGACACGACGTGATCTGCAGGGTGAGCAGAAAAAAATGGGCCGGCCGTGGGAGATTGGCAAAGCCTTTGAGCGCTCGGCGCCGGTTGGTCCGATTCATACCGTAGCCTCAGTGGGTCACCTGGATAAGGGCGCGGTTGAACTTAAAATCAATGGTGATGTGAAACAAAAGGGGGATCTGGATCAGATGATCTGGAAAGTCCCTGAGATGATTGCCTATCTGTCTGAGTACTTTGAACTGGCCGCGGGGGATGTGATTCTATCGGGTACACCTGCCGGTGTCGGGCCGGTCGGGAAGGGTGATTCGATGGAGCTTGCCATTGATGGCCTCGGCGCCATGACGGTTGAGGTGGTTTGATCGTTAACTGTTCACAGCACGTCTGACTGAGCGTCCCCGTCGCACCGGTGGGCGGTGTCGGCCGCACCTGGCTGGCCGCACCTGGCCGGCCGCCACAGAATTACCCCTGTATGTTCCGTACAGCTGCGCGCCCCGGACACTCGTTACCCCACGAGCACGACAGACACACGGTGAACAGCCACAGAGCGCGCGTCTGATGGCGCATGACCGCTTACGTTTGATCGAAAGCCAAACGGGTTTTCAGCCGAATGCTGTTCCCAGTATTGCCGGCAACCCGTTGCACCGATGACAGCAGGGTTTTCCAGAGGCTACTTGCTACCCATCAGCGGATGGGCTATCGCGTCGCTGGTAACGAGGTCGGCGTCCAGCCCCGCGTTGCGATAAATCCGTTTCCCCAGCCGCGGGTAGTCGCCGACATCGTGTGCCAGTCGCTGGCCAACGACAATACAACGCAAAGTATCTGTGCCGGTATTGACCATGGTGTGTGGCAGTCCGCCGGCCGGATAGCCAATGAAATCGCCTGCGCTTACCGGATAGTCCTGTTCGTCGATGGTGACTGTGGCAGTGCCCGCCAGGATGTACACGCATTCGTCTTCGTAGTGGTGCACATGGTATTCGGTTGATTCGAAGCCGGGCTCCACTTCGATGATGTGAAATCCCAGATTCTGCAAGCCCGTGAGATCGCCTAGCGATTTGTTCACTCGCACGGCGTTATCATTCAAAAAATGGGTTTTCGGCAAACCCTGCATGCCGTCGATATCGTCCTTTTTCAAAATATATTTCATGTGTGGTCCTAGATTAGATCAATCGCGAGGGTCATCAGTGAGTGATCCGATGTGCCGTCTTCACGTACCTTGTGATCGTAGTGGACGCTATCGATCAATTTGTCAAGAGACGGGCTCGCCAGCGCATGATCATAGCGAAACCCATTGCCCTTGCGAGTGCTGACCCAGCTAAATTCGCGTGCTTTGAGATTGCGACTGCGCCAACTGTCGATCCAGCCCGATTGCAACAGGCGTTGGAAATGTCGGGTAGCATAAAAGGTTTTGGTTTGTGAATCTTCCAGCGGGATTCCGCAGTTAAAATCTCCCGCCAGCAGTGCGTAGTCGGAAAGCCATATTTCCGGTAGGTCCAGCAGCGCTTCGAAGAGCGGTATTTGCGCACGCTTTTGTGGAAAATGGACATTGATCAATCTAAGGGTCTCGCCCGAGTCGAGGTTTATCTCAACCGCTATGGCGCGGGCCGGGGCGCTGTTTTGAGCGGGAAACTCTGTGGCGTTGACTGGCAGGCGACACGCGATCAGCAGCCCGTTGTCGCGTGCGTTCGCCGTTTCCGGCGCGAACGTGTTCGACAGCCCGATATCCTGCAATCCGCCGATCAGGATTGGCTTGCTTTTACCGTGTCTGAATTCCTGTAACAGTACGATATCGACGTTCGCCGCTTCAATCGTCTGTAGAATTGCATCGCAGCGGCTGCCGCCACCATGCAGAATATTCCAGCTTAGAATCTTCAACACTGGCGGTTTGTTACAGCACATTCCAGCCGGAGACAAAGTACTTTTTCTTCCATAGCTTCCAGTAGTCTTCCAGTTGAGAGAGTGAACTACTGACGCGCACTTCGTTCTTGAGCGGGTCTTTGCGGTTGGGGCTGTAGTCTGTCAGGTGAAGCACGTAGGCAGGGTAGTCACCTGAATGTTCTTCCTTGTTGGTTTTCCAAAGCAGAAGTTTACGCACCATGGTGGCATCCTTCATCACTTTGGTGGCGACACTGCGTTGTAGCAGCTTGCTGGCTGGCAGGCGAAGTTCTTCGCTGACGATATCTGCCGATGGTATATCGACGATGTCGGTCAGTTGCGAAAAACGGATATCGTCGGCATTGCACTGCTTGTCCTCGCGCAATCGCAAAAACTGCGGTGAGATAATACTGCACAGTGGCAGTCGTCTCACGCCTTCCCATGTCTCTGTGTCGTCGTTCCACTCGAGTACCATTTTATCGATCGTGTTGCCGCGCGATGTGCGGGCGATGATATCGAGGCAGGATATCTCCAGTACGATGCCCGGGCGTATCATGCGGTAGGCGACACGATCGGAGTTTACCTCGGCGTAGTCGCTGTCGACGACGTGGGTTTCCAGCATCTGCAGAAGGCTTGTGCGTTGCTCGTCGCTGAATCCACCGCCGACGCGGCCGATTATGTGATAGGTGCCATCGTGCCGGATGACGGCGAGCATGATGTCGTGCAGCATGCCACTGCGATCATCCAGTCCTTCGGTAAAGCCCACTGCCGCCAGATCGATGGTGTGACGTGGCTTGACCTTGAATACGCCTGTGGTGTCGTTGCGCGCAACGACACCCTCGGCGTCCTCGCCATCAACCCACGCCTTGAACTGCTTCAACACGGCCTTGTGTCCGTCTCCGATGATGGTCTCGACCGGATGGATTCGCGTTCCGCTGGCAAAGAGTGTCTCTATGCGCTCGAAGATGTCGGCGTAGCGCGTACTGCGCTCCTCGTCGTCCCACTCATAAATGTTGAAGACGCCAAACTGCAGACTGGCGACCGCGGCATCGTCTTCCGGGGCTC
>CAZYDV010000495.1:0-3611 GCA_964646405.1 uncultured Granulosicoccaceae bacterium | reverse complement strand
CCGCCGACCTCCTGCATGCCATGCAGGCGCTCTCCCAGCTGAGCTATAGCCCCGTGCTAAGCCGACGCATGTTACGGCCGGATCAATCCGTTGTCAATCATAAACCGTAACAAGACCGTCTTGTTCGCGTGTCCATACAATTTCTGATCCAGACGCTTTTGTATCCGACGAATTAGGCAGACGCCCGGTCAGCAATAAAGCTCAGGGCTACATGCAGCCGCGTCAAAACACGCGGGCGTCCAATCAGCTCGACAGTCGCTGCGATGTCAGGAGAGGCACTGGCGCCGGTCAGTGCGACGCGCAGTGGCTGTCCGATCTTTCCAAAACCGATTTGCAGATCCGCTGCGAGTTGCTCCAGACAGGTGCTAATGCTGTCTGCCTGCCAGGGCTCAAGTGTCTCCAGGCGCGCGCGCACGGCCTCAAGCACAGGTGCCGCCACCGGCCGTAACTGTTTCTTCGCCGCCTTTTCGTCGTAACTGATCGAATCGCTGTAAAACGGTAGCGCCTGCTCCGCCATCGCGGCGAAAGTCGGTGCCCTGTCGCGAAGCAACTGCGCCAGTGCCCCGCTATCGGGACCGGACCCGCAATCGATTTGACGGTCTGACAGTGCCGACTCCAGGCCGCTCGCAAGCTCGGCAGGCGTAAGTCCGCCCATGTACTGCTGGTTCACCCATTGCAGCTTGGTGTTGTCAAAGACCGATCCCGAGCGCTGACACTTCGACAGATCAAACAGGTCGATCATCTCCTGGCGCGAGAACAGTTCCTGGTCACCGTGCGACCAGCCGAGCCGCGCGAGATAGTTCAGCATCGCGGCGGGCAGGATGCCGTCGGACTGGTACTGCATCACGCTGACGGCGCCATGGCGTTTTGACATGCGCTTGCCGTCATCGCCGAGAATCATGGGCAGATGTGCAAATTTTGGCAGATCTGCGTTCAAGGCGTTGAAGATATGAATCTGGCGTGGTGTGTTGTTCAGGTGATCATCGCCGCGCACCACATGGGTAATGCGCATGTCGATATCATCGACCACGACGGTCAGGTTGTAGGTTGGATTGCCATCGGATCGTCTGATGACAAGGTCGTCAAGCTCGCGGTTGTCGATGACGATTTCACCTTTGATCAGATCGTTGATCGTGACCGATCCCTCCTCGGGTGTGCGAAAACGCACGACGGGTTCCACGCCGGGGACAGCGTCCGTGCGATGGCGACAGGTGCCATCGTAGCGCGGCTTGCGCTTCTCTTTGATGGCCTGTGCGCGCATCTGATCGATCGCCTCACGACTGCAGTAACAGTGATAGGCGTGGCCCTCTTCCAGCAGTTGATCGACAACCGCGTTATAACGATCGTAGCGCCTGGTCTGGTAGAACGGCCCCTCGTCGTAGTCAAGGGTCAGCCACTGCATGCCATCGAGAATCGCCTGGACCGATTCGGCGGTTGATCGCTCGCGATCGGTATCCTCGATCCGCAACACGAATTGACCGCCGTGACGTCGGGCAAACAGCCAGTTGAACAATGCCGTTCGCGCACCGCCAATATGCAGATACCCGGTTGGACTGGGCGCAAATCTGGTACGAACTGTCATGCAGGATATTCCGGTGGGGTTGGCAAATCGAGTAGTCTATACTTTCTGTCGAAACACCGTAATCCGATCACCGTCGACTATTGCCTGCGCGATACGGGGTGAGCCAACCCATCATGCCCCGGAAATCAATGGCTACTGCCGGATCCACTCCCAACTCATCGTTCAACCTGCCCGACGAGGATAGACAGCAGCTACAGCTAAGCTGGCGCTCCGCGGGCATGAGCGACATCGGCTATGTGCGAACCGTCAACGAAGATGCCCATCTGGATGCCCGGGAGAACAATCTATGGGTGGTCGCAGATGGCATGGGCGGGCACAGCTTTGGCGACAGAGCCAGCCAGACCATCATCGATCAATTGGTTGATTTTCGTCCCGGTCCCGATGTCGCGACAGACATACAGGAGCTGGAACGCCGCATCGTTGCAGCCAACACTGAATGCCGGCAACTTGGACAGGGCAGCGTCATGGGCAGCACGGTGGCCGCACTCTATGCCAGCGACCCGTATTGTTTTTTCCTTTGGGCCGGCGATAGCCGAATCTATCGCTATCGTGGTGACGACCTCACCCAGGTGACCGAAGATCACAGCCTGGTTCAAGAGCTCGTGTCGATGGGAGAGCTCAAGCGCGAGGACATGGAGCGCCATCCGTCATCACACATTATTACCCGTGCCGTCGGCGTGCACTCGGAGCTGAGACTCGAAATCCAGTATGCGCTGGTCGAGCCAGGTGATCGTTATCTCATCTGCAGCGACGGCCTTTATAAAGACCTCACCGCCCCGGAGATTGCTGCCGGCATGGGCAGCGTTTCGATCGAACTGGCGGTGCGCAATCTGGTCGACCACGCACTCAGACGCGGTGGCTCAGACAACACCACCGCGATTGTAATTCAGGCCGAACAAACGACGACCTGAGCCGTGGGCATCACGCGGCAGCAGAATCTTCAGTCACCACCTCGGTAAACGTCAGATCGTCGCCCGTGTAGTCGATCAGCACCCGATCACCCGGCGCAAATTCGCCTTTTAAGATCTCGCGCGCCAGACGATTTTCAAGCTTCTGCTGGATCGCACGGCGCAGCGGACGCGCACCGAAGACCGGGTCGTAACCCGCGTCGCCCAGCATATCCAGCGTCGCATCGCTGACTTCAATCTCGATACCATTGCTGCGCAAGCGCGCTGCCAGCACGTCGACCTGAATCGCGGTAATCGCCCGGATGTGTTCACGAGACAGCGGGTGAAACACCACCATGTCATCGACCCGATTCAAAAACTCGGGTCTAAAGTGATCACCGACTATGTCGAGCACCGAGGCTTTCATGTTCTCGTAACTTGCGCTGCCCGCCTGCTCCTGGATCACGTGACTACCCAGGTTGGATGTCATTACGATCACGGTATTACGAAAATCGACCGTGCGGCCCTGGCCATCGGTCAGGCGACCATCGTCGAGTACCTGCAGCAAAATGTTGAACACATCCGGATGTGCCTTTTCGACCTCGTCGAGCAGCACCACCGAATACGGCCGACGACGGACCGCCTCGGTCAGATAGCCGCCTTCGTCGTAGCCGACATACCCCGGGGGCGCGCCGATCATCCGCGCGACAGAATGCTTTTCCATGAATTCGGACATATCCAGCCGGACCATCGCATCGCTGCTGTCGAATAAGAATTCGGCCAGTGCCTTGGTAAGCTCTGTCTTGCCGACTCCGGTCGGACCGAGGAACAAAAAAGAGCCGTTGGGCCGTTCCGGTGGCGCAAGTCCAGCGCGAGCACGACGCACCGCATCTGACACGGATGCCACCGCCTCGCTCTGACCAATCACACGCTTGCCGATCTCTTCTTCCATGCGCAGCAGTTTCTCGCGCTCCCCTTCCAGCATCTTGCTGACGGGAATGCCAGTCCAGCGCGCGACCACTTCGGCGATTTCGTCCGCGGTCACACTGTTACGCAGTAGCTGCAGTTGTTCCTGATCGGTGCTCGCGGCCTGTTCGAGCTTGCGCTCGAGCTCCGGAATACGGCCGTACTGCAACTCGGAC
>CAZYDV010000494.1:0-3641 GCA_964646405.1 uncultured Granulosicoccaceae bacterium | reverse complement strand
GGCTCTTGCGGGTTAATTCCTGCGGGCGGGTGGCGCAGAGTTTGATCGCCTGAATCTTGCCCTGGTGGCTGGTGACATAGGTGCGAAATTCTTCCAGATAGTCGCCAGGGCGCTGGTTGTTCGGGCCGTAACCGCGCTCGACTTTGACCACCTCGTCTGGTTTGTTTGAGATAAATACCTTTGGCGCTTCGTTTTCGATTTTTTGATCGAGAAACTCCACTAGAGCAGTTTTATCGGCAAACCACTCCGCCACTTCTGCCGGAGTGCTGTTCTGTATCTGTTGGGTCAGCGACTCGGCATTGGTGCCACCGCTGCGGGTTTCGAACTCTTCGGCCCGTTTGCCATGCATGCGGCGCTTGCGGCGCTGCAGTTTGGCGAGCATCTGTTCGACGATCAGCTGCTTCGCATCTGGGTCTTCCGTCGACTGCAGCTCCTCGACCAGCTGGCCGAAGGTGATCTTCGGGTTGGTGACGACCGGGCGCATGTCGGTATAGTTTTGCAGCGTGGTGTACATGTCCACACAGTCGTAGATATAGAAGCAGGTTTTATCCTCACCGGGGCCGTACAGGTTTTCGCGCAAGCGGGTGCCGCGACCGATCATCTGGTCGTACAGAATGCGGCTTTTCACGCGGCGCAGAAACACGAGGTTGACGATTTCGGGCACGTCGATGCCGGTGGTCAGCAGATCGACGGTGACGACGATATTCGGCGCTTTTTCGTTCTTATAGTGCTTGATGCGCTCCAGTGGCTTATCGACGGAGCCAGTGATCTTTTCTATCGCGTTGCTTTCAAGCTCGCCATATTTTTCCTGCAGTGCCGCACGCAGGGCGATCACGACTTTGTCTGCGTGATCGTTGTTGACGCAGAAGATTAACGTTTTGCCGGGCAGGGTGGGTTCTATATGTCTGGCCAGTTCTTCGCAGACCACGCGATTGAAATTGTCGTTGATGACCTGCTTGTTGAACGCTTCGATATCAAAGCTGATTTCATCGGGTGTGGTGAACAGCTCCGCCTGGCCGGTGTTCGGGTTGTAGACCGGGATTTCCTCGTTCACTTCATAGTGAATGCCGTCTTTGGCAAGTTTGGTCTGTATTTGCAGTGGCGGTTCGTGATCAATCAGATAACCCTCGATTACGGCCTGCCGGTAGCTGTATTGATAAATCGGCAGGCCGCTCGGGCCGCCGAATATTTCGTTGGTGTGCAGCGCGGGCGTGGCGGTCAGGCCGATTTTCACTGCATCGAAGTAGTCGAGCACCCGCGAGTATTTGGAGATGTAATCGGCCTCGTCGCGAAAGGTCAGCTCGGTATCGGACAGCTCCTGATCGAGGTTGTAGCCGCGATGGCACTCGTCGACGACGATGCAGTCATACTGGCCGACGGTGGGTTTGGCGCTGTCGTCGTCTTCATACAGCACGCGCTTGACCATGCTCTGGATGGTGGCGATCTGAAACTTGGTGTCGTCGTCGGGTTTGATGTCGCCGAGCTTCTTCACGTCATAAATATCGGCAAAGGTCTGATTGTTGTCTATTTTCAGGTCGCCAAGTGAATCGGCGGTCTGATCGCCGAGGCTGGTGCGATCGACTAAAAACAGAATGCGTCTGAAACGTCTGGCCTTGATCAGCCGGTAACACATTGCGATGCAGGTTCGCGTTTTGCCGGTGCCGGTGGCCATCGCGATCAGCATTTCGCGGCTGCCCTTCGCAAGTGCCAGTTCAACGGCTTCGAGTGCCTCGCGCTGGTAGTCGCGCAGCGGCAGGTAGTCTGTTGGGGTACTTTGCAGTTTTTCCTCGGCCGCGGCTAAATCCATCTCCAGCATCTGTTTCAGATCAGTGGGGCTGTGCCAGCCGTCGTTGGCGCCGGGGTGGTTGGTGCGGTGGCGAATATCGTGAAACCAGATGCCGCTCTTGGTTTCCAGTTGCTTCAGGTATTCACGGCCATTGGTGGAGTACAGAAACGGGATGTGATATTCGCCATTGCTGTGAGGCCAGGGGCCGCCGGGCTGAATGTCGGCATCGGCGAACAGAAAGTCGCGGCTGTAGCGCTGTGACTGGCTGAGCGCGCTTGAGACATCGACGGAGGCTTTCTTGGCCTCGACCACGGCCACCGGCATCAGGCCGATAAACAGCACGTAGTCGGCCGGACCACTGGAGGTCTGCCATTCGGCGATCGCCAGATTCTTTCCCTTTTGCGGGCGTGTGCCGCTGGCCTGCTTCAGCCTGACGCTGTCGGCTATCCAGCCGGCGGCGCGAAGCTGGCTGTCGATGATTTCGCGGGTGTCCGATTCGGAGAGTTCCTGCTGTGCGACCTGCGCGGCGTGGCTGACCATCATCGCGGTTTCGTTGGCCGACAGGCTGACGGTTGCCGCAGTCTGGTTGAGCTGATCGGTCAGGGTGGATATCTGGCTGTTCAGCTCGGTGAGTTTTTCCTCGGTTTCTGATGCCAGCTCTACCGCGGCGTCAAGATCGGCGTAGGCTTTGGCCCGGTCGTCTTCGGCCAGGCGTCTGAGTTCGGCTTCATCGGCGGCCTGGTCAAGCAGTTTGCGGCGCTGGGCTTCCGCCGTTTCGTAGAGTTTTCTCAGACGCTCGATTTCGGTGCGTGATTCATCGTCTGCGCTGGCGGTGGCCAGCGGCGGTGAGAAGGCACCCAGTTTGGCGTTGCCGTTGTGGTGGCTGCGGTAGTACCAGACGGCGATCTTGCGCACATGGCGCAGTAGTGTGATAGCGCGCCCTTGATCACCCTGCATTGCGTGATTGGCCTGATTGCCGGCCTTGCGCACCTCGTGAAACAGGTCTTTGACCTCCGATGGCAGTGCGCCGAGACGCGACAGATCGCCGAGCAGGGTGTGCTGATCGACGCGTTCACCGCCGCTTTGCAGGCCGTATTTGGCCGCCGTACTCTGCGCCAGCAGTTCGCCGAGCTGGCGGGATTTCATCATCGAGGTGTTCGGATCGTCCAGCGCGTAGCGCTCGGCGCGGGCACCGAGCTCTGCCAGCAGTGGATTGACCGCTGCCAGGAACTGGAAATTCGGCGAGTTGAAATTCGGGTTACCGCTCAAGTAAAAACCGGCTCTTTCAAAGCTTGGCGCTATTTTGCCACTGTTTGATGGGCATTGCTGACCTGTCAGGGACACCAATGGCGGCGCTCATTCTCTATTTGCGGGTTGGCCACTTGAACGACAGTGTTACCAGGGAGCCGGCAATCAGCCAGCGCCGGTGCGCGATGATGTGCCGTGCGTCGTGGTGGGTACTTCAGCCATTCTACTGGAGCGGGATCAGTGTTACTTTAGGCGGCATGTGGTCGTGGGATGCGACGACGTTCCGGGCCACTCGGCATGTGCCCTCTGTTTCGGACGGTGCATTTTTCTGTAGGAACCGATTAATAAGGAGATTTACCTGTGAGACGTAGTATTGCGATTTCCAGAGCGTTGGCGCTGGCGGCATGTGTTGCCCTTGCCGTAGGGTGTGGCGGATCCGACGACGACGACGCCGATGGCGGCACGACTGATGGTATGACCGACGGCATGACGGATGGCAGCACCGACGGTACGACGGATGGCAGCACCGACGGCACGACGGATGGCAGCACTGACGGTACGACGGATGGCAGCACCGACGGCACGACGGATGGCAGCACTGACGGTA
>CAZYDV010000493.1:0-3643 GCA_964646405.1 uncultured Granulosicoccaceae bacterium | reverse complement strand
TTTGGTACTTTGCGCTTTTCAAAGTACATACCCAAGTCAGGCAAACCTCCAAAAACCGACTAAACTCTGCCAAGTGCCGTCCACGGCGCGTTCGAACGCCACCGGCCCCCAACTGCCCGGCAGTCTAATCGGCCAACGGCTTCATCACCAAAACCGTCAGACAAGGCTCTACGCGAGACCTTACACCGATTCAGCTTAAGGGCCTTTACTGCATGGCTTGCCTAAACCAGACACTCGAAGTACAGATCGGCGAGCAGATTTCTGTGGTGCCCGCACACCTGGACGACGTGGCTAGTGCGTTCTTTGCCAATACCGGGCGCATCGTGGCGGGTCGCAACGGCAGCAGTGCGGCTGAGACGGCGGTGTCGACGACGACCATCTCTATCACTGGCAATTCGCCGGGAGATACGACGTTCACGATTCGGATGGACGATGGCGGTACCTGCAATATCACTATTCGAGTCACCAACGACACGGCCAGCGGTTTTCAGTGCCCGGTGCCGCCACGGGTAATCGAGCACGTGGCCGAGTCGGGTGCGCTGTGTGTGAGCTGGGATGATCTCGGTCTGAACGCTGAGTCCACGCTGGCACGTCCAACACTTGTGCCGGCAGTGTCGTTCTCGTTCAGCCGAACACAGGCACCCTGCGCGATCCGAATTGAACAACGCGCGATCGACCGATTCAACGTGGGCGACACCTTTGCCATTACCTATCAGGTCACGCAGAACGGACAGACAACCTCATGCCAGGCGAGCATCAGGATCGTCACGCAGGATCTGGCGGGCCCGGTGATCGATCAGTGCGTGAACGGTCAGGTGAATCTGACCGCCAATACGCCGTTTCAGTTGAGCGTTAGCAATACGACTGTCCCAGCCACCACACTGTGGAGCTCACCGGATCCGGAACTGACTTTCAGCACTCCGAATCAGACCGCCACTACGGTTACTGCAAGCAAATCAGGCAGCTTCACGATTAATGTCGAATGCTGCTTTGACGAACCCGCGCAGAGTTAACGACATGCCCTTTAAGAACGCGAATAACAACGACGCCTATCACCGGATTCAGATTGGCGATCGCCTGTATATGACTAATCTGTTCAACGCCGGCGCTGGTGGCGTTGCCGATATCAATAGCGTCACGACGCGCCTGGATATCGGCGTGCAGAATTGCCCGAGCATTGGCGATAACGAGGAGTTCGCCCGTTTTGACGCGTGCCACTCTGGATGTGACACGCTGGGTGAATTCAAAATCAGCTACACCGGTGTCATTGGCAATACTGCTGGCGGTGTGCGCGGATTTCCGGCCATGGTTCTGGGCAGTGCTGGCGGTCGCAACGAGACCTGGGGCGTCCCGTGCAATTCGATCGACATTCTGTACAACAAGGACAATACCAGCGGCAGCCGGGGTTTTCAGGCCTGGCGTGATTTTGTCGCCAATCCGAACAGTGGCAATCCGGATGATCAACGCTCGCACATTTACGATCTTGAACAGGCGCGACAGGCGACGGGTTATCCGTCACTGGCATCGGATCTGCCATCGACCACCGTTAGCATAAACGCCCGAGACTGCGGTGCCCCCGGCACCGTCAACGGCTTTATCGACACTTACTGGCACGATGTCAGCCCGAGCGGCAATACACCGACTGGCGCCAATGGATTGAAGTTGCAGGATCTGGCCGGCACCATCAATGGCATCAATGGTCGCTGCACACGAATGTGGAATCTGAACCTGTGGTGGGACCATCCGGATCCGTCGTCAGAGATGTCCACGCGGCGATTTACCGGTGGGAGAATCCTTGGCATTGGTACGGGAAACTCGCGACGTGCCAGCGACAACCAAGTGCTGATCGACGGCCGCACGCAGTACATCGCAATCAAGTGGGAAAGTGGCGGCAACAACAATTTCTTTTATGTAGCGTTTGTCTTTACCCCGAGCAACATGCAGCCGGTAATCAATTACAACGCCTATGCTGACTACCTCGCGAGCGATGATTTCTGGGATGATATTCAGGCCGACAGCTACGCACAGGCAATCATTCGCACGATGAGCAATCCGCAATCACCCGATCCACTGCTGAACGCAACAGGAAATGGGGCCAAAGCGGTGAGTGTGAGGCGACCGGATGGTGCTTTTGCGGTTGATTCAATTCAGGTGGGTACGGAGATGTGGGGGACTGAGGCGGTCGGCACGACTGGCGCAACGTGTTTCTCGCGCCTTGACATCGACACCAGCCCGCGTAAAAAACTCGTGTGCAAACGCGTTAGCTGTAAGGCTGCTGTAAGCTGATCAATCGAACGTCAGCTTCTGCGCCTGCCGCAACTGGGCCGACATTTGCGCGGCCAGGCCCATTCTTACCGCACGCCAGCCATCTTCCAGTGTGACCTCGGGCGAGCCTTTGCCCAGTACCACCTGTTGGAATTTCTGGTGCTGGTAAAACGTTGAGCCATGGTGATCGCCGGCCAGCAACAGTTTGGAATCTACTTCTATTTCTATCTCCTGCGGGCCTGCCGGATGCCTGGGGCTGATCACGATCTTCGGCACCGGTGGCGGACCGAGATGCTCGGACCAGAAACGCGTCGGCCCCGGTATTAGACATTCAATTTTACCGCGCTTGCCAACGGCGCAGATCTCTTCCTGATAGCGAGATCCCTCTGCGAACATGCACAATTCCAGCAGCGCGCGTGCGCCGTTGTCGAAATCGATCAGCGCATAGCCATTGTCGATGATATCCGGCGTCTCACCGCTGTACGATTCGTCGAGATGATTGTGTGACTGCGCGGCACTGGCCATGATGTTGCTGGGCTCGGCGTGCAGTATGTGGCGCATCAGGTCGAAAAAGTGACAGCACTTTTCCACCAGCGTGCCACCGGAGTAGCGGTTGAAACGGTTCCAGTCGTTGACCTTCTCCAGAAATGGAAAGCGGTGCTCGCGAATGCTAAGCATGGTGATGCCGCCTGTCGCCTCGTCAGCGCGGCGAATGAACTCGGCCAGCGGCGGCATATAGCGATACTCCATGGCCACCCAGATGGGCGCGGGATAAGTCTGCTGGAGGGAGCGAATCACCGATTCATCGGCAAGGTCTGTCGATAGCGGTTTCTCCACCAGCACGGGAAGCGGCCGAATGGTGGCGATGGTCTGCAGATTCTGTATGTGGACGAAATTGGGGCTGGTGATGACCAGGCAGTCCAGTGCCTCGATCGCCAGCAGCGCTTCAATCGAATCGACCATTTGCGCGTCGCTGGCCAGACTGGCGGCGGCCTGCCGCATGCCGGCGTCCGGCTCGAAGATGCCGACGATCGCGGTATCCGGCAATAGCTGAATGTTGCGAATATGCTCCTGGCCCATCATGCCGCAGCCGACCAGGCCATAGTTCAGTGTAGTCAATTCAGTTCCAGTATTAAGCAGACGGGGGCACGCCGATGACGGGCACCTGCGGCATTGGCGGACCGGGGATGGGCAGTCCTCACCCCCAACACGCGAATTGTCGCACGCAACATCCGAACCCGGCCAGCGCAGGCTTAACAGACCAGCGGCGCCGCGACCACCCACGAGTCGATCGACGAAAATGCGCAAATAGCGCTTGGTTTTTCCAATGTCTGCCGCTATAGTTATTTCAGTAATTACTGAAATAGCGAAAATTAAT
>CAZYDV010000492.1:0-3659 GCA_964646405.1 uncultured Granulosicoccaceae bacterium | reverse complement strand
CAGGTTGCCGCCGGCCAGACACTGACCAATTCTGTGGAAACGTAGCTGAAGGCAAAACCGATATTGCCGGCACCCCGTATATTTTGCCGTTTCTGCTGGCCAATGGCCGCGGCCCCTATGCAGCGCTCGGCGCCGAGAAGGGCGCAGAACTCGCCGCCAATCTGCGCGCGCTATACCCGTTGACACTGGGTATCTTTGCGCTCTACGCCTACGATTCCACCGGGCTTAAGGGCTGGGGAGATCTGAAGGGCCGAACCATCTACAACGGTCCGCCGCGTGGCGCCGCATTGTCGAACGCGCGCGCTATTATCCAACTAA
Organism: uncultured Granulosicoccaceae bacterium; assembly: GCA_964646405.1. Classification (GTDB taxonomy): domain Bacteria; phylum Pseudomonadota; class Gammaproteobacteria; order Granulosicoccales; family Granulosicoccaceae; genus CAKZSB01. The sequence goes on along the minus strand of CAZYDV010000492.1, from coordinate 3,341 downwards.
CCACTGGCCTCAAGGATGGCACTGACTACACCGGCGTACAGGTTAACTGGGGCCAGGCGGTAAAGACCATCACCGATGGCTCAGCCGATGCGATTGTGTTACCTATTCTGTTTCCCGACAGCCGCATCACGCAAGCGCTGGTGTCAGGCAACATGACGGTCTGGTCGATTCCGAAAGACAAGTGGGATTCCGAGCCGTTCCAAAAATACCTTAAAGCACCCGGCAGTGCGCCATTTACACTGGCGGCAACGGATGCAACTCTGGGAGATGGCGTCACGCTATCCACAGACGACGGCACCTTCAGAGGGCTTGCCACCGTAGGCGGCGATATCGTCCACAAGGATATGTCGTTTGAGCTGGCCAAAGCACTCACCAAGGCACATATCGATACCCTTGATCGCCTGAAAAACAAAGCACCCTTCGCGCGCTACGCAGGTTATGGCGAAGTCGACGTGCAACGGTCCGGCATGTGTGGTGCCAATCCGCTGAAATACCACGAAGGCGCAGTCGCAGCCTGGGAAGAAGCCGGGTATGCCATTGATGCGTGTGCGAAGTAGATTATTCGTTTACGACTAACGCTGTAGTTTATGGCTTGTCCCGCATGGTCTATGTGGGACAAGCTAACGAAGCCTGCTCGCACCTGCCATCTCTTTTGCCGGGTGTGCGACATGGTACGTGCGCTTAGGCTTACGGCCCCTACATTACGATCTGTAAGATCCGCGGCCCTCACACCCATCACTGCACAACCGGCATCATCGGCCTTGCCCGGTGCAACAACAACCACTCGGCGTTTTCATCCAGCGCCTCCAGCCCCAACTCAAACAAAAGACCGTGGATCTCCGCCAGTTTACGCCGAGTGAAATACTCGAACTGATCAGTCTCAAGCATCTGCTCATATTCGTCTATCAGGCGACGCAATCTGATATCTGCATAGACAAACAGCGGCGCCATCGTGTTGTACTGGTAGGCAAGCTCCGAGTACATCTTCTTCTCACTCCAGGCGAGACACGATGCCCCTGACAACACCGTGATACCGATCAGGATGTAAACCCAGGTGTGGGTTTCGGGCGATAATTCTGAGGCTGAGGCCAAGACCTTCGCCAACAGAAATAGCGCCAAAGCCAGTGCCATGCCGACCAACGCATAGCAACCAGCATTGATCACCATCGCACGCCGCTTTGAGACGCGCGAGGTCGCGTGCCGGGCATGCAACTCTTCCGTGTAGATCAAGCGATCCAGCACCACGAACAGGGAACGGCGACCAGAATCTTTGCGGTCCGAATTGACCGAATCATCTTGCGTGCGATCAACAACGAATTGCTTCACGGCCATTTTGATTGAGCACTTTTCCTCCAACAACCGACGCAGTGCCGAAACCATCCAGGCAGTTACCAATAGCATCAACATGACAAACAGCAATTTCCAAAAAACCCCTGCATCCAGCCACTTGAGTGCCTCTTCGGTGGAGCGCGACCAAAACATCGCAACCGCCAACCCCAATACCGCGATCATTCCACCGGCCGCCATCAAGATACCGAGCTTTCGGCACCCCAACGTCAACTCACGATTTTGCCATGTTTTTTCTTTGAAGTAGCTCACCTGTTTCATCACCCAGTTTTCCTGAACGCACTTGAGCGACTGGACCTTCTGTACTTCATTCAAGCCGTTGAACTGGTGCTTCCAGTAGTCATAGGGTGCTGCGGCCTCGCGAATGGCAGATCGAATCCAGTCCAGCTCCGAGCGCTGACGTTGCAGATAGTTGGCTGGTACGCTCGTCCCCAGGCCAGCCAGGTTCCAGAACAACTGTACTCGTAAACCCTCAGCAAGCGCGCGATAGTCGTGCGCCCTCTCCCGACGCTGTGAGCTGCGAGCAAGAATGTAAATCACCACCAGTAACGAAGACGACAGTAAAGCTGCGATGACCAGGGCCATTCGTATACCAGAAAAACCTACAACCGACAGCTCGTCCGTCGCCCAAGAGAAAAACGGGTGCAGCATCGCGGCACTGGTAAACGCCAGCACGAACATCCATAGTACCCGCCGAGCGTTGTCTTTATCTAATTGCCGGCTTGCACCAGATGCGCGCGTGCGCAGATTCACCATACGGTACATGCGCCCATACCATTCCAGACTGTACTGACTGACAATTCGATCCAGCCTTTCGAAACTCCCGTTCAACTTTCCTGATAGAAAGCCAATGAACTCAGCCCTCAACTTCTCGGCAGACGGCTCAGCCTGCGCATTGAAATTCTCGAGGCTTGCAGCCTCTCCGCACAACACACTCAAAGATTCTCGCTGTACTTGCGCTTCATCCGGCGGAAACTTGCCATAGGGGTCGCGAAATATATCGCAATGCAGAAATCTCGCAGCAGAACCTCCTTCCGGTTTTACAGTGTCATTCTTCTGGCGATGGGTACGCAGGTGAAGTACCGGCCCCCCATTGGGGATATTCAATCCTTCGTTGTCTGGCAGATCACCAAATGGCACCTGCACAATGCGGCTATTGACAATTGCAGCCGTGCCCTCAGCCGTATCGGCATCATGATCATCATCCCAGATTGCCAGAAGCAAATGACTGTAGTCGGCGATATATTCTCCGGCAGTCCGGTAGCGTTCACGGCGCAGCAGACAACCTGGCTCAAGCTCTCTGCTACATTGGCGAAATAGTGCGTCGTCATCCAGATTTCTATCGCGCGCAACACGGACGCAGAAAGTGTTCTCAGCACCAATCGCTTTCAGCAGACGACGGTACTCGCGTACTGACTCATCGGTCGGGAAAGTGCTGGCAAGAGGGTACAGCTGGTGTGGAAATGGCAGCGGCGCGACAACTTCAATCGGCAGCCCTTCCGCTTTGAGCTGCAACGCAACACAAGCCACCAGACTATCGGCACCGGGTGCGAGCGAGGTCAATACCTTGAGCGGTGTGTGTTCAAATACCGGCCAGTGCTTTAGTTCCTCCGCTATGGCAGCCAGTTCGCTCGCGTCGTCGTGGCCGCGTTCAGTCGATAGAAACAGTCGGTAGAATTCATTCGGCAGACAGTATCTACCTGCCTGTCTTGACATCAGATAGCGCAAACTGCATTCGATATTCCAACGCAACGACACGATCGCCTCGTCACGCAAATCCATGTGGCCGGTTACACCGACTACGAATGGAGACTTCATCGAGCTACTCATCTTTCCTTCCAGCAAACTCAACTAACGAGCAGACAGCATAGCCGGCGAGCTCAGCTTGCGCTAGCCGCCCCCTTGCAGGCGCGCTATGATAGTTGCCATTGAGTGCGATAAGTCGAAATCACGCAGTCGAAGTAGGGATAGCAGCCGATGTCGAGAAAATCTGT
>CAZYDV010000491.1:0-3698 GCA_964646405.1 uncultured Granulosicoccaceae bacterium | reverse complement strand
GGCAGTGTATCACTTGCGCGCCGCGCAGTCGTGTGTGCCCGCGTCGGCAATGTCGCATAAAACACCGGGTCGCCATTTGCTGGCGACCCGGTTTGTCAAGCAAGTGCCGGGTATAAGCCCGGCCTGCCATCAGCTATCGCAAACCCGCTCAATGCAGCCGGTTGTTGCGTATTGCCTGTCTGCCCCTGCGGACGCCAAGCAGTAACAGAACTGCCAGACCCGTTCCCATGCTGCCCGCACCGCCACCGGAGGCGCTGAGTGCCGCTGCAGTGTTGGGCTCTGTCTGAGGGGTTGTCACGACCACAACAGGTTCGCTGTCACTGCCGCTATCGATCACAACCGGCTCGCTGTCACTGCCGCTGTCGGCCACGGCGGGTGGCTCAGGTTGGCTGACCGGAGGTTGTGGATCGGGTGTGACGACCGGGCTTGTACTGCCACCACCCTGATCATCGGCCAATACCGCGACCGTGTGGCTATCAGAATTGTTGCTACCGGCGCTGTCCTGAGTGCGAGAGTCGAGTACCGGCACCATCGTCATCTCGTCTACCCCGGCAGACGCATTGACACTCAAAGATATCTGCGACGACTGGCCGGCGCCGAGCAATTCACTGGTGCACACGATGCTGATACCGGTTGCTGCCTGCGAGCAATCCCACAGACTCGATCCATATTCGAGCAGGTTCGTATCGGCGTAGACCGGCAAAGTGACGCTGAGTGAATTGGCTCCGTTGTCGGCAGTGTTCGCGATGGTCAGCACCATGTCCATGCTGTCGCCCTCCGCCACCTGGGTAGCCCCACTGATCGAGATCGACAGATCGGTTTCGTACAAGGTACCGATTGCTGCCCGATCCCCGTCGCTGGTGGCTATGCGCTGACCGATCGTCGCGCTGGTTGGCAAAATCGCTGAAATAGTCGGCGCACTGCTAGAGCTGAAAAAATGCGTGCCATAGTGCATGATCGACCCATAGTCATACTCTCCGAGCATCACGGCACCGTCCGACAGGATATCGAAATTGTGCTCCTTGTCTTCGATGATGTTGCCCCAGTCGATAGATACATAAGCGTCGCGATCGGGCCGCGTGTGTTCGTGTAGCAAACCCAGTCCGTGACCGATCTCGTGAATCATGCTGCCGGTGGTGCAGTTGTCACCGACATAGACATCCTGACCGCCGGTGCCCTGAAAACCCACCCACGACGCGCACTGTGTCGCGCTGATGAAACTGAGATAGTTCGGATACTCCGATGCATTTGTCGCGGTTCTCTCGACCAGCAGAATACTGCTGTTGGCGTTCCAGTGCGCAACGGCGCTGCGAACCTTCGCCTCCGATGCCGCACTGAGATCAGCGGCAAACTGGTAGGGCACGATACCGTTGGGCCAGGTGCGGCCATAGACGGTATTGCCAAGCCCGCGAACCGTGCGGTCTGATCCAAAAAACTGATTGGCATAACCGACGATCATGTCGTCTTCGGCGATGGCCATGCCATCGCGAGATTCAAGCACGCGCCGGTGAACGGCGTCGTTGCGAAAAGTCAGATCCACTGTTTTAGATTCGTTTGTGGATCCCTGAGTGGCAGCTTGTACAGCTGCTGCCGTCATACTGAGTGAACAACTCAGCAGTGCTGCCGACACACCCATGGCGTATCGTCGTGCGTTGCACGATGTTGTTATGTTCATTAACTCAACCCCAAATCAATAGCGCCGGATCAATCCGGTCTGTTATTAAATGGTTGGCCGTCGTTGGGCTAACCTCGATTGTTTTTGTTGTGCTGTATCGTTGGTGGTGTTGTGCTTGCTCCGCGGGTTGCTCTTGTTATTGTTGTTGTATGAGCGGTTTGTGCTCTATATCCGGTGGCACGAAGCCACGGACCACTGTTACGGCGAGTACAGCGAGGTCTTTAGGAAATTAACAATTCACTGCAAATTTCACAGACGAGCGTTAGCGCGGTGTCTCGGTGGGGTAAAGCGCGGGGTTAAGGCAGGGCTGCAATCCCTGCCTGTCGGCTTGGTGGGCCTGTCGGTTTCGAGAAGATGGCAGATGTATACGCACGTCATCACCGATGGTTTGCTGCCGGGCGGACAGCGGCAATCAGCTTTGGCGCGTTGGAATGCGGGCAGCTCTAGTGCGATGCCCGGGGAAGTGGGCCTGCGTCGCAGGCCACCGGCCAGGCGCCGGCTTACTGCGGGCGCAGAAAGAGGTTCGGGTCGATCCAGGTCTGGTTTAAGCCGACCGACCAATGCAGGTGTGCGCCAGTGACTCTGCCAGTGGCGCCGACCTCGCCGATTTTCTGTCCTCGTTTCACCTGGTCACCAGGCTGCACGTCGATCTGGCTCAGGTGGGCGTAGAAGGTCTGCAGGCCCCCGCCATGGCCCAGGAAGATGCATTTGCCACTGAAGAAGTAGTCACCGGTCTCAACGACGTAGCCATCGCCCGGCGCATATACAGGGGTGCCGGCGGCGGCGGCGATATCCATGCCGCCGTGCGGGCGGCGCGGCTGTTTGTTGAAAAATCGCCGCGATCCGAATGAGCTGCTCTTGATGCCCTCGATCGGCAAATCAAACCTTGTGGCCAGTTGCTCGGGGTGGCGATAGCGTTTGGCGTTGGCAATCGATGTTCGATCCTTGCGGATGCGCTGCATATCCTGCTCGTTGGGATTGACCTGGCGTTTGTTCTTGATCGTCAGGTGTTGCTCCGGGTAATCCTTGCCAGTAACCGCAAAGGCCAGTGTCAGTCGGCTGCCATCCAGGTATCGAATTTCAACTTCCTGCTGCCCGGCCGGGGTCAGCAAGGGAATACCCACCATCGCCGTCCAGCCAGGGCCTGTGCGAATGACGGCCACCGGCTTGTCCCGATAGCTTGCCGCAGGTTTTTCCGGATCGGTGCCGGGAATGCGAATCAGTGCAACGCCGCCTGGTGTGAGCTGCTGAACGGGCAGTTCCCAGTTGCTGGCAAAAACGTCCATCAGACCAAAAAACAACAGCGTTGCGCACAGGTTTGTCAATGCTCGAACGCGGCGTTTCCGGGCGTTTCTCGGTTCGGTGACTTTGCAAATTGGTAACATTTCGAGAATCGTCAGATTAGTGCTGCAGTAAGATGTCAGTACGGTTATGATGTGCATTCATCAGTACCAAAACACTCTCCGTTGTGGTCGGCATCATCAATGCGATTGAGCAAAATCAAGCTAGCAGGGTTCAAGTCGTTTGTCGATCCGACCACCCTGAATCTGCCGGGTAACCTCACCGGTATTGTCGGGCCAAACGGCTGTGGCAAATCGAACACCATTGATGCCGTGCGCTGGGTCATGGGTGAATCCTCCGCCAAGCACTTGCGCGGGGAGTCGATGGACGATGTCATCTTTTCCGGCTCGTCGGCCCGCAAACCGGTCGGTCAGGCGTCTGTCGAGCTGGTGTTCGACAACAGCGCCGGCAAACTGGGCGGGCAGTATTCGCAATTCACCGAAATCTCGGTCAAGCGCCAGGTCACCCGCGACGGACAATCACAGTATTTTCTAAACTCTGCCCGCTGTCGGCGTCGTGATATCACGGACATCTTCCTCGGCACCGGCCTGGGGCCTCGCAGCTACGCCATCATTGAGCAGGGCATGATTTCCCGGCTGATTGAAGCGCGCCCTGAAGACATGCGCATCTATATCGAAGAGGCGGCCGGCATCTCCCGTTACAAGGAGCGACGCCGCGAGAC
>CAZYDV010000490.1:0-3712 GCA_964646405.1 uncultured Granulosicoccaceae bacterium | reverse complement strand
CAGTGCGAGGCCGAAGTCACCGATCAGTTCTTCATCACCAATGCCTTCGAAGATCCACGCGACTCGCTTGTGAAAGCTGTCGGGCATGCGCTCGAACGGTTCGGCGCGGTCCATGCCCTCGGTGGTGAAGCCCAGACCTACGAGTTTTTGTGGCGCGCGTCCGCGTGAGCGCCACAAGCCGGAGCGCTCACCACTGTTGGCCAGATAGCCCTCGCCTGCCTCTGCCTGCCAGGCGCGCGAGCCGGCATCGAGTTTGCGCACCTCGACACAGGCCGGATCGTCGCTGCAGGCGGCAGTGACCCAGTAGTAGCCGTTACCGCCCAGGTACATCATGCGGCCACCATTCATCAGGTATTGCTCAGTGGCGTCGAGCATGCCTTCGGAATAGTATTCGGGATGGGTGACGTTAATCACTGTTTTATAAGGGGCCAGTGCAGATTCACCCTCGCGATCGAGGTCGTGATCGGTGATCAGGTCATAGTCATAACCCGCGTGTTCGAGCCACCACAATAACGATAGATCAGCTGGCAGTGCCCACGGGAAGTTCATCCCGGCCATGCGGTAGCCTGGGCGAATATTGATGATCGGCCGCTTCCATGAGGTATAACAAACCCCGGCACCATCGGAGTGATGATCGTAGGTGGACAGACCAAATTCCTGCAATTTCTGGTATTCCAGATCGCTGCCGGATATTACTGGCGTGTGCGCAGTGATAGCTTGTGCGATCTGGCCATCGAAACTTAAGTGCTCGTTGGCATAAGCCAGATAGGTAAACGATGACATTTGCACGGCAATTTTTGCGCGTGGTTTGTCCGGCCGGATGATCACCGGTATTCGATCAGTGGTGCCACCAGCGCTTACTTTCAGCGCGTAAACACCCGAACGCAAATCGGCCGGTGGTGTCCAGCTCAACGATGGCTGCCAGCCACAGTCGGTCAGGGCGTCGTCATGAAAGGCGATGCCGCCATACTGCGAAGGATTGAGACGAAAGCAATCGTCGCGCCCTTTCCAGTTGTAACCGGTCATTGCCCGCACCGGGCGATTGACGCCTTCGGCGTGCAGCGCATGTGGCCCGGTATCAACGATAGTGTTACCGATTCCTGTATCGGTATAGCCAGCGGTGGTATCCCAGTAGGCAATCGAGTCTGCGGGTGCAGTGGCCTCTACCAGCGAATTGATATCATCATCGCCCAGCACGCGGGTAACGACTCCGCAGCGATCGATCTTGCCGTTGTAGAGCATCGATACAAAATGACCGCGCTCAGGATTGTGTTCGTGTGCACCGGCGATCAGGAAAGGGGCATCGGCTGCCGCCGGTGTCGCGCGTAGCCGCTCGGTGACATAGGCGTTGTGATCGTAGGGTGTAACCGGACCAATGTGGGAATTCCACGAGTTTTGCGCATCAATCTGACGCAGGCTGGCCTCGCCAGTGGCGGGATCGAAACTCGCGATCGCCAGCACCCAGACTTTTGGCACCAGTACCGTATCGGCGGTTACCTGATCGACGATGCTACTGTCACCCACCCAGAATTCCAGCTTGCCCTCGGGGTTAATACCCAGCCCGTATCCACAGGAATCATTGACCGACCAGCGGCCGAGAATGGTCTGCCGCTGACCGCCCGGCATGGAGGGCCAGATCAGCGCGTGCACGCTGAATGCACCCGATGGCGCGAGATGGTTATCGGCATCTGCCACGCTTGCGAACGAACCGTTCTGGGTGTATTGGCGGCGCACGATCAGTTGTGCGGGAATATCGGTGGCAACAGATTCTTCTATAAAGCCCGGGCCCGCAGGATTGAAATCGCCATGCACCAGCCGCACGATCTCGGCGCTGACTTCATCAGTACCCTCGCCGGAAACCATGAAATCTATCGCGCTACCTGCCTGAGCGCAGAGCGGATCGGAGTAGCCGAACAGCCGCACGTCGGTCATCTAGCTCTCCAGAAGATCGTTTACACGCAGCAGGAACACGGCGTGGTAGGCCTCGTTGATATCGGTATATTCACGATCATCGACCACGCGCGGCGGCATGCCGCGCACACCAGCCAGCGCCATGATACGAAAACGTTCTTCCTCCGGCACCATGCGATGAATGATGTATTTATCGGCCTGCTCACCTCGGCGAAAATAATTCAGCACCCGCGCCAGCGCATCAGAATGGTGCCCGAGTGGATCGCGCTGGTGTTCGGCGATCAGTGCAGGGGTGACCAGCGTCTTCAGATGATCGCGCAAGCGCTTGTTGAAGCGACGGTAATACAGCGCTTGCTTGTCGTGTACATCAGTCGCCTCTTCGGGCATCGCCTCTCCCCCCTTTTCTGTGCGGCGGGCGCGTCGCTCACCGGCTTTGCGTTGTCGAAAATCGCGAAACTGCTCGCGCGCACCGGTTAAACCTTCGCGTGCGAAAATGGTGACCACCAGCATAATGGCCGCGACCAGAATAATCCGTAGCGGGCCCAGTTCGATCAGGCCTTTGTCGATCAGTGTGACGATGGCAGCGCCAACTACCGCGCCTTCCGCACGCCCAAGCCCGCCAATCACCATCATTGCGAACAGCAGCAGCAGTTGATCGAGCGAAAAAATTGATGGCGATATGGATCGAAAATACATCGCATAAAATGCCCCGACCACACCAAGCGCAGCGGATGAAATAACAAAGACCAGCAGCCGGGCACGGCGAAAATCAATCCCTACCGCCTCGGCGAATGCCTCGTCCTCGCGCGAGGTTTTGGCCACCCGCAACAACAAACCCAGCCGCTCTGAATTGACCAGCCGCCATACCAGCAATGCCCCCAGCAATAATACGAATGCGCCGGCAAAGCCCAATAACAGCCCGGGCCGTTGCAGAAACCAGTCCTCGGGGATAAAGCTGTCTACCTGGGTGATCGCACCATTGGTTTGTGTGAGGGCACGCAACTGAGTCACAAACACACGGCAGATCTCTGCCACCCCCATCGTCAGCAAGGCGTAGTAGAGCCCGTCCAACCGGGTCGACGGGGCGGCGAGTATGGCACCGAACACGAGCCCGAATGCTGCACCGATCAGAAACATAAACGGCCACGGCACGCCAAGATAAACATTGCAGGCAGCGGCCACGTAGCCTGCGGCACCGACGACTGCCAGCGTTGCCAGTGAAAAGATACCGGCGGTGCCGACGATCAGCGTCCACAGCACATTGATCGCCGCATAAATACAGAAAATCGACGCCACCGATATCATAGAGTTCGGCAGAAACGGGGTCACGACCACCAGCAGCGTCAGACCGATCGCCCACCACAACGGCTTTTTATCAACCAGCACCCGCTCGTGCGCGAGTGTTTTAGGGTTGTGAACATCGCGCCACTGCAACCAGTGACGTTTGGTGCCAGGCACACGGCCACGCTTGCGCTCATCGCGACCGTCGGGTTTAAGTCGCCACTCCCAGGGTTTTCGCCCGACTTTATAGAAGCGTTGGTCTGTCATTCTCGCGTGTCGTCCAACAAGCCACCGATACCGCGAGGGCGAACAATCAACACGGCGATGATAAATAGAAAGGTGGCAAACATGACGTAGCGCTGCCCCAGAAACGGCACTGCGCCAACGCCGGCTTCCAGAAAGCCGATCAGTAGCGCGCCAATCATCGCACCGCGCACGGAACCCAGGCCGCCGAGCAATGCGATAGTCAGCCCTTTCACCAACGGGATCACGCCGGACGTCGGGCTGACAAAAATCGTTT
>CAZYDV010000489.1:0-3712 GCA_964646405.1 uncultured Granulosicoccaceae bacterium | reverse complement strand
GTGGTGGCGATCGTCACACTGGTGTGGCGGTGATCATCGTCGAGGCGTCTCAGCGTGTCCTCCAACTCGCCAAAGAGCTGCTGGGTGGTTTGTAGCAACACTTGCCCGGCATCGGTCAGGTACACCTGGCGGATCGAACGTTTGAACAGTGCGCACCCCAAATGTGATTCGAGCTTCCTGATCTGATAGCTGATCGCGCTCTTGGTGATGCACAGTTCATCCGCCCCGTGGCTGAAACTCAGCAGGCGAGCGGCGGCCTCAAAGGCTTTCAGGCTGTCCAGCGGGGGCAGGTGATGCTTCAATACAGGGTGCGATAGTTCAGAAAAATTGAACCATAACGCAGAAATTTGGGTTTGTCACGATGCCTGGTTTTGTGAAGAATCAGGGGCTGGAAACAGGGATTCAAGATGGCGGAGCAACTAAAATCACATGCCCGGGTGGTGGTCATCGGCGGCGGTATTGCCGGCTGTTCCACGCTCTATCACCTGACCCGCGAGGGCTGGACAGACGTGGTGCTGGTCGAGCGCGACGAGCTGACATCCGGCTCCACCTGGCATGCCGCCGCCCAGGTCACGCAATTTGGCGGCAATCAGACCATGATCGGCCTGAAACGTCACAGCATCAATCTGTATCGCGAACTGGCCGCCGACCCTGATCACCCGTTTGCATATCACATCACCGGCGGTATGCGCACGGCCTACACTCAGGACCATCTCGACATCTATCACTATCACGTCGGGCTGGCGCGCGGCATGGGGGTGGAGATGGAGGTAATCGATGCGGCCGAAACCGGTCGCCGCCATCCGCTATTGAAAACGGACGGGTTGCTTGGCGCCTGGTGGGATCCGCTGGATGGCTACATTGACCCTGCCGGCATCACTCAGGCGCTGGCACGTCAGGCTCGCCGTGCCGGTGCCGAGCTCTATCGCTTCAACCCGGTTGAGAACATTACTCGCAAAGCCGGCGGTGAATTCGTCGTGCACACGAAAAACGGCGACATCACTTGCGAGAAAGTCGTCAACGCCAGCGGCTATAGGGTCAATGAGGTGGGTCGCATGCTGGGTGTGGAGCACCCGGTCACATCGATGGAGCATATGTACTTTTTGACCGACAGCATGCCCGAAATCGAGCAACTCGATTTTCAGGTGCCGGTGATTCGCGATCCGCACGACGACTTCTACAGCCGGCAGGAGAAAAAGGGCCTGCTGGTGGGCGTGTATGAACAGGGTTGCAAGACCTTCGGCATGAATGGCATCGATCCGGACTTTACCCAGGCACTGTGTCCGTCGGATCTGGATCGTTGCCTGGATAATATGGAGGGCATATTCGAACGCATCCCGTCCCTGCAGGATGCTGGCATTCACACTGTAGTCAACGGGCCGATCACCTACACCATCGATGGCCTGCCACTGGTGGGGCCCATTCCGGGTGTGCACAATGGCTATTGCATCATCGGTTTGCGTGCCGGCATCGGCGAGGGCGGCGGGCACGGCAAAATTCTCGCCGAGCTGATCGTTCACGGCGAATGTGAGTGGGATGCGTGGTGTCTGGATCCGCGGCGGTTTACCGGTTACGCCAACACCGAGCACACCTGCTTGAAAGCGATCGAGGATTATCAAAACGAATTTCACTACCACATGCCACACGAGCACCGACCGGCATCGCGACTGGCGCGGACCACGCCGTTATATCCGGTGCTGGATAAAATGGGGGCAGTGTGGGGCGTGGTTAATGGCTGGGAGCGGGCGCTGTTTTTCAAACCGACCGAGCAACCTGATTTTGTCGATCAGCACAGTTTTCGTTTCACGCCAACGCGACCCGTCGTCGCACGAGAAATTGAAGCCCTTTGCCAGAACGTCGGCATAATGGAGGTATCCGGTTTCAATCGCTTCGAGATACGCGGTGCGGGTGCCGAGGTGTTTCTGGATCATCTGGTCTGCGGCAGGTTGCCGACAAAGGTTGGCAAGGTTGCGCTGTGCTATTTGTTGAATCACCACGGCCATGTACTGACTGAAGCGACCATTGCCAAGTTAGGCGACGAACACTACTGGTATGGCTCGGCGGCGGCAGCCGAATGGCACGATCTGGACTGGCTGAACCAACACAGGCCGGATACGGTCACCATCACTGAAAGAGTCGCAAGCCACACCATACTGGTACTGGCAGGCCCCCGTTCACGGGAGCTGTTGCAAAGCTTGTCTCCACGTGGTGACTGGTCGCGTGAGGCATTCCCGTGGATGAGCGTGCGGCAAATGGCGCTGGGCCACGCTGGCGTTACCGCGATGAGTGTGAGCTTCTCCGGCGAGCTCGCTTATGAACTGCACGTACCCAATGAGCAACTTTATCTGGTTTGGACACTGTTGTCAGAGGCGGGTGATCAGTTCGGTCTGTCCCGTTTTGGTCTGTATGCCACCGAGTCAATGCGCATGGAGAAAGGGTATCTGCATTGGAAAGCGGATCTGATCTACGAGCGCAATCCGATTGAAACCGGTCTTGATCGCTTTGTAAAAATGGATAAGCCTGATTTTGTTGGCAAGGTCGCGTTGCAGCAGGAGATTGAGCGTGGCCCGCAGCGACTGCTCGTTGCGATGACGATCGATTGCACTGTGGCCGCAGCGCACGCGGGTGATTCCGTCTATAGTGGTGATGAACTCGTCGGCACGGTCACGTCTGGCGGATATGGACATCGGGTAGACAAGAACATTGCCTTCGCGTTTGTACAGCCGTCCCATGCAACGCACGACAATAGCCTGAGTGTTGAAATACTTGGCAAGCGCTATCCCGCTGTCACCGGGCCAATGTGTTTGTATGATGCCGAGAACGCGCTTGTTAAAAGTTAAACGGGGCAAAGATCGTCTGGTGGGAGCAGATCTGCGATCCGTGAACAAGCGTGTGCAGCGATTCAAGCTCGCATGGCCTGTTCGTTCAATACATTCATCTTTCCACACCAACGCGATGTGAGCAGGTCTATGAGCAACAAACCACGTCGCCGTGGCAAGATGACTGCGCGCGCGGCAATGCACGCAAAACGTGCCGCAGCACCCGAGATCAATCCGTGTCCGCCCGGACCCATCGGTGGCCAGTACAAGCCATTGAGTGATTCCGATATCCGCCAGATCTATGCTGCCGCACTGCGGATTCTGGCAGAGATCGGCATGGGCGATGTGCCACCTGCGCTGATGCAACAGGCGCTGGAAAAAGGTGCCTCTCAAAATGCGGCCGGGCGTTTGTGTTATTCGGCCGCGATGGTCGAGGACGTGATCGCCGGTGCGTGTCGTGGTTTTGTGCTGCATGGCCGCGACCCGAAACACGACATCGAGATCGGGGGCGAACGCGTTTACTTCGGTACCGGCGGTGCGGCGGTGCAAACGCTTGATCTGGATACCGGTCACTACCGTGCCGCCACCCTGCAGGATCTATATGATTTCACCCGGTTGGCCGATTCACTGAATAACGTCAGCTGGTTTACGCGCTGTTGCGTCGCCACCGATGTGGCCGATGTCGACGAGCTGGATATCAATACCGCCTATGCGCTGATCAAAGGCACCAACAAGCCGATTGGCACGAGCTTTACCACAGCGGCTACCGTCGACCCGATCATCGATATGTTCGACATGGCGCTGGGTGGTGAGGGGCGGTTTCGCGAGCGGCCATTCTGCAAAGCGCACATCAGCCCGATCATATCTCCGCTGCGCTACGGCGAGGATGCCTT
>CAZYDV010000488.1:0-3723 GCA_964646405.1 uncultured Granulosicoccaceae bacterium | reverse complement strand
AACCGACACAGCAGATCCAGCATCTCATCGGCACCGTGCGTCGGCAGGATATTCGCAGCCGGCACTCGTACAAATCGCGCCAGCGCCTCGCGCAACGCCTCGTGCTGAGGGTCGGGGTAGATGTGATACCAGGGGTGTGCCGCCAGCGCCTGGGCCACCGCGGGCAATGGACCATAGGGATTTTCGTTGGCGTCGAGCTTGACGATTTGATCGGCCGGCATGCCGAGCCGTCGGCTCAGCACATCGAACGGCTGTATCGGCGTGTAGGGCTCCAGCGCCTCAATGTGCGGACGCAGCAGAGTCTCAGGGGAAAAGGACATCGAATCGGGCTCGGGTAATCGGGGCGAAATCTGCACGGCGAAAAGGCCAGCTGGCGGCGCAGCCAACGACATCGCCGCTTTACCGAGCGACTGAGTCATTGGGTGCCATCGCGGATGCTAGCAGAATCCACGTCTCTCCAACACCGGCGCGGGCGATGACGCAACGCACGATGCGAAGTATTAGGTAAATCCGGTTATTTCAGCGAACAGGCCGGTGCGTTAGTATCAGCGCAGGCCCCAAATTTTCAGTGTCGTTGCCCCGGGCATCTCTGCGCTGCCAGTCGTTGTTGACAGTGCGCGATGGCACGCGAGTCTTTCACGAATATTAGCGTCGCATAGGGGTTGCAGCGTCGCAACAACAATCGATGAACTGCACCGTCCGCGCACGATTGTAACAGCAGATATTCTGCCGCACAGACGCCTGGCAGGACAATTTTACCTGTAGTCGAGAAGTCGAGTATTCCGAATGGACACCTGCACAGTGACCCACCGTAAATCCCGATGCGGCCATTTATCAATATGTCGCATGCGGTGCCCGAGCATCGACTGCGATTGAGCTGCAAAGCGATGCGCTGCACCGATAGAATGCAGGCCAACTATCGCTATGGATCAGTGGATTGAAGCAAGACCCAAACACAACGATCGCCCCACCTATTCCAGGCCAGTGGCACTGGCTACCGGATTCCACTCGGCTGGTGTTGAAAGCGCGTCTGCAAACCGTCGACTATGCGCCACTGACGTTCTCGTCGCTTGCGGCCGTGCGGGTTTGCGCGCGGCCGTTCTATCCCGGCTGGATGTTGTGCGACTGGCAATGCGACGACGACGGCTTCGTCTGGGCGTCGTTGTTGTACGGGCCAGACGGCTTCACCCCACTCGATGGCACTGCGCTGCCGATGCACGAGCACAACGGCCAGCACGGCGTGATATTGGAAACCGAGCGCGAAACCTTAAGCTACCTGCGATTTTTCACCTGGTTCGTACGAGGTAATGATCTGCCCTTTGAGCTGGTCGACAGTGCAGACAGATTACACAGCATGGACGGCGAACTCGGTCAACAACAACTGGCATCGCTGTGTATCACGCCCCAGGCGATGATGGATCAGACAACCCATCAGGCCGCCTCGCCGCAGTGGCGTTGCAGTGTGTTGTTCGGCAACGCGCTGTTCCACTCGGTATTCTCAATCGCTACCAGCGGTGCGGTCGAGATGGTCAGCGACGAGACCGTAGCCACCAACATTGAGCGGCATCCGACGCTGCGATTTGACGGTTGCATGCGCTCGGATATCACGCCCGGCCCGGACGATCATCAACCCGCAGGTAAACAGCAACGACACTGCGACACCAACTGCAATCGGCCATCCGCCGCGACTCACGCACGATGGCACATCGACACCAGCAGGCCCGGCAACTGCCCGACAAACTCGAGCGCGAAGGCTTGCTCGTCGGCTGGTCGATGGAGGGCGAGCACACGCGTCAGCCGATGGGTTTTTCATACGGCGATCCGGATCGTACACCGCAGACTGGCTACATCGATCCGGTGCTGATGGAGGGCGAAGGCCACCTGATCACAATCGCACCCACAGGCGCCGGCAAGGGCGTGGGTTGCATCATACCGGCGCTTTTGCGTCATCAGGGGCCAGTCATTGTGATCGACCCCAAGGGCGAGAACGCCATGGTCACAGCCAGCCGACGGCGAGCACTCGGCCAGCAGGTGGTCGTGATCGACCCGATGCAGGTCACTGGTCTGGAGACCGCCTGCCTCAATCCGCTGGATCTGATTACCGCCGATTCGGCCAGCGGCGTCGATGATGCCGTTGCGCTGGTTCAGGCGCTGCTGCCGGACGACTTTGGCGGCGACAAGAATCTGTACTGGGTGAGCCGCGGACGCCAGGCACTGCTGGCGGCGATTCTGCACATTGCCACCGACTACGAACCCGCAAAACGAAACCTGGCCCAGGTGCGCAAGCTGATCAACGAAATGGCGGTGAGCCCAGATAAAGGGGCCAAGGCATTGGCCAACTCACGCCATCCCGAAGCGCGCGCAATCGCTGGCAACCTCAAGATTTCAGCGCCAGAGACACTGGGCGGAATCCTGTCATTTGCACAGGAGGGGATCGATTTTCTGCGCGGCCCACTGGTCAAATGAAGCACCCGCAAATCCACCTTTGATCTGGCGGCCGTTACCAGCGCCCAGCCGCTGTCGATCTATGTGGTGTTACCACCGCACATGCTCGAGAGCCACGCCCGGCTGTTGCGCCTGTGGATCAGTACGCTGTTGACACTGATCATGCGGCGCCGGAATCGCCCGCCAGAACCGACCCTTTTTATCCTCGATGAAGCGGCACAGCTTGGCAGTCTGGCACAATTACGTCAGGCGCTGACATTGTTGCGCGGCTACGGCCTGCAGACCTGGAGCTTCTGGCAGGACGTCTCGCAGTTGCAATTGCTCTATCCGCGCGACTGGCAAACCATGGTGAATAACTGCCGGGTCATTCAGGCGTTTGGCGCCAACAATCTGACCGCGGCCTCCAGCATGGCGGGCCTGATGGGCTTTGTCACCGGCGCGGGGCTGCTGGATCTGATGCAGGATGAAATGCTGCTGCAGATCGCCGGCGACGACGCCGTCATCGCACGCCGCCCGAACTACCTCACCGATCCGATATTCGATGGTTTGTATGACGACCATCCGTTATTCGATACCGATCGAGACCCCCTGCCCCAGCCAAATACGCTGCGCGAGTACCTGCGCCCCGAGCATCAGGCGGTCGAGCCGAGCGTGCTGCCAGTGAAACCGCCAGTGCAAGGTCCACCGCGGGCCAAAGGCACCACGCTCGGGCCTGCCGATGCCAACGATCTGGACACCGCACTAAGCCAATGGATCCTGACCTCGCTGGAAGAACGCGCCGTCGGTGATCGCCATCACTAGCCCCTGAATTTTCACTTCACAGCAGAACAGCGTAGTATGGTGATCGTGTCTTTCAATCGCGCCAAGGCAGAGCAGCCCTGTTGACGTCTCATCCAATCACGCTAGCCTGCACCCTGTTGCTGCTGAGTGCGTGCAGCGCCGGTAGTCAGACAAACAACGACATTGCGCGGCAAGCCAAGACAGAGTTATCGTCTATGGAAAAAATCAGCAACGCCGTCTATGACGGCGACAGCGTGACTGTTACGGTGATGTCGACCGGCTGCACCCAGGCGAGCCATTTCGTGGTCGAACACGAGATACGCGGTGATCGTTGCGAAATCACCGTGGTCCGTAAGCATCCCGATCGCTGCCGACGCGCGCCAACACCGATCACGGTCGGAATCGCCTGGTCAGCGCCCGCCGAATGCGCAGACATGCCCCTGCTTTTCACCAATCCGGTTTTGCAAACCGGCAATCGCAGCCTCGGAAGAAAACTGG
>CAZYDV010000487.1:0-3725 GCA_964646405.1 uncultured Granulosicoccaceae bacterium | reverse complement strand
CGCGTCGGGTTACCCTATGGCCATCCCTCGGCACCAAGGAAACCCGACGCGTCAGCGAGGCGAATCAAGGCCGCACTGACATAGCCTCGCTAACGCGTCAGGTTACCCCGTAGCCACTCCCCGGCACCACGGAAACCCAACACGTAAGCGAGGCGAATCTAACGCCACCACGACATATCCGGCATGAAGACTTACCAGTCCCCTGAATCCGGCAACTTGATAGTACCCGTCAGGTAATCGATAGCCCGGCCGGTCAGCTCAACTCGATCACCCAGCACATCACATCGCAACACGCCGGTTCGACCGGACAGTTGTCTGGCGGTCAGTGTTGTTTTGCCGAGCTTACTCGCCCACCAGGGGGCCATCAGGCAGTGGGTGGAACCGGTTACCGGATCTTCCACAATGCCGGTTGCCGGTGCGAAGTAGCGCGAGACGAAATCACAATCATCACCTGGTGTAGTCGCGACGATACCGCGACTGCCAAGATCGTCGAACGCGGCGGCATGGGGTTGCAGGGATTTGATCTGTTCTGCCGAATCGAATACCGCCATATAGTCAAACTCGGTGGCGGAATAGCTGCCGCGCCAGATCGATTCGGGTGCCTGGCCCAGCGCTGCGGTGATCGCGGCGCTGTCGTCTGCAGTCTGAACATCGATAGCCGGAAACGACATCGACAGTTGTCCGTCGCTGCGTCGGCGCACTGTGAGTGTGCCGGCTTGCCGAGTGACAAAGTCAACGGCTGGTTGATCGACGTTCAGATGATTGAACACGACGTGTGCACAGGCAAGCGTTGCATGACCGCACAGCGCGACCTCCATGGTTGGCGTGAACCAGCGTATCTCCCCACTGCTTGTCATCGCCGATGATAAATGCAGTCTCTGCCAGATTGTTCTCGGCTGCGAT
This sequence comes from uncultured Granulosicoccaceae bacterium, assembly GCA_964646405.1. GTDB lineage: Bacteria > Pseudomonadota > Gammaproteobacteria > Granulosicoccales > Granulosicoccaceae > CAKZSB01. Next base: position 2,822 of record CAZYDV010000487.1, on the reverse strand, counting down.
CGCCTGCAGCAGACGATCGGGCGGCCACGCTTGCAGTGGCACCACGGCGGCGGGATTGCCCTCGAATACTTTTTGTGCGAAGGCGTCTACCTGGTAGAGCATGGTCATTTTTGTGCACCGTTTGCGAATGGTTCATCGGCCAGTGGCAGCCGCGCGTCGTAGCAACATAATAGTAGGGCCATAGCGGTACAGAGGCCAAAGCCGATGGCAATGGGATAGATGTTGTCACTCAGTTGCGAACCGATCAGCGTTGCCAGTGGAATGGCGATCAGCGATCCACCCGCATTGACGATTGATGACGCGGCACCGGCAATGTGTCCCATCGGTTCCAGTGCCAGGGTGGTCATATTGCCAAACAGCAGACCGTAGCCGAACATGATGCTGGCGATAAACACAATATGGGTCCACAGTGGTGGATTGTCCCAAAAGATGCTGGTTGCCGCATAGGCAAACGACAGCACGGCCAGCATGGTCAGCGTTCGCAGTACCAGCGTGCGCGCGCCAAATCGGAGCACCAGTCGTGAATTGATCCATGAACTGATGCCAAACGTGGCGGCAAGACTGGCAAACACCACTGGAAACTTCTGGCCCAGTAAATAGATCTCCTGAAACACTTGCTGGCTCGTGCCAAGGTAGGCGAGAAACGAACCGAACACGGCACCGATCGCCAGCAGATAACAACAGCTGCGCCGCGTCCCCAGTACCTCGTTGAATGCGAATTTAATAGTTTTGGGGTTAACGATTGTGCGGTTGTCGTCGGTCAGTGTTTCGGGCATGCGCGCCCAGAACCAGAGCATTGAGCCCACGGCGAACAGCATCAGGCAGACAAAAATACTGCGCCATCCTGCAAACAGTAAAATCCCCTGGCCGATAAACGGTGCAACCATCGGTACGCCGATGAAAACCACCATGATCAGCGACAGTATCTGCGCCATGTCATCACCATGGTAGCGATCACGCACAATGGCCATTGCCAGTACATAGGGGCCGGCTGCGCCCAGTCCCTGCAGTGCCCGGCCGATTAGCAGAGCGGAAAAAGAGTCTGCAAAAATACACAACAGTGAGCCCGCGCAATAGATCGCAAAGCCCGCGAGGGTTGGCAGCCGGCGACCAATCTGATCAGCGATAAATCCATACAGCAGCACACCGATGGAAAAGCCGGCAAACAGCATGGTGATGACATACTGACGATGATTGTCGACTGTGATGTTTAAATCACTACTGATTTGTCCCAGTGCCGGCAACATCGAATCGATCGAGAACGCGTCCAGCGCCGACATCGCGGCCATCAGTGCGATAAACTCCGCGCGTCCCGGTTGTTTGATCAATACAGTGGCCCCTTTTCTAAAGCCGAATGGCAAGCGATCAACCGGGTGTTAAAGCTGTCATGGCGTGACGCAGGTCATCAATCAGATCGTCCGGGCTTTCAAGGCCGATATTCAGACGCACCAGTCGGCCACCGTAATCCTTCTCCGGTCGATCGATATCCGGATAAACCACGGCAAGACTGTTGACGCCGCCCCAGCTCATGCCGATGTGAAAGCGTGTCAGGCTGTCGAGAAACTGTTCGGCCTCGTGCGCGGTGATGGCGTCGCCGAAGGTAAAAGAAAAAACACTGCTGGAACCACTGAAGTCGCGTTGCCAGTGCTCGTGGCCCGGGCACGATGGCAGCGCCGGGTGCAGCACGGTGTCGATCTGCGGTTGTTCGGCCAGCCAGCGCGCCACCTGCAGCGCCGATGCCTCCAGTTGTGTCAATCGCACCGGCAGTGTTTGCAGGCCGCGCAGCGCGAGGCTGCAATCATCGGGTGAGACCGCAAGCCCGAGCTGGCGATAGACTGGACCAAGCGTTGCGTAGGCGCTATCGTCGCGCACCGATACCGAGCCGAGCAGCAGATCGCTGTGACCACCGATGTATTTGGTCAGCGCCTGCATGCTGACGTCAACCTCGTGCGCGAAGGCATCGAACAGCACACCGGCGGCGTAAGTGTTGTCGAGCGCAACAGAGACTCCGCGTTGGTGCGCCGCTTTGACGATCGCCGGCACGTCCTGCACTTCCATCGTCACAGAGCCCGGGCTCTCGCACCAGATCAGCGTGGTGTTGGGGCGAATCAATTTGTCGATATCGGCACCGATCAGCGCATCGTATGGCTCGACCTCGACGCCGAAACCTGCCAGCAGGCCTTCAGCCATTTCGCGATTGGGTCCATAGGCGGTGTGCGGCACCAGCGCGTGACTGCCGGTCTTGCAGTAGGCCATATAGACCAGCGCAATTGCGGCCTGGCCACCGGGCACGATGAACGAATAGCGCGCCGATTCCAGTTCGCTGATTCTGGCGGCCAGTTCCAGTGCCGTTGGGGTGCCGTACAGGCCATAGGTGTAACCGTGCTCGGCCTGTTGCCAGTCGTCACTGACCGATGCCTGTTTATCGAACAGCACGGTCGAGCCGCGATAGACCGGTGTCGCCAGTGAGCGGTAGTCGCGGCGGGCTTTCGGGGCGGGGTCGAGCAGTTTTGTACGCCAGTCCATTATTTTTGGTAGCAGCCAGGTGATGATAAAAATTTGCGGTGACGGCCCAGTATTGCGTGTACTGGACCGCCCGTTGTCGCGGATCTGTGGTATAGCATAGCGATCAGAGGCAAGCGACGTTCAATTGAGCGCGCGCTGCGTTCAGGCACAACAAAAAAATATTAGAGTCAGTATTTCATGAGCACAGGCAATCCGATAGACGCGCTGGACCGGCGACTCGCCAACGGCGAGGCGATATGGCTCGACGCTGGCACCGGCACCGGACTCGCAGACGCAGGCAAATCCGAGATGCACTG
>CAZYDV010000486.1:0-3753 GCA_964646405.1 uncultured Granulosicoccaceae bacterium | reverse complement strand
GTAGGCCAGGTAGTTGGCGCAGAAGGCACTGTCGGTCAGGATTTCGATTTCCTGTTGCTGGGCAATCTGCGCGCGGCGCTCTTCGAGTTCAATTTCCAGTCGTTTGCGCGAGGCTTCCATGCTGGCGCGATGAACGGACACTTCGCTCTCGGCATCGATTTCGGCGCGCTCTTTTTTTGACTTGGCGATCACTTCGGCAAGCTTTCGCATGCCCACGGCGTTGAAGGCGTTGTTTTCATCGAGTGCGGAAAAGGCGGTTTGATCGAGTGCAGTCAATGAGACGCTGTCCAGTTGCAGTCCATAACGTGCCAGAGTATCGGTGAGGGCTGTACGTACTTCAGCAACGAAATCGGAACGGTTTTCGTGCAGCTCGTCCATGCTCATGCGCGCGGCGACGGAGCGCAGTGCATCGACCATCATGCCGTCGATCAGTCCGCGTAACTCTTCACGTTTGAAGGTGCGATTGCCGAGTGTTTGTGCAGCGCGGGTAATCGACTCGTCGTTGGGTGAAACGGAGACATAAAATTCGGCACCGACGTCTACTCTCATGCGATCGCGGGTGATCAGCGACGACTCACCGGTTCTGGCGACATCGAGCCGCAGCGTTTGCATATTCACGCGGGAAATCTCGTGAAAATACGGTACGGCAAGCACGCCGCCGTCGATCATGACGCGCCGACCACCGGCGCCGGTACGCACCAGTGCCACTTCATTAGTGGCGCGTTGATAAAACCACGCTGCCAGCGCGATGATAATGGCGAGTATCAGTATTAACAGGATTATCCAGCCAATTGCGTTCATAGTCTGATCGTCCGAATTAAAGCCCGTGAAGATTGCAATGCAGATTGGATGACATGCCGCCATCGGTTGGAATATTGCTGCCGCGAATCCATGCCGACAAATCGGAAAGCATAAAGGCGATCACCGGCGCAATATCGGTTGCCTCTCCGGGGCGTTCCATCAATTTTCTGTCTTCATCGGCACGCGCTCCCAGCGTGGCGAGAAAATCGCCCAGTATCGGCGTATTGACAGGCCCGGGGCTGACGGTATTCATGCGAATGCCTCGATCGCGCCAGGTCCAGCGATTTTGCATCGTCCAGGCAATCAGCGCTTCTTTGCTGAAAAAATAACTTCGTCCGCCTTCACTGGAAACCTTCCATCGTTCGATAAAATCTGGCAGTCCGTCAAAGTCGAGTGATTCGGCGGCCTTGATTGCATCGACCGCTTTTGGCCAACCGAATCCCGCCAGTGAGGCGACATTAACGATACTGGCACCATTATTTAGTTTGGGAATCATGCCGAGCGTGAATCGCTTCAGACCCACCAGATTGACGGCAAGCAGTTTTTCGGCTGCCACGGTGGGGGGAAGGCCGGCATTGTTGACAATACCGTCGATATCATCCGGCAAAACATCGATCAGGGCATCAATGGCGCGCGGATCGGACATGTCGGCGCGGTAGAGCTCATCGACATGGTCGAACGCTTTGTTCAAATCGACACCGAGCACAAAGGCGCCCTGCTCGGCCAGCACTTTAGCTGACTCCCAACCGATACCTGAGGCGGAGCCGGTAACTACTATTTTTTTGCCCGTTAACAAATCTTTCATGACTAGAACACCGGCGGAAACGGCCGGCCACCGCGATCCATGGTGATCCAGCGCGTCTCGGAGAATGTCTCCAGTGACCAGCGACCGCCATGGCGGCCGAGCCCGCTAGCCTTGGTGCCGCCGAATGGTGCGTGCGGCTCGTCGTTGATCGGTGAGCAGTTCACGTGACACATGCCGGTTTGCAGTCGCTGCCCGATCGACAGTGCGCGCTCTTCGTTGGCGGTGATGATGCCGCTGGACAGACCGTATTCGGTGTCGTTGCTCATCGCAATGGCTTGTTCGTCGGTGCTGAAAGGCACCACGACGGCGACGGGCCCAAAGGTCTCGTCGCGCCAGATGTCCATGTCGGCGGTAACATCGGTGAGAATGGTCGGCTCGACAAAGCGGCCGCTGACGCCACCCCCCAGTACACATTTGGCACCCTGTGCGATCGCGTCCTCGATATGGGCTTTGACGCGCTCGACCTGACGATCGTTGATCATCGGCCCGTTGACGTTGCTGCTGTCGGCGACGTTACCGGTTTTGATCTTGCAGGCGCGCTCGACAAAGCGGCGTAAAAATTCCGGATAGATGCTCTCGTGCACGAGTACCTTTTCAACGCTCATGCAGATCTGCCCCTGATGCATGAAGGCACCGAAACTGGCGGCATGGGTGGCGCGTTCCATATCGGCATCGTCGAGTACGATCAGACTGTCCTTGCCGCCCAGTTCGATACAGCACTTTTTAAGGTGGGCACCACAGCGCGCCGCGATCCGACGCCCGACCGCGGTAGAGCCGGTAAAGGAAATGCCTTTGACCTTCGGGTTGTCGACCAGCTCGTCGCCGACCTCGGCCACTCTGTCGCGCGAGCAGGTGACTACGTTGAACACACCATCCGGCACGCCAGCCTCGGCCAGCACTTCGGCGAAAAATAGTCCGCCGGCATAGGGAGTGTCTTCGGATGGCTTGACGACGATGGTGTTGCCTCCGGCCATAGCGAACGCAAAGCCACGCGAGGTTAAGATACCCGGCACGTTCCACGGCGAGACCACGCCAACCACGCCCAGCGGCACGCGCACCGCAGTTGAGACTTTGCCGTGAAACGATGGCAAGACCTCGCCAATCGCGCCGTAACACAGTGCCGCGGCACTGCGGAATACTTCGGCCACCAGACCTACTTCGAATGCGCCCTTACCCTGCCAGCCACCGCCCTCGTGGGTCGCAGCGGCGATGTAGTCCGGGCCGCGTTGCTCCCAGACATCGGCGATTTTCAGCAACAGGTTGGCGCGCTCCTGAAAATGCAACGCCGACCACTGCGGGAAGGCTTTGTGCGCGGCATCGATGGCCTGGCGCGTCTGTGTCACGCTGGCATCCGGGATGCGCGCCCAGACGTTGCCATCGGATGGATTGATGTCGTCGAACTGACCATCGCCCGGACGCCATTGCCCGTCGATGTACAAACCCTTGATGTCCGGTGTCGAACGCACTTTATCCAACATGATGTCTAGTCTCTGGTGTGGGTGCCGTCGGGTCCGCGGCGATAGACTTCTACCCGCGGGCGTCGATAAACTTCGATGACCACCGGTGGCTCGTCTGCTTTGACAGGCGTCACCGGTGATCGCGGGCGAACAACGTCGCGTGCAAGACGCGGTACCGGTTGTTTGTTCCTGGCTGACGCGTCGGGTTGCCTGCGCGCGCGTGCGGCGGCTTGTTCGATATCGTGTATCACTACCGACAGCCGGTCGTCGCTGCGGCTGGCCAGTGGCGGTGCTTGCGCCGCAGAAGCAGCCAGCGGCACGCTGCTGGCCGATTGCTTTGCGGCCTCAGCCACCAGGCCGTCAATCGAGAATCCGACTTGTTGATCGGCGGTGCGCCTGGGTGTGTCGCGCGGCGTGAAATCGGTTTTTGCAACCTTGTTTACATCGGTGACAATCGCATCAGCGCGCGTATCAGCTTGAGGTGTGGGTGGCTCGCTCTTACTGCCGACGCCAAGATAGGCTTTTTGCACTGCCGGATCTGTGGCCAGCCGCGCGGCACTATCGGCGTGCGTGATCCGCGTATTTTCCAACAGATAGCCGCGATCGGCGATAGCCAGACTCTGCCGGGCGTTCTGCTCGACCAGCAGGATGCCGATGCCACCATCACGCACCTGCGCAAGGCTTGCGAAT
>CAZYDV010000485.1:0-3767 GCA_964646405.1 uncultured Granulosicoccaceae bacterium | reverse complement strand
ACTTCGAGTGTGGTGTCGGTGCCTTCAATAGTTAATGCGTCGTAAATCTTTGGCACCGCGTCGCGTGGGAATTCCACGTCTACTACCGCGCCGATAATTTCGACTATGGATCCAGAACTCATTTGTCGTTCCTCGGGATATCTAAATGTTCTTTAAACTGCAGCCGCGCCGCCGACGATCTCGGATATTTCCTGAGTAATCGCGGCCTGTCGTGCCTTGTTATAAACAAGTTGCAGATCGTTGATGATGTCGCCGGCATTGTCGGTAGCACTTTTCATTGCCACCATGCGAGCCGCCATTTCGCAGGCACCGTTTTCAACCACCGCCTGGTAGATCAGGGATTCGATATAACGCTTCATCAGTTCGTCGAGCACTTCTTTGGAGTCGGGCTCGTAGATGTAATCCCAGTGATGCTTCAGGCGATCATCGGTATCGGGCACCGTCGGTATCAGCTGGCTGACCTTCGGCTGCTGAGTCATGGTATTCACGAACTCGTTCTCTGCGATGTAGAGCCGATCAATCCGCCCTTCATCATAGGCATCGAGCATGACTTTGATGGTACCGATCAGATCGTTGAGCTTGGGCGTGTCGCCGATGTCAGACCGGTCCGCAACGATGTTGCTGCCGAGCCGGCGAAAAAAGCTCTGTGCTTTTTTGCCAATCGTGCAAACATCAATCTCGGCACCCTGTTCGGACCAGCGCCTCATCTCGGCGACGGCGCCTTTGAAGTTGTTGATGTTTAATCCGCCGCACAGACCGCGATCGGTAGAGACGACAATAAAACCAACCCGCTTGACCTCTTCGCGCTCGAGCAGGTACGGATGTACATACTCGACGTTACCGGCCGCCAGGTGGCCGATAACGCTACGCATTTTGGTGGCGTAGGGACGTGTAGCGGCCATGCGATCCTGCGCTTTGCGCATTTTGCTCGCGGCTACCATCTCCATTGCCTTGGTGATCTTCTGCGTATTCTGAATGCTTCGGATCTTGGTGCGTATTTCTTTTGCGCCAGCCATATCAGTCCGCCCGGTCTAGTAGACGCCGTTGGCAACGAAATCATCGATAGCTGCTTTGATGCTCGCCTCGATATCGTCGTTGTAATCACCGGCCTCGTTGATGGTATCCAGCACAGACTGATGGTTCGAGTTGACGTGCGCATGCAGGCCCGTCTCAAACGGCACCACCTGATTGATCTCAAGATCGTCAAGGTAGCCCTCGTTGGCGGCATACAGCGATACGGCCATTTGTCCAACAGACAACGGCGTGTACTGCTTCTGCTTCATCAGTTCGGTTACGCGCTGACCACGCTCAAGCTGCTTTCGAGTGGCTTCGTCAAGATCCGATGCGAACTGTGCGAAGGCTGCCAGTTCACGATACTGGGCCAGTGCCAGTCGAATACCACCACCGAGCTTCTTGATGATCTTGGTCTGTGCTGCACCACCCACACGAGACACCGACAGACCAGCGTTGATCGCAGGGCGGATACCGGCGTTGAACAGATCCGTTTCGAGGAAGATCTGGCCATCGGTGATCGAGATCACGTTGGTCGGTACGAAGGCTGATACGTCACCGGCCTGAGTTTCAATGATCGGCAGCGCGGTCAGTGAACCGGTCTTACCTTTGACCCGTCCTTCGGTGTACTTTTCTACGTACTCTTCAGAGACTCGTGCAGCGCGCTCGAGCAGACGTGAGTGGAGGTAGAAAACGTCACCAGGGTAGGCTTCACGACCTGGCGGACGACGCAGCAGCAGTGATACCTGGCGATAGCCCCAGGCCTGCTTGGTCAGATCATCATAAATGATCAGTGCGTCTTCGCCGTTGTCGCGAAAGTACTCGCCCATCGAGCAACCGGAGTACGGCGCGATGAAGTTCATCGCGGCTGATTCAGAGGCACCGGCTGCGACGACGATGGTGTTGTCAAGTGCACCGTGCTCTTCGAGTTTGGCCACCACGTTAGCGATGGTTGATTGCTTCTGACCGACCGCCACGTAGATACACTTAATGCCGGTATCTTTCTGGTTGATGATGGTGTCGATCGCTACCGCGGTCTTACCGGTCTGGCGGTCACCAATGATCAATTCGCGCTGACCGCGACCGATCGGCACCATTGAGTCAATTGATTTCAGTCCGGTTTGCACCGGCTGATCGACCGACTTACGCCAGATAACGCCAGGGGCTACTTTTTCGATCGGGGACGTTTCAGTTGCCGCGATCGGGCCTTTGCCATCGATTGGCTCACCCAGTGCGTTGACAACGCGGCCGAGCATTTCCGGACCAACCGGGACTTCAAGAATTCGACCGGTACAACGTACCTTGTCGCCTTCAGAAATGTGGCCGTAGGAACCCAGGATTACCGCACCGACCGAATCGCGCTCGAGGTTCAGTGCCAGGCCGTAGGTGTCGCCGGGAAATTCGATCATCTCACCGGACATGACGTCGGTGAGTCCGTGAATACGCACGATACCGTCAGACAGGCTGACAATCGTACCTTCCGTGCGGGCTTCTGAAGAGGCTTCGAAGTTGCCGATGCGCTCTTTAATCAGCTCGCTGATTTCAGATGGGTTGAGTTGCATTTGGAGTATCCTCTATATCGATTCTGCAGGCATCAGGCGCTGAGGCTCTGGCCAAGTTGCTGTAGCTTGCCTTTCACCGAACCGTCGATGACCACATCGCCCGCACGTATCAATGCACCGCCTATCAGCGATTCATCCACGGTGTTGACGATGTTGATCTTCTTGTTGAATTTTTTCTCCAACGCTTCGGCAAGGCGGGCCTTGTAGGTGTCATCCAGCGCTTGCGCCGAGACGACATTCGCCTCCAGCACGCCTTCATCGAGTGCTCGATAGTCGTCGTACAGATCTGAAATCGAGTCCAGCAGACCCAGGCGCCCGTTTTCGGCCAGCAAACGAACCATGTTCGCGCCATCGGCGTCGAGTCGGTCACCGGCGATACCCTGCACCAGCTCTGCGCGCTGGGCGGCAGTGCTGTTGGGCTGATCGAGCACCGCGGCGACTTTATCGTCGCGCACGACGGCAGCCAGAAACTTGAGCCTGTCGGCCCAGGCATCAAAGCTGTTGCTCTTCTTGGCGATCTCGAAAACCGCCTTGGCGTAGGGACGTGCTGCTGTGACTATTTCAGACATAACAAGCCCCTAGATCTTAGCGATCAGGTCGTCGAGAATTCCGGCGTGAGCCGAGGCATCGACTTCGCGCTTGAGAATTTTCTCGGCACCGGCAACGGCGACCGACGACACCTGCTGACGCAGCGATTCGCGAGCGGTGACGACTTCCTGTTCGATCTCTGCCTGTTTGGCAGCCATGATCTGATCGCTCTTGGCGGTTGCAGCCGCCTGTGCATCACCGACGATTTGATCGTGTCGCTTTTGCGCCTGGGCTACAATTTCCGCCGCCTGGTTGCGCGCGTCTTTTAGAAGTTCATCGGCCTCGGCCTGCGCTTCTTCTTTGGCCTGAGCACTGCGCTCGGCAGCTGCAAGACCGTCGGCAATGGACGCCTGACGCTCTCGCAGGGCACCGATCAACGGTGGCCAGACGTACTTCATACAAAACAGGACAAAAATCGCAAACGATATTGCCTGTCCTATGAGGGTCAGATTCAGGTTCACCTGAGCGTCTCCTTCGTGAGTGTTGCCAGAGGGTAGCGATCTAACCTGTGATCTGGCCTACGAAGGGGTTGGCAAAGGTGAAGAACAGTGCGATACCAACACCGATCATGGTTACCGCATCGAGCAGACCCGCGACGATAAACAT
>CAZYDV010000484.1:0-3795 GCA_964646405.1 uncultured Granulosicoccaceae bacterium | reverse complement strand
CGCCGCCGTCTGTGGCACCGCCATCAGCTCCGCCGCCGTCTGTGGCACCGCCATCGGCTCCGCCGCCGTCTGCGCCACCACCATCGGCACCGCCACCATCTGTGGCACCGCCATCGGCACCGCCGCCGGTGTCATCGGAATTGATTACACCGTTGCCGTCGTCATCGTCATCCAGCCCCAGCAGCACGCCAACCAGGACAACGCCACCCACGACGCCCAGGGTGCCGCCGGATCCTGGCGAGCCGGCCGCCAGCCCGTCGTTAGTCGTGCCGAGCTGATCGCCGCCGGTGCAGCCACCGATCGCAACCGCGACCGACAAAGCAAGTGGAGCCAGGCGGGTGCGCCAGGCAAGTTCAGGTAATTTTTCCATAGTCGTACTCTCGTGTTTGAGGGGACCGAACGTTCTCGCCGGTAAAACAATCGGGCGGTTTAAGACTCTGGTTCAACCAGACCCATTAATTGTGCGAGTAACGATCTGGCGCCAATGGCTTGCAATGCACAGCCATTTTCATCCACCAGGATCGCTTGTGTCTTGAACACCCGCGCCATTACAGGCCGACATTTTAGCTATGGAAACAGGTATTTCTGTAATTAATTCCCACTCCGACACCAATCTTGACTTTTATTTTTTCGATTTTCATTTTTACAACGCATAGTTTCAAAATTGATACACATAACTCTGTCACTTATTGCAGTTTCAACGATCGTGATGACGAAATCGGTCGATACCCAATGAGGCTCTCAGGTCGGCCGTCGGCTGCTCAGCATGTCCAAGTCCAATCCCGGTTGAGTTAGCAATGCGTACCATGCGTTGAAAGTTCGACGTAATGCCTGCGGCCTCGATCATCTGCGTGGCACTCGCGACAGCCAGCAATTGATTGCGGGCCATTTCGATGGCGACTGAATCGCGCCCAACAATGGCTTCAGCAAAAGCAACTAACTCGGTTCCAAAGGTGATACCACTGTCGACATCGCCCTGCATTACGGCGCTCAAATCGACCGACTCTTCATGACTTTCGCTGCTCGCACGGAGCATCTGGGCATGTGAGCTGGTTCAGTAGAAACACGCGTTAAGGGCAGAGGTGCGACCGGCAACCAGTTCCATTTGCGTTCGGCTCAGTGCGCGATCAGCCGAAAAACCAGACTTGCGCACATCGGCCATCTGCAGGTAATGGGCTGCTGAGAGATCCTTCAGCGTGCGTACCTCCTCTGGCACCAGACTCAGGGCTCGCACGACATTACCAGTGGAATTGGCAACCCATAAATCGGACTCGGGTGTATCACGGTTATCTTCATTGACCATCGGGACCCAGGCGTCGTCGGGTCCGGCTGTCGCGGGCCTGTAGTAATCGGGATCGCCCGAGCGTGCTGGCGGTAATGCCCGCTCCGCAACCCCCAGTGCAATGGCAAAACTGTCGATGCTGACAATGGATACCACGGTGCCCAACAACTCTATGTAGTGCCCTTCACTGAGACCTCGATCAAGCAACCCCTGATACCAGCTTTTGCTTAGCCTCGAGGAGTCGGTAACGATGCGATGGATGGCTTCAATCGCGTAGTCGGGTAGTGTCGTCACTGCGCTGTGCTCACCGCTGAGGGCGACAGGTGAAAGCGCCTCACTACATACTCGACAATGGTCGCAGTGCCAGGCTGCGCGCGTTTCGCGGGCAATGTCGATCCGCTCGACGCTACTCCACCAACTGCCAGCCCTCTGCAGCCGCTGCCAGAATCGCTGATGCGCCTCGGTATACTCGGCAGGTACGCGCCACGGCACATCGCCGTAGTCAATTGCGGGTGATGAGGCCATAGAATTCTCCCAGTTCAGGCTGATCTTCGTGGTGGAAAGGCCAGTTCCGGCCGATAGGTCTGAAAGCTGTCAAGCGTTTGCCGATTGGCCTGTTGTTGCCAGCTACTACCGGGCAAAACCGCTGACGTACAGTGGTACTGGCGCCGGTAGTCATCCGTACGGGCATTTTCTTCGAACACGATGGCGCACAGGCCAGCGATGACCCCCTGCTGACGCTCGACCAGCCTGATCGCACCGTCCATGGTGCCGCCGGTTTCGACCCATTGATCAACTAGCAGTACCCGAGTGCCAGGTGCGAATGCCGGTAGTCGCATTTCCATATCCTGGGTACGTCCGGAGTAGTTTGAAAACGATACCGAATCGGTATCGACACACAGCTTGCCTGCCTTGCGAATGGGCAAAAAGCCGCGTTCAAGCCGTGCACCCAACGCGGCACCGAGAACAAACCCCATCGCATCGAGGCCCGCGACAACGTCGATCGAGAACGCATCGAGATCAGCGCAGAGATCATCGAGCAAGTCGTTGAATGCATCGCTGTTGATGTAGATCGAGGTCGGATCCAGCCAGGCGAATTTATCGCCGCGGGTATTGGGGGCCATCAGCGACAGGTACCAGCGATCGTCTCGCGACCCTTTGTCGATCGGTGGGGTGGATTCAGCCATGTCTCGCTCCGTATTCGGCGCAGATCTGAACCAGCCTGCGCAGTTTCTCTGAGTCGATGTTGTAGAAATCGTTAGTGCGATTGATACCGGTGGCGACCAGGAAGGCATCGACCATCGGTGCGTAGTGCTTTGCGTTATCGGGCGTGATCCCTGAGGCGACCGCCAGTGCCGTATCGCCACAGGCCTCGCGAAACACGGCGATCTTGTCAAGTTCTGCCGCATTGCCAGTGGCTGTCCCTGATGTGGTGACGACATCCATCCACTCGCGGGCGACTGCCGCGGCCTGTGGATAGTCGGCTGGCGCCACAGTGCGTTGCTTTTTGAACGCTGTGCCACCGAAATAGAGACCTCGCCAACCCACTTGTGCTCGCAGATCACTCGCCTGCATCGCCTGCGGCTGCTGATCGGCAGGTTGCGACTCGTCGATTCTGGCATCGTCCGCCCAGTAACCGTCGATCATCACGTCCTCGTGTTGCAACCGGGCGATCGTTGGCAACGCGTCTGTCAGTGGCACGGCCAGAAAATTCACACCCAGCCATAACGTGGGATAAGCCGCCCTGACGTGGCGAATGATCGGCACGAAGGACTCGACGGCAAAATCGTGATTGATCAGAAAAATACCCTGCGCCCCGCATTCAATCGCGCACTCGGCGTTGCGCCTGGCCTGTGAATCATCGAGTACATGCACCACCGGCAGCACGGCCGGCCCGACACTTCGAAAGGCTTTGTGAAATTCGAGTCTGTTCATTGCGTTCCCGGTGGTTGGCGACGTTGACGAGTGACCGGGACCTGATGGCGCTTGATTTCGTACTTGTGCGGACACTGACTTCAGGTAGGATATTACACCCTGTTCACGTGAACAATGCACCGTCGACCGACACGCCACAGACGAGCGCACCGCTACTACCCTTCACGCACCGGAGAACCGCATGAAAAAATCCCCCAAACCAACCGCCATCGATAATGGCCGCAGAGGCATCCTCAAGGCAGGCGCTGCTTTGGGTGTGTCCACAATTGTCGGCGCACCATACATCCGCCCCGCACACGCAGCGCCCACCGAAATCAACATGCTGGCCTGGTACGGGCACGGTGAGCCGGATATGGTCGGCGCATTCGAAGAGGCGAACAACGTCAAGTTCAAGCCCAAGTACTACGCCGGCGGCGATAACATGCTGGCGCTGATCGCACAGTCACCACCCGGCACCTACGACATCATCCTGTCAGACGCCGAATTCGTACAGCAACTCAATGCCGCGGGTTACATCGAAGAACTCAACGCCGGCGACTACGATTTCGACGATTTCGTTTACAGTGACTTTCAGAAAT
>CAZYDV010000483.1:0-3796 GCA_964646405.1 uncultured Granulosicoccaceae bacterium | reverse complement strand
CATGCCGCCGATTATGGGGGCGGCCGCACTGGTGATGGCGGATCTGACCGGGGTAGGGTATCTGAATATTATTGTCGCCGCACTGGTGCCGGCACTGTTCTATTACTTCAGCCTGTTTTCGGCGGTAACGGTCGAGGCGCGGCGGCAGAACATCCAGGTGCAGGCACTGACCGTCGGCGACAAAATAACCGGTACAGACTGGGTTAATTCCGCCATGTTTGCAGGGCCGATACTCACGGTAATCATCACACTGGCGAACGGTCTTTCGACCTCTGCTGCCGGCTTCTATGCGGTGATCGTGCTGGTGGTGTTGTCGGTTATCAATGCGGATGTTCGCCGTGAGCCATCGCGGCTATGGCGATCTTTTTTAAAAGGGGCGGAGTCAGGTGCATCCTTGCTGATCGCGATTGCCGCGATCGGCATTCTGGTGGGTGCGCTGGATTCAACCGGGCTGGGTTTAAAGCTTGCCAATGTTATTGGTGCGATTCGAGGTGAGAGCCTGTTTTCCGCCTTGCTGGTGGCGATGACGGGCGCGCTGATACTGGGAATGGGCATGCCTACCTTGCCCGCCTATCTGATTATTATTCTGGTGATGGGGCCGGCTATACAGGCGCTGGGTGTGTCAATGTTAACGGCGCATATGTTTGTCTTCTACTATGGCGTTGCATCGTCGCTGACCCCACCGGTAGCGATCGCCGCTTATGCCGCTGCACCGATTGCCCGCGCTAACCCGTTGCTGACGGCGCTGATGTCGTTCCGGCTGGGCATGGCGAAATTCATCATCCCGTTTGTCTTTGCCTTCTACCCGACCATTCTGATCGTCGAGCAATTCAACCTGCCGGACTTTCTGTGGATCGTCGCCAGAACCTGTTTCTGTATCTGGCTGTTCTCGACGGCCTTGTCCGGTTTTGATCGACGCAAACTCAATGTGGTGGAAATTGTGTTGCGATTTGTGCTGGCGTTTGCCTGTCTGGCGATCGATCCGGTCATTCACTGTATTGCCATCATCGCCGGCCTGCTGCTGATCTTTTTCGATCGACGCAAGGCAGTGGCTCAATCAATCGCTCGTGGAAACCCTGTGTGAGTAAACGCCCGAATTTTCTTTTTATCGTCACTGACCAGCAGCGTGCCGATCACCTCGGGTGTTATGGCAACTCAGTTGTTCGCACGCCCGCTATCGATGCACTGGCCGCAGCCGGGCGACGCTGGAATCGGTTCTATGTAGCCAACCCGATCTGCATGCCCAATCGCGCGTCGATCATGACCGGGCGTATGTGCTCGGTGCACGGGGCAAGACACAACGGCATTCCGCTGTCGAAAAATCACACCACGTTTGTGGAATTGTTGCGAGACGCGGGATATCACACCGGGCTGATTGGCAAATCGCATCTGCAGAGTTTCACAGGCCTTGCCGCGACCAATCGATACGAACCTCAAGCCGGCAAAACCGCGCCTTCGCCAAACTTGCGCGATGCATTCAAGAACAATCGCCACACCCCTGACTACGATCTTGAAATAGCACCGCGCTGGGACACGCCAATGGCTGAACGCATCGATGGCGATTTCTACGGTTTTGAGCATGTGCAGGTAGCGGCCGATCACGGCGACCAGGCCTGTGGTGACTATCTGTTGTGGGCGCGTCAGCAGGACCCTGATTTCGATCAGCTGGTGGGCCCGCAAAACGCCTTGCCCGGTAACTACGCTTCGGCACCGCAGGTCTGGCGCACCGCTGTGCCCGAGGAATTGTATTCAACGTCGTGGATTGCCGATCAGTCTCAACAGTGGCTGGCCGACCGGGCGCGCGATGATCAGCCGTTTTTCCTGCAGATGTCGTTTCCCGATCCGCATCACCCGTTCACGCCACCGGGCCGCTACTGGGATATGTATCACCCGTCGGAAATCGAATTGCCCGCGTCTTTCGGCAAAGGCAAATTGCCCCCGGTAGTTGCGATGCAAGAGGCGCTCACCGCCGGCACTGATGCACGCGACAACCAGAATCCGTTTGCGGTCACCGAAGATGAGACGCGTCTGATCACAGCGCTGACCTACGGCATGGTCACCATGATCGACGATGCAATAGGGCGCGTGATGAAGAGTCTGGAACAGGCGGGCCTTGCTGATAACACGGTAGTGGTTTTCACCTCCGATCACGGCGACTACATGGGCGATCACGGTCTGATGTTAAAGCTATTGCTGCACTATCAGGGGCTGATACGGGTGCCGTTTATCTGGGCTGATCCAGCTGCCGCCAATGGCGCTGAAACGGACGATGGTCTGGCATCATCGATCGATATCTCCGCAAGCATATTGTCACGTGCCGGTATTCAACCCTTCAACGGTATGCAGGGGAGGGATTTGTTCGACAGCGAGCCCCCCGAGGCCGTCATCGTTGAAGAAGACAGCCAACGCACCATGACCGGTTTTGACCGGCCACAGCGGATTAGAACGGTAGTCACTGAACGATACCGAATGTCATTGCGTGAGGGTGAGGACTGGGATGAGTTCTACGACTTGCAGCAGGACCCCGATGAGTTACACAATCGCTTCAACGATCCGGCGCACGCCGATGAGCAGCGACAGGTAACCGAGACCATGCTGCGCAGAACGATTGAGTTACAGGATCGGGCGCCGCTGCCTGCTTATCGGGCGTAGGTGAGCCTATAGGTCGAGCGAGTAATACTTCGGTTTATACCTAAGCAGTAAAAACACCCAACGCCTGCTCATACGCAGCCACAGCACGCAGCTCCAGCTCATCTTTCTCCAGACTCCCCAGCGGATGATCGATCACGACAAATGGATAGTCTGGCAAGCCCATGGTGCGGGCGATCTTTTTCGAGGTAACAATAAACGGGCTGGTGCAAATCACCACTGAGCGTCTACCGGATTGTTCGAAGGTGATGCTGTCATGCAAACTGCACGTAGAGCAACTCCCTCAATCTCCGTTAGCGGTCAGCAGGATGTCGCAGTTTTCTGTGAGTTCGGCCATCAATTCTGCAGAGGCCGGGGCGCTGGCATTTGCTTTGTAACGCATATCCTGCACGACACAGCCGTTGTTTTTTGCAAAATACGCGGCGGTCATTTGCAAAAGATGATCGGCATTTTGTTTGCCATTGGACAGCAACCCCAGTTTTAGTCCGTTGAGTGTTTCGGGCGCTGGAGCGCGAAGGTTACGCTGTATTTTCGGTGGTGTGGTGGGATCGTATAGTTGCATGGCTGTGTGGATCTACTCGGATGTTGTTGATTAACAATCCAGACAAACGCCAATCGGTCTGGACTGCATGAGTGACAGGCGCCCGCGACTCCACGATGGTATAAACGCGCTGTGGCCGCCGGCATCACCGCCGCCAATGGTGATTAAAATATCTTCCGGGCCCAGGCCGCGATGCATAGCCTGCCGGCCCTGCGCCTGATGATCGCGCTCGCGAAATTTGCCGATGGCGCGCATGGTATCGATCGATTGTTGAGCGTGTTCGAAAAGGAATTGCTGCACATCGGTTTTTGACCAGCCCGTACTGGCGATGATAGCGGTGTGTTCGGGTGATAACACCACGACCGATTGCCCCAACGATAGCGAGCCCAAATTGCCCATGACGCTGGCGATGGTGGTGAGCAGCGCTTCGGGTGTGTTGCCGCCGTGATTTTCGATATTGAAAAAGCCACCGCCGGCAAACGCGGTAACCGAGCTGACCTCGGGCGGATAACCCAATTCTTCGTTCAGCGGTGGCCACGGATTCACATCGGCACGCTCGGCGATGCAGCTTGAGTACTTTAGTGGATTGCCCTGGGTGGATTTATC
>CAZYDV010000482.1:0-3803 GCA_964646405.1 uncultured Granulosicoccaceae bacterium | reverse complement strand
GATAATGACGCCGCGCAGCAGCGATAGCCACGGCCGCCACTGCACTGGACAGGCTCGAGTGAAGAGAATCTCGCCCTCTAAAATCTGCTCGGGAGAGAATTGTTCGTCCGCTACGCGGACCGCCCCGCTGAATGCCCGCCCGACGCCTGCAGTGCGACCAAGCACGTCAGGCCCATCGCCGTCGTTCGATAGCTGTGCCACCGACAACTGATTGAATGCAAATTCTGACATCGTGGATCTCACACCAGGGAAGTTTGAAGGTTTGACCGGAATTGCCGTGCCGATGCGTCTCATCGCCTCGTCGCAACACGGCTCGACCTTGGCTGTTGCGGCGCGATGATCGATTTCTCCAGTCATAGCCCATAAGCCACGCACCCTGAATGCCCGCCGTCTTTACAAAGTGTTGTGATTGAATATCCAATTTCCCGGCCTTAACATAACCTGTGACGCCGTCAAGTCTGTATACGCGCCATGGTTTTGCGCCAGTCGAGTCACCGTTCGATCCCGCCGTTTTTGCCAGCCTACGTTACCGCTTTACCCCATATGGAGCCCCTCGATGCTCAATAGCTACATGCACTGGCTTACGCGCCATCCGGTGATCGCCCTGCTGATCTCGATCGTGTCGGTGTTCGCACTTGCATCCGGTGGTCAGCGGTTGTCATTCACGAATGACTACGAAGTTTTTTTTGGTGAAAACAACCCGCAATTGCAGGCCTTTCAGCAACTGCAGGAGACCTACACCAAAAACGACAACGTATTGATTATGCTCGAGCCTTCGGGTGGCGACGTATTCACGGCCGAGACGCTAAAAGCGGTTTATGAGCTAACCGAAAAGGCCTGGCAAACACCCTACTCGACTCGCGTCGATTCGCTCAGCAACTTTCAGTATACGTATGCTGAAGATGACGACCTGATCGTCACCGACCTGATCGAAGACCCCGATTCAATTGACGCGACACAAATGCAGGCGCTGCGTGACATCGCACTGGCCCAGCCGCTGTTGGTTAACCGCCTGCTGTCACCCAGCGCTCACGTCACCGGGCTGAACATCACCTTCGAACTGCCGAACGTCGATCCGTTTGCCGAGTCCGGCGAGATCATGGCCTATATTGATCAGTCGCTGGCTGAAATCGAACAAAAATACCCGTCAGTCACGGCCTCGAAAACAGGCGTGGTTGTCATGAATAAGGCTTTCCCGGAAGCCTCGTTCAAGGACATGAGCACACTGATACCCGCCGCGTTTCTCGTCATCCTGATTGGATTTATGCTGTTCACTCGCAACGTGTGGGGCACGCTGGCATCGTTAATCGTCATGATCATGTCGATTGCCGCGGCGATGGGAACCGCCGGCTGGATGGGTGTGGTGTTAACGCCGCCTTCAGCCTCCGCGCCGACGCTGATTCTGACCCTGGCGGTGGCCGACTGTGTGCACTTTCTGGTCACCATGTTCCAACGCATGCGCGCGGGTGAGGACAAACTCTCGGCGATACGCGAGAGTGTCCGACTCAACTTCAACCCGATCTTCCTGACTTCGCTAACCACAGCGATCGGCTTTTTAAGCATGAATTTTAGCGACTCGCCGCCGTTTCGGGATCTCGGCACCATCACTGCGATTGGTGTCATGTACGCATTTTTTCTGTCGATCTTCTTCCTGCCAGCGCTCATGGCACTGTTGCCGATTAAGGTAAAAGCCCGATCCAGCAGCAAGTCCACATTGATGGATCGCTTTGCAGGGTTTGTCATTCGCTCACATCGATTCCTGTTCTGGAGCGTTGGTCTTCTGATCGTGGGCCTGATCGCAATGCTGCCGCGCAATGAATTGAACGATGTCTTCGTCAATTACTTCGACGAATCACTGCCCTTTCGAGCCGAGACAGACCTGATTACCGACAATCTCAGTGGCATGTACTTCGTCGACTATTCACTCGACTCAAAAGAAGCGAGTGGTATCAATCAGCCGGAGTATCTGAAACAGCTCGAAGCATTCGAAAACTGGCTCACTGAACAACCCGAGGTGCAGCATGTCAATGCCATATCCGAGACCTTTCGGCGGCTGAACAAGAACATGCATGCCGATGACAGCGGCTACTATCGGATCCCGGAGAATCGAGAGCTGGCAGCACAGTATCTTCTGATGTACGAAATGTCGCTGCCCTACGGTCTCGATCTGAACAATCAGCTCAACATCGATAAATCTGCTACCCGTCTGACCGCCACACTCGAAACCCTTTCGACCAAGCAGATGATCGCGTTTGAGAAAAAGGTCGCGGACTGGATGCAGGTCAACACACCACAGCTCGAAACCGAAGGTTCCAGTCCGACGGTGATGTTTTCGCATATTTCCAAACGCAATATCATCAGTATGCTCAGCGGCACGACCATCGCGCTGGTGTTGATATCCGTGGTGTTGATTATTGCGCTGAGATCATTGAAATTCGGTCTGCTCAGCCTGATCCCGAATCTCGTTCCAGCCGGCATGGCATTTGGGCTTTGGGCCATTACCGTCGGCCAGATCGGGCTCGCGGTATCGGTCGTCGTCGCGATGACACTGGGGATTGTCGTCGATGATACGATTCACTTCTTGAGCAAGTATTTACGCGCCAGACGCGAACAGGGTATGAACACCGAGGACGCCATTCGATATGCCTTCAACACCGTCGGTGTGGCACTGCTGATCACCACCGTGATACTGACCGCCGGGTTTATGATTCTTGCCCAATCGACTTTTCTCGTGAACGCCAATATGGGTCTGCTGACCGCGATAACGATTTGCATCGCGCTGTTTGTCGACTTCCTCTTTCTACCACCTTTGCTGATGCGCATTGATCGGGATGATCAGGCCGATTCAGCAGCCATACCCGCCGCGTCTGCGGCTTGAAACAACCGCCACCAGCCGAGAGCCAAATGATGAAAATGACCGCCATTTCCGCACTCGCCCTGTTCGGAACGCTGCTCGTCAATCCATTGATCAGCAGCGCGGAGACCGCCGAAGAGAAAGGGCTTGCGATCGCGATAGAGGGCGACCAGCGCGATCAGGGTTACATCGACAGCACGTCCGACATGCGCATGATCCTGCGCAATCGCGCCGGAAAGGAAAGCATCCGAACCATGCGCGCGCTGTCGCTGGAAGTCGAGGGCGACGGTGACAAGAGCCTTTCGGTATTTGACGAACCTGCCGACGTCAAAGGCACAGCCAGCCTGACCTGGGCGCACTCTAACAAGCCGGACGAACAATGGCTGTACCTGCCCGCTCTGAAACGCGTTAAACGTATCTCCTCGAAAAACAAATCGGGCCCGTTCATGGGTAGTGAATTCGCCTTCGAAGATATCGGCTCGCAGGAAGTCGACAAATACACCTACAAGTATCTGCGAGACGAGCAGCTCGACGGTGTTGATACGTTTGTGGTGGAGCGTGTGCCGGTAGACAAGAACAGCGGTTACAAACGCCAGATTAGCTGGATCGAGAAAGATCGCTACATCGCACTGAGGGTCGACTACTACGATCGCAAGGACGCGCTGCTGAAAACGCTGATCGCCAGCGAATACCAACAGTATCTCGACAAATTCTGGCGTCCGTCGCGAATGGAAATGACCAACCATCAATCCGGCAAGTCGACCACGCTCACCTTTGCAAACTACCAGTTTCAGACCGGCCTGAAGGACGCCGACTTCAACAAGAACGCGCTGAAAAGGTTGCGCTAGACGTGAACACGCGTTGCCTGTCGTCCGCGCTGCTCTCGGCAATACTCGTTGTTTGCAGCGGCGTTGCGAGCGCAGAGTGGCGCGGCAACGTCAGCTACGAG
>CAZYDV010000481.1:0-3819 GCA_964646405.1 uncultured Granulosicoccaceae bacterium | reverse complement strand
ATCCTGTGGCGTTGCCACGCGCGCGATCAGCAATACCGCCAGCAACATCCAGACGTCCCAAACGTTTATCCAGGGGCGGCGGGCACCACTGACCGAAAAAGAACAGGAATGGGCGAAAATAGCCTGGACCTATTTCCAGAACAACTACAATCGCGGCACCGGTCTGGTCAATTCGATTGACGGCTATCCGAGTACCAGTATGTGGACGGTGGCCGATTCTCTCACCGCCGTTATTGCGGCACATGAATTCGAATTGATCGATAGCATCGAGTTCGATCGCTTCGTCACCACCACGCTCGCGGCGCTAAATCGCATGCAGCTCTATCGCAAGCGGATTCCGAACCGCTTTTACAATACCGCCAATCTCTCGATGATCGACTACGAGGGCCATCCGGCTCAGGTGGGCTGGAGTGCGATCGATATCGGGCGTTTGTTGATTTGGCTGCGGATACTGCGCAACCGCCACCCCAAGTACGGCGAGTACATCGACAAGGCTATCTTTCGCTGGAACTTCTGCGATGTTATCGACAAGTGCGGTACCTTGTACGCCGGTAGTGAGGCGAGCAGCAAAGTCGATCTTTTTCAGGAGGGGCGCCTGGGTTACGAGGAGTACGCAGCATCGGGTTTTGAGTTATTGGGTTTCAACACCGAGGAGTCGGCCTCGATAGAGCCCTATGAAAAAGTGACGATTTTTGGTGTGGACCTATTGAAGGATTCGCGCGACCCCCGCAACCACAATGTTTTCTCTCCAATCCTGAGTGGGCCCTATCTTTATCACGGTCTGGAAATGAACTGGGATCAGGTGGATGACTTCTGGTCACTGGACAGTGTGCACAGCTACGCCCACATGGGCGACATCGCCGATCGAATTTATCTGGTGCAGGAAAATCGCTTTTTTCAACAGCGGATACTGACCGCCCGCACCGATCATCAGCTAGGCAGGCCCCCCTATTTTCTGTATGACTCGATCTACGCCGATGGCTATGCCTGGAACACCATCAGCGATTCCGGTCAGCCACATGCCAGTTTGGCACTGGTGTCCACGCGCGCGGTGTTCGGTATGTGGGCACTGTGGAAAACCAGTTACACCGACCGGCTGATGGCGATTACCGAGACGCTGTACGATGCCAAAAAGGGCTGGTGGGAGGGGCGCTATGAAATCAGTGGCGCCTATGACAACACACTCACCGCAGCAACCAATGCCATGGTACTGGAGGCCTTGTTGTACAAGACCGGTGGCAAAATCATGACTCGATCACCGGAGCCGACCTATGGCGAAATACGTCTGGTTGACGTGTGGCGGCATCCCGGTCGCTGTTTTCCACCGCAAAAGGCCGTTTGTGAAGTGCAGGCGCCACAGCAATCGGCCAGGTTGTTCGAATGATTAGAATAATTGCGCTGTGGCTGATCGCGCTCGTCTCGCTATTGTCGCTTGGGGCTGCCGCCCGTGCCGATGAAAAAGCCATGTTGGCGCACGTTGAGAAGTTTCGAGACGGCTCCGGCTTTTTTCAAAAGGACGAATTCCGCAAGGCGGCGCTCGCCTGGTCGAATGACGCGGTCGCAATCCTCGAGCAGCAGACCGGTAAGTCGGCAACGCTTGCAGCAGGTTTTGCCTCAGTGTTGTCCAGTATCGCTTATCAACGGGCCGAGGATGCGCTGGCCTATGCACAGTGGGGCAACGCGACTAAGCACTTTTTGTCGGCCGGTACCAGTTGGGATGATCAGCGCGAAATTCTGTTCGACTATCTGACTCAGGTGAAACAACAACTGGAAGATGCCGCCGAGGACAGCGCCACAGCGCACATGGAGCCGAGCCTGCAGTTTCTGATCGCACTGGACAGTCTGACCGGTTTTTCCGTCTACTATCAGCCAGGCACTGGATTAAGCATGCAGGACAATGCGCTGGAGCCAGTTGTGACGGAGAACAGAAGTTACTTTGCACGACCGCTCAGCGTGGTACAGCAGGACGAACAGGCGATCAGCGCGCGCCAGTCCGAACACATCGCCAACTCGCTGCAGAACCTCGCCGCCGAACCTGAAGTGGCCGACGAGCCGCAGCCATCGGCAAGCGCTGATTCAAACGTGCCCGCCGGAGATGGCTCTCGCGAGCGACCGTTCAAGATTGAAGTCAAAGCGGATGCCGGCGGCTCGAAAACAGCCGTGCCGGTGTCGCAAGTGCAGCCCGGAGTGGCAAAGCCTGTTGAAGTCGCGCCGACTCCGGTACCGACTCCTGCTCCGGCAACCAAAGCCGCCGACGCAGCCAAATCAGACGAGCCAGTTGAGCTGAAAAAACAGGCAGCGCAGACAGTGACTGCGGCATCGACAACGAAGAAACCGGCAGACGAACGCAAAGCATCGGCCCCGGTTGCGCAGAAAAAAGGCGATGACCCAAAGAAGGCACCATCGACAATGGAGCCGGTCAGAGACTATCAACTGAGCGAGACAGACCTGCAACGCGCGCAGCGCGCGTGGTCTTACTTTGAGCGCAACCGGCACCCGGATAGCGGTTTCGTCAGCAGCTCGGAGGGCAGTGCAGAGGTCAGCAGCTGGGACATGGCCGGGCAGTTGGCGGCCATCGTCAGTGCCCACCAGATCGGGGTGATCGATGACGACACATTCAGCCGGCTGACAAAAACAACACTTCGAGCAATCGAGAAATTACCACTCTACGACGATCGCCTGCCCAATCGACTCTATCGTGTGGATACCGCGCAAATGTCGCCAACTGAGCGCGGCTGGTCTGCCGTGTCCAGTGGTCGGATGTTGATCTGGTTGCGGATTCTGGCCAACTGGTATCCGGAGTTCCGCGAGCGGGTCATGGCGGCGATCAGTCGATGGCAATTTAGTCAGGCGATTGCCAATGGACAGCTCAATTCGGCTACGGAACTTAATGGGGACACAGTAATTCAGCAGGAGGGGCGCCTGGGTTTCGAGCAGTATGCGGCGGCGGGATTCAGGCTCTGGGGCCTGGATGTGGATCGGGCGCTGGCGTTGCCGGAAACCGGTCGGGTGAATATTTACAATATTGAACTCGACACTGACAAGCGGCCATCATCGGCACTCGTCAGCGACCCGTTTGTCCTCGGTGCGATGGAGCTATCTGGCGTCCACACCCAGTTTGCGGCAATTGGCGAAAATGTCTATCGCGCACAGCGCGCCCGCTGGAGAAACCAGAAACGCCTGACGGCAAAGGGTCGCGATGTGCATCAGCAAGCGGGTCAGCTTGTGAGTAATCATGTCTACCACGCAGACCGGGGCACCGCGTTTAATTGCTCGCTGCCGGATGGCAGCGCTATTGCCTGCCAGTCGATCAGTACCAAGATCGCCTATGGCTGGCACGCGCTTTACGGCGATGATTACAGTCAGTCTCTGGTAGACGTAATTGAAAAAGGGGTCAGTTCAGTACGTGGTTTTTATGCGGGTGTTTTCGAAGACCTGACCGTCAACCGGGTCCTGACGCTCGATGCCAACGCCATGGTGCTGGAATCGCTGCTGTTGAAGTTCAGGCACGGCGAACCATTTTTACAGGCGAGCATCGACGATGCCGATCAAACGCTGTTATTCAGCAGCGGGAGCTGGGACTAGGCTCCCCGGGGCCCACAGTGTCGGTGCGAAGGACAATCGTGGCGTTACCGGGATGACATCGTTGTCTTCGCTTTGAGCCGCCTGCAGGCCGGGTTCGGAGACCTGCGGAAATTGAACGATTGATTCGGCGATTGCCATGCGAGTGCAATCGGAGAAATACTGAGAAGTGTTGTCCGAGACCACCCGCCACATAATACTGCTGTCCACATCTCCACAATAGGTGTCAGAGTCGTG
>CAZYDV010000480.1:0-3833 GCA_964646405.1 uncultured Granulosicoccaceae bacterium | reverse complement strand
TGGGAGATGGCGGGCGCTACAGCCTGGAGGCATTTGTTCAGGAGAACTGATCGTAAGCTGGATGCGCAATAAGAAGGGGTGCCACAATGGCACCCCGTTTTTAGTTATCGAGCGAGACCTCTTCCGTCTCTTCATGAAACACAGTGAATCCGCGGGCCAGATAATTTTTTAATGCAACCGGATGATCCAGGGTACAGGTGTGCAGCCATACGCGTTCAGTCTGACCCCAGTGCCAGGCGGTCTGGATCGCGCGACTCAGCAGATAGCTGCCATATCCCTTACCAATAGCCTTTGGCGCCAGCCCGAAATACTTCAGCTCCACGACGTTGGCCGACTGTTGTTCGAGTTCAAAGTAGCCGGCGATTGAGCCCTGGTCAAAGCCTGTGAAGGTTCGTAGCTGATCGCGTTCAGCGTAGTCGCGCCACTGATCGCGTGTCCATTTGAGTTTTTCGTGCCATTGCCAGTCTTCTCCCACCAGTTGATAGAGAAAACGGTTGTACTGGTATTGTGGGATTTCGGCTTCGATAACCTCCAGTTCGGCCGCACGAGTACTCGCCCTGAGCTCATCTGGCGAATTCATTTCAAGATGGTAGATGGTGATAGTGGTCATGGGATGCGCGTCCGGCATGCGGCAATAAAAGGTGCCTGGTACATTTAGGATGGTTTATTTCAATTGTAAGTTTTAAGTCTTTGTCCGCGAGTGACCCGCTCGCGTTGTGCCAGATCAGTATGGGTCTCGATATTCGCATAGCCCGCAGACTGCAAACATTCGCGTACCTGCAAGCCCTGATCGGCGCCATGCTCAAGCAGCAGCCAGCCGTTGTTGTCCAGAAAGTCAACGGCACCGGCCGCAATGGTTTTGATATCGGCCATGCCCTGATCCTGTGCCACCAGCGCGCCTTGTGGTTCGTAACGCAACCCGGCTTGCTGCTGCAAATGTGGGTCGTCCGGATCGATATACGGCGGGTTGGAGATCACCAGTTGATAAATATTTTTGGGCACATCCTGCAGCCAGTCAGATTCAAAAAAAGACACGCGCGCACCCAGGTGGCGGGCGTTCTTTGTGGCGATCTCAAGTGCTGCCGGGCTGTTGTCGGTGGCATGTACGGTGGCGGCTGGCCGCTCCAGAGCCATCGCCACGGCAATCGCGCCGCTGCCGGTACCCAGGTCCAAAAGACGATTGCAGCCATCGGGTTGGTCGTCGAGCAGGGTCAGTGCCAGCTCGACCAGCAGTTCCGTCTCCGGCCTTGGGATCAGGGTGTCGTGGCTGACGGCAAATGGCATGGACCAGAATTCCCGAAAGCCTGTGATGTAGGCCACGGGCTCGCCTTGTGCGCGGCGTGCGATGGCATCGTTGAATTGCTCGGCGATCTCGCGGGCGACCGGCTTCTCCGGCCAGGCGTAAAAATGACTGCGGTCGACGCGCAGACAATGCGCCAATAACAACTCGGCATCAAGGCGCGCACTATCCGATACCCCTTCTATTGTTTTGGTGGCGCCTTGCAGGATGGCGCTGATCGTGACACCGACACTCGCCACGACTGGCGCTATTCTCCCAGCTCGGCCAGCAAGTCTGCCTGATGTTCTGCCAGCAGCGGATCGACGACCTGCTCGAGTGCGCCGTTGACGATTTCATCAAGCTTATACAGCGTAAGGTTAATGCGATGATCAGTCACGCGCCCCTGCGGAAAGTTGTAGGTGCGAATGCGCTCCGAGCGATCACCACTGCCGACCTGCAGCCGTCTGGATTCGGTTTGCTCGGCCTGCTGTTTTTCAATTTCATCGTTCATCAGTCGCGCCTGCAGCAGCGACATCGCCCGCGCGCGGTTTTTATGTTGTGAGCGCTCATCCTGACACTCCACCACAATGCCGGTGGGCAGGTGAGTCAGGCGGATCGCAGAATCGGTTTTGTTGATGTGCTGACCGCCGGCACCGGATGCGCGAAAGGTATCGACCCGCAGATCGGCCGCGTTGATCTCGATCTCCTCAACTTGTTCCACTTCGGGCAGTATGGCCACGGTCGCCGCCGAGGTATGCACTCGGCCCTGTGACTCGGTCTCCGGCACTCGCTGTACCCGGTGTGCTCCGGATTCGAATTTCAGCCGTGAAAAGGCACCGTTGCCGACCAACCGTGCAACCACTTCCTTGAAGCCGCCGTGTTCGCCATCGCGTTGCGAGATCAGCTCTACGCGCCAGCCACAGGTCTCCGCGTAGCGCGAGTACATCTTGTATAAATCGCCAGCAAAAATGGCCGCTTCATCGCCGCCGGTACCGGCTCTGATTTCCAGAAACACGTTGTTTTCGTCACGCGGGTCGCGCGGCAGCAACAGCTTTTGCAGATCCAGTTGCAGGGCTTCGATGGTGCTCTCGGCGGTGCCGATCTCTTCTTGGGCCATTTCGCGCATATCCGGATCCGGGTCGTCGGCCATCTCGCGTGCGCTTTGCAGATCGTCCAGCGCACCGTTGTAGGCGGCCCAGTTCTTGACCACAGGTTCCAGTTGCGCGTATTCGCGTGAGAGTTCGCGAAAGCGATTTTGATCGGAAATCACATCGGACTCACCGAGCAGCGCGGCAATCTCTTCGTGTCGCTCGGCGAGTTGCTCGAGTTTGGCTTTGATCGACGCTTTCATTTCGAATGGATTCTGGTTCGGATCGAAGGGCTGTCACGGCAGGTGAGAGTCCGTGCGCGCGGGCAGAAGGGCGAGGGGGTAGATTGCCCGATCGACGTTCACTTGTGGCCGTGGCGGCAAGTGTAGCGTTTTAACCCGCATTATTCACGATTCGGCGCAATCATCTGGATGGATGAATTTCGCCGGCCGTAATTTATCGTGTGCAGTGTCGGGTGCTATCCGCGAAGCACAGTTGTTGTGCAATCAAGCGCGTTAGCGACAATCTCAATCACAGTGGTAACCAGCAGGATTGACGCGGCGATCGATGAGTTGGCGTTGATTTTGCGCGCAGTGCCAGGCTCTGTTCAACACTGCGGTTCGGTAAAAATTCCTTGGTCGGCAGCCTGTTACAATGCATTGCTGATACCGACCCTGTCGCGCAGGTGCGCGGGGGTTCCGGCAACGGCGGTCGCCCGGCAATGATCCGGGGCAAACTTTTCGGACGATGTGGGTCCAAACCGTACAAGATAGTCAACTCGGGTATCTCAGTTTGAATTTTTGGGTCCGGACAATAAACAGCGACACAGCCACTTTGAAAACCATTACTCTCGTTTCCGCTATGGCGACCATGGTCTGCGCCTGCAGCGCCACGCTCTCAACGGCCCAGACTGAAACCGCAGCGCCGGCCGTGCAGGCCGAAGACAACTCGGCCGAAAACGCCACGCCGCCCGCCACGCCGCTGAGCGAGCTGTCGATGAGTGAAGAGGCCGATCTGGTCTACAAGATCTTAAGCGCCGAAATCGCCGGTCGTCGGGGTCGAGTTGACCTTGCCGCCAGTCATTATCTGGAGGCGGCCAATACCTCAGACGATGCGCGCGTCGCCGAGCGTGCGGTCAAGCTTGCCATGTACGGGCGAGACTGGGATCAGGCCAACGACGCCGTGTCGCGCTGGGTCGAGCTCAATCCGGCAAGCATTGATGCCTGGCAGCACAAGGTGCAGATTTCGCTGCAGCGCAAAGATGTCGACAACGCCGCCGGCGCGCTGGAGAAAATTGTCGATATCTCCGGTCAGGAACCCACCGAGGTCATTCCCGGGCTGGTCAGCTCGCTTTTGCGTCAGACCGATGCCGAGCTCGGCGCCGAAGTGCTCTCCAGGCTCGGTGCGCGTTTTCCCGGCAGCTCTGACACCCAATACGGCATTGGACGCTTCGCGATGTCCCGCGG
>CAZYDV010000479.1:0-3835 GCA_964646405.1 uncultured Granulosicoccaceae bacterium | reverse complement strand
CATGGGCTTTGGCATTGCACACGAGCTGCGAGACCAACTGGCGATGTCAGCAGGGGTCGTGGGTTGGGCCAAGCGCGCCCATCATCCGGCCGAGGTTGGCCGCGTCGTCAATGATGCGTTTAACTACATGAACAGCGGTCGCAAGCAACCCGCTGTGCTCGAGATGGCGCCGGATCAGTACTATGCCACGGCACCGGTGGTGGCAGCGGGCAGCGCGCAGTCAGATCCCGATCCGGTTCCCGATGCAGAAAAAATAGCCGCGATCACAGCCAAGCTAGCCCGGGCCAAGTGCCCGGCGGTATTTATCGGTGGCGGCGTTTACGGCGCAGAGACGCCATTGCTGCAGTTGGCCGAGCGATTGAATGCGCCGGTCATTGTCTCACCCAGTGGCCTGGGCGCGATCTCGGATGCGCATCCGCTTGCCTACAATATTCTGTGTGGTCAGGAGATCTGGGACGACATAGACGTCGCCCTGGTGGTTGGTACGCGGTTTCTCGCACCGGCGCTGGCTTGGGGGCGAGCAGCCGAGGTCGAGGTGTTGCGCATTGATATCGATTCCGATCAAGTACGCAAACCGCGCCCCGCGTCGATTGGTGTCGTCACGTCGGCCGCGCAGGGAATGGCGGCCATTGCTGCACAGTTGCCGGAGACGGCACCGGATCGGCACGAATTCCTCAGGCGTTGCGATCAGCACCGGGCAGATATGCACCGCAAGCTTGCCGGCATTGGTCCACTGGGCGACTTCTCCGACGCTATTCGTCGAGCGCTGCCTGAAGACGGCATTCTGGTCAATGACGTCACACAGTTGGCTTACTACACTCGCTTTGGCTACCCGGTCTATCAGCCCCGTAGCTGGATGACGGTCGGTTACCAGGCGACTTTGGGATACGGCTTGCCGGCGGCATTAGGGGCCAAAGTAGCGTGCCCTGACAAGGCGGTGGTGTCGATCTCCGGCGATGGTGGTTTTATGTTTACCGTGCAGGAACTCGCGACTGCGGCCCAACACAATATCGCCGCCGTTCATATCGTGGTAGACAATGGCGCTTACGGCAACGTTAAAACCATACAGGCACAGAGTTTTGGCAGTCGGCACATTGCCGTCGATCTCGTCAACCCGGACTTTGTCGCATTGGCACGTTCGTTTGGGGTCAAAGCGGATCTGGCGCGCGATGCCAGTACGCTCGAGCGCTTGCTTGTTGAGTTTCTGGATCGAGGGGAGCCTGCTTTAATACATGTACCAATGGCCGAGGTGCCCAGTATCTGGGATCTGGTGCGGCGACCATCAACGGCGGGGGTATAGCGGGCTCAAGGCGTTGGCGGATTGTCCGTTAGCAGTAACAACACATCGCGGATCGTCCCATGCGCTTGTGATGAATAGCGGGCTTTAACAGGATGTTATTGCGGCTGGTTCCGTTGATCTGCGAACCACACAGAATGCGGTTGTAATTTCCAGGCTGACCTGATGTCGCTGAATCTGTTGAAAAGGATTTCAATTGTGGTTGGCGGCGTACTGGCTCCTCCTCGACCACTGTGGCTCCGTATTTCGGTGGCGTTGGTGTGCGCGATGATTGTCGTTGCGTATACTACGACGAAGCTCGGGCATGAGCAGCGTGGCGGAGAAATAGCAGATCTGCTAAAGGTGCAAAGCCTGCGAACGCTGGAGATATTCTCTGCGGGTGCGCTTGAATCGGTAATTGAGGACGATATCGCCGTCGTCAACACACTGGTGCAGGATACCATCGGGTTCGATCCGGATTTGTACTCCCTGCGTGTTACCAATGCCTCAGGCGATCTGGTAGTGAACTGGGTGCGTCCCGGGCAGGATTTGCCTGTGGGGGCTTACGCATACCAGCAACAAATCGAATACGCAGGCCGAGTCTTCGGCGAAGTGGCGGCTGTGTGGGATCCGGCTCGATTGATTGCTGAGGTAAATGCCAGGCTCGCGTTCGAACAATCGAGGATGGTCGTCGCCCTTCTCACGCTAACCACCCTGAGTCTGGTGTTGCTGCATATGCTCGTAACCTCGCCGTTGGGAAAGTTGCGGGGCAGACTGCGGTTACTCTCAGACGATGACGTCCACATCGATGAACTGACGCCGCTGGAGCTATCCGGTTCCCGGGAGATCCAGATGTTGTCCATCGCAGTGGACGACCTTGGCAAGGCGATCGATGGCACAAGGACTCTGGCTGTTGAACTGGAGCACCAGGCGAGCCACGATTACCTGACGGGCTTGAAGAACCGCTCGTCGTTTGATGCCCACCTGAAAAACTTCCTGGCGCAAAGAACCGCGGCGTCACCGCAGGCGACACTGCTGTTTTTCGATCTCGATCAATTCAAGTTGGTGAATGACTCGTGTGGTCACGCTGCCGGCGATGCGTTGCTGGTGCAGTTGTCCACGATGCTGCGCGAACATATCGGCAGTGAGAATGTATTTGCAAGACCGGGTGGTGATGAATTCGCGCTGTTACTGCCGCACACTGAATCCACAGAAGGGCTGCAAATTGCAGAACATATTCGCAGCGCTATCGAGCGCTTCAGATTCTCATGGCAGGGCCGGACCTTTGCGGCCGAGGCCAGTATCGGTGCTGTTGCGATAAACGGTGAAGACAATCGCTCTGAACTTGTTATGCAAGCCGCTGACAGCGCCTGCTATGCAGCAAAACACGCCGGTCGCAATCGAGTGTACCTGTATCGTGAAGATGATCAGCAGCGTGATATTCGGGAACGTGAGTTAACCTGGGTGCCGCGACTGCGTGAGGCGATCGAAGGATCGGGGCTGGTGCTGTTCGGGCAAATTATCGAACCGACTAATATCCACTCGCATCATCCGCCGCATATTGAGGTGCTGGTCAGGCTGCGGGATGAGAATGGAAAATTAATTCCGCCGGGCGCATTCCTGCCAGCCGCCGAGCGCTACGGAATGATGCCGCATGTTGACCGCTGGGTGATCAGCCACACGCTCGAGTGGATGGCAGCCCATCTGCGGCGCACAGTAGAGATGCCAGTGTGTGCAATGAATATCTCTGGCGCATCGGTTTGCGACAGTCAATTTCGGGATTTTCTTCTTTCGGCACTGCATGAACAGCGTGCGTTGTGTGAAAATATTTGCTTCGAGATCACCGAAACCGCAGCTGTGGCAGATCTTGGCAGCGCCATCGATTTTATGAAATCGGTGAAAACACTTGGTTGCCGGTTCGCGCTGGATGATTTTGGCGCCGGGATGAGTTCCTTTACCTACCTGAAGAATTTACCGGTAGACTTCATCAAAATAGACGGCGCGTTCGTCAAAGACCTGTTGAACGATGACATCAGCCTTGCCATGGTGCGCGCGATTGCCGATATCTCCAGGGTAATGCAAATCGCCTCGATTGCCGAGTTTGTCGAGAACGACGCGATACGTCTGAAGTTGTCAGAGATGGGCATTGACTACGTGCAGGGCTATGGCGTTGGTATGCCACAACCGATTGAGCAGTTTGAACACGGCGGCCTGATTAAACGATTTGCCGCATGAACTGGCAGCACCCTGGTTGAGAATCAAGAGTTTTGTCTATGCCTTGCGGTTACCCAAAAATAGGCAGCCGATGCCACACCAGGCTTACCTTTAATCTTCCAGCCAGGCCTGAATCAATGTAGTCGCAATCGCACGACTCGGCGGGCATTTAAAACCGTCCGGATGTTCGTCACGGCTCATCAAGTGCACTTCATCTCGGCTGAACCAGCGGCAGTCCTCGAGCTCGTCGTCATCGATTTTGATGTCATCGCTAACTGCTTCGCAGTGAACGCCAATCATCAGTGAGTGCGGAAAGGGCCACGGTTGGCTGGCGTAGTACTGCAC
>CAZYDV010000478.1:0-3839 GCA_964646405.1 uncultured Granulosicoccaceae bacterium | reverse complement strand
CACTGGCTCGCGAATCGGGCGCCCTGACACCAACAGAAAACGCATGCCGTACTCGCCACTGCTGACTTGTATCTCATCGCCGGTACTAAACAGCACCAGGCTGCGGTTAGCGCTTTGCTCACGCCGAACAATCTCCTCGCCATTGGGGCCGCTGCGCTCGGTCAGCACACCAAACGGCGCAGAGGCATCGGCGAAACTACCGCTGCCGGCGAACACATAGGCAAACGCCTGGCGCCAGGTCTCGACCGGCAATCGCTTTGAGGTATTCGGTGGCAGCGAGATATCGAAATAGCAAGGGTCGGCGGCGACACCGTCGACCGGCCCGAATACCCCTTTGTAGTTGCCGCAGAGGATCTTTATGCGGGTGCCGTCGTTATCCTGCAACACGGGGATATCCTTGGATGCGAGGTCCTGATAGCGTGGGCTCGTCATTTTCATCGACGCGGGCAGATTGGCCCATAGCTGAAAGCCATGCATGGCGCCGCTGGCGTCGCCGCTCGGCATTTCCTGGTGCATGATGCCGCGTCCCGCGGTCATCCACTGCAGATCACCATCGCCCAGAGTGCCGCGGTTGCCCAGACTGT
Organism: uncultured Granulosicoccaceae bacterium; assembly: GCA_964646405.1. GTDB lineage: Bacteria > Pseudomonadota > Gammaproteobacteria > Granulosicoccales > Granulosicoccaceae > CAKZSB01. The sequence continues at coordinate 3,255 of CAZYDV010000478.1, read as the reverse complement.
CTCCGTGTTCGACCGAGCCTGCCAGCACGTAAGTGATGGTCTCTATGCCGCGGTGTGGATGCCATGGAAAACCGGCTCGATAGTCGTCCGGGTGATCACCGCGGAAATCGTCAAACAATAAAAAGGGGTCAAAATCACTGGTCTTGCCGAAACCAAAGGCGCGATGCAGTTTAACGCCGGCGCCCTCCATTGTCGGTTGTGCCTGATGCTGTTGATGTACGGCACGTATGCTCATGCTGGCCTCGGTTAGTTGATTTGTATCAGGCGCTTGCATTCGACATGGCAAAGCCTACACTTGCCAGTCCGTCGACAAACTGACCGGCATCAGCCAGTGCACATCCGGCCACGTTGATGCGGCCATCGGGCGCGATGTAGATCGCATGATCATCCACCAGCGCCTGCACTTGCGCACTACTCAGTGGCAACTGTGAAAACATGCCGTACTGACTGGCCACAAACTGCAGGCCGAGTGCGGCGCCGTGCTCGGCAATGGCTTTGCGCAGGCTTTGTACGCGAGCGGTCATTTCATCGAGCTCTGCCATCCAGTTGGCGCGCAATGAGTCATCGGCCAGAACCAGATCGACCACGGCCGCGCCGTGGTCTGGCGGCATTGAATACAGGCAGCGCGCAATCTGTCCAAAATAGGCCTGACTTCGCTGTGCGATATCCGGATCCTGTGCCGCCATGTAAACCGCACCGACCCGATCGCGATAAAGCCCGAAATTCTTTGACGCACTGGCGGCGATCAGCGTTTGCGGGCAGTGCTCGATCAGCGCGCGCGTAGCCTTTAAGTCTTCGATCAGGCCACGACCCAGACCGTGATAGGCAAGATCGACGATCGGCACCAGCCCGCGATCGTTGAGCAGTTCGATGATCTGTCGCCATTGCTGTTGGTCCGGGTCTGCCCCGGTCGGGTTGTGGCAGCAGCCGTGCAGCAATACCGCGTCACCCTGTGCCGCCTGACTCAGTGCATCGATCATTTGTGAGAACAGCAGTGTCTGCGTGGCGGTGGAAAAATACGGATACAGCGCCACCGCGACGCCGGCGGACTCCACCAGTGGCACATGATTGGGCCAGGTTGGGTCGGCGACCCAGACTTTTCCATCCGGAAATGCCGTGTGGTAGGTTTCAAAAGCGATTCGCAGGCCACCGCTGCCACCCGGCGTCTGGGCGCCGGCTATACTGGCTTTGGTGTCGCCAAACAGCAGGCGCGCGAGGTTGTTGACGAAACTGATGTCGCCGGTCAACCCCAGGTAGCTCTTGCTCTGCTGCGACTCGTGCAGCCTCGCTTCGGCGACTTTAACCGCTTGCATAACCGGGGTGACGCCATCGTTGTTGCGATAGACGCCAACCCCCAGATCCAGCTTGTGGTCGCGCGGGTCGTTACGGTATTTGCCTATAAGATCCAGCAGCGGATCCAGCTTCGCCTCGGGCAGTTTGAAGTCGATCATCGGGCAGCGTGCGCAAAATGGTTTGTCCGATTATAACCCAGTCGCCCGCTCACTTGAGCGGGGTCGATTGCACAGGCTGTGGCATACCTTCAACATCAAATGAACCGGGACCGGCCGGGGCGGGGCAGGTTAATTCAGCCAGTCAAGGCCAGCCACTCGCGTTGAGTCCTTTTCGCTGACAATCGGGCTTGTTGTAATTGATCAGGATCGGTGACTTATGCATGATGTGTATGAATCGAATCTTTCGTGCTTATGGCAACGGGAGTCAAGTCATGTTGCGCATCACTGACCACGCGCGCTGGCTCTCTACCCCTCTTAAACAAACCGATGCAAATGGAATCACTGATTACTCAACCCAACCGATTGCCGAGTGCAACCGCATTTTTTGTGTGGCTGTGTGTTTGCCTGCTGACGCCGCTGGCTGCGATTTCAACCGAAGCACTCACTGCTGAGGAAAAGCAATTTCGCGACGCGTTGAACAGCAAGGGTGCTATCGTGCTGATGCGCCATGCCCTCGCCCCCGGCACGGGTGATCCCGATCGATTCTCCGAGACCGACTGCAGCACCCAGCGCAATCTGTCGCAGCAGGGACGCGAGCAGGCGGTGCGCATCGGTGAAGCGCTGAAGGATCTTGGCGAGGGTCCGTTTTCGATCTACAGCAGCGCCTGGTGTCGTTGTATGGATACGGCAAAACTACTCGATCTGGGAACGGTTAAAAAACTACCCGCGCTGAATTCGTTTTTTCGACAATGGGAGCGCGAGGAGTTACAGACCCGACAACTGATCGAGTGGATGGCGCAACGCCAATCTGCGGATCTGGCTGTTCTGGTCACGCATCAGGTGAATATCACCACAATATCGGGAGTATATCCAGCATCTGGAGAGATGGTAGTGCTTGCTCTAGATTCGGATAAGAACGTGATCGTGCGCGCGCAACTGGCACTGGAGTGAGGGCACGTAGTTGAGAGTCGCTGTCGTGCGAAACACGATCGGGCCACCGCCCGATCATGCTATTGCGATTGTGGTGTTCTAGTTCCCCAGGCTGAATATTGTACCAATATCGACACTGAGTAATAAACTGATACGAATCTCACTTGGTCCCCGTCCACTCAAAGGCAGGTCAGCAAGAAATCGCGAACGTAGACGCACCTTGTCGTTTTGGAAAAAACCAGGTACATCCAGCCTTCCGTCGATGACGAAGCGTTCGGCCTCGTTAAATCGTTGCTGTTCAGTAGTCGTGCCGCCAGTGCCGTCCGGTACTTCCACCATACGGCTGAAGCGCCATGACTCATCGACAGCGAGTCCAAAAAAAGCTTCACCGACACTGTTTCGATCGTCGTCAGCCGTTCCGTAATCGGCGCGAAATACTGGCCCGAAATAGTAGCGACTTCGAACCCGAACATCGTCTACCTGGTCGGGGATTGAGCTAAAACCTATGCCAGTACGAAAACCGATGTGATCGTTCGAGTGGTACCAGGGGTCGTAAGTCGCGTCAAATCGTAGCCTGCCTCGCTCTGCAGCAAAGAGTTCTGCGGCTCTCGACATCGTAGTGATCGGGGTAGCGCTGGAATTGTTCTCCGTCATGCCACCGTCCATATTCTGCATGTCTCCGGTATCCATGCCTTGGTTATCGGCCGTGTCACTGTTGTCAGTTGTGCTGTTCACCGTCTCCTCTGGTGCATCCAGGTTTCGGAAAGTCAATTCGAATGATCCGCGTGCGCGTCTGTTGCCAGACTTATTGAAAAGAAGGGGCTCATAATTGGTGGTTGATCGAAACGTTGCCTCACTGCCGGTATCGAAGCCA
>CAZYDV010000477.1:0-3862 GCA_964646405.1 uncultured Granulosicoccaceae bacterium | reverse complement strand
CCGTCCACGGTGAACTCAATGGCACCACGGACAATCCGGCCACGCTGCCAGATGAGCAACAGATTCTGTCTCACGGTGGCTATCTGGCCCCCCTGCTGGGCGTCGCTCTGCAGGCATTGGCACAGACGCTTGCGGCATGGTCAGCGCAATTGGTGGCGCGCCTGTCCAAGCTGCTGAATCATCGCTTCTCGGCCTTGCCCTCCGGGCTGACGCCCGACGGTGCCGACAGCGCAGGCCTGGCCCCGCTGATGAAAGTGGCCGAGGCACTGATGATGGAGATCGGACAGTTGGCACAAGCCCCGACACCGGCACCCAGCCCGTCGGCAGACAGCCTCGAAGACTGCCACACCAGCGCGCCACTGATGGCCAAGAATCTGCACACGCTGAATGCAAAACTGCAATACCTGGTGGCGATTGAAGCACTACTGGCGGTGCATGCGATCAGACTGCGCGATGCCGGTCCGCTGCCACACGCACTCGAACCCCTTTATCAACGCATCGCAACACACTCGCCAGCGCTTGAGCGCGATCGCAGCCTCACGGCAGAGATCGATTGGGTGCGCAATTGCTCGTTCGCATAAACCTGCCAGCACTCATGGTGGCACCTTAAACCGACCGTGCTGCAAAAAAATCAGAGTCTGCTCAATCGCACGCGGGTCTTTCATGATGAATGGATGCGACGCCGGCAGCACCAGGAAGTCCTGCATGCCCTCGAGCCTGGCACTTTTTATTGAAACCTTGCCATCGTCGACTCCATCGATCAACGTGGAGAGTATCCAGTTGATCGAAACCTTGCCGGTTATCACGCCCAGTTCAAAGGTCGCCGGGCCCAGTGTGCGCGGCAAACTTCTGGTATCAGTACCCAGTTGAAGACCGGCTGGCCCGTTGATCCACTCGAATGCCGGCAAGCCACCGAATTTGTCCACCACCTCGCTGCCACCGTTGGGCGGACTTAACATCACCACTCGCCCCAGCGGCGACAGCAGACGCTCGCTTACCAGATAGCGCAGCACGATCCCGCCCATCGAGTGGGTAACAACATCAACGGCATCTACGGTGCTGTCGATACACGCGCGAATGGCGGGCGCAATGTGGCTGTGCGACAGCGTTTCGATATCGGCGCTTCGCGATGGATAATCGATGTTACAGGTGAGATAGCCTCGATCGGCCAATGCACGCTGCAACGGCGCCATCGAGAAACCGGATCGCGCCAGGCCATGCAGCAACACCACCTGCCTGCGGTCTGCCAACGGCTCAAACACACGCTCTGCAAGCGCGCCCGGCCAACAGGCCAGCCAGAAGACGATACTCCAGCACATCCATTGTTTCACTGCGTTGACGACTGCCCTATCCGATTAGCTGAATATCGCGCCGGTCAAGCCAGGCGCGCCAGTATTCGATTTCCTGCCGCAGCAGACTCGGCTGAACTTTGGCATAGCGCTCGGCACTGCCACGCGCATAGACTTTCTGCAGCCAATTCAGAGATTCGGGCGATTCGTAGCGTTGCGGCCAATCGCACAGGCGCTGTTTCAGACGCAGTGCAATGCCCTGGGTTAACGCATGGCGGCTGCGGCAGCTATCAACGATTTCCAGCGCGCGCCGCCGACCGCCGTGAAACTCGTGCAGGGTGGCGAAACTGATCAGAAAGTCACCGTCCTGCCAGCGCCGCAAACCGGAGTCGGCCGAGGCGGCATCGGTCAGGCACTCGGTCGCCTCGCGCAGGCGATCATCGGCAAGCAACACCTGAGTGCGAGCGATATCCAGAAAATGATGCCATTCATCGGCGGGCTGACGTTCGGCGGCGGTGAGCTGCAATTGCGCGCTCGGAATATCGCCCTTGTGCAAGTGCGCCAGCACCCGAGTGAGTACCGCCATCGAGCCCGGAAACGGAGCGGCATATTTCAGCACCTCTGCCGTGCGTGCACAAAGGATATCCAGCCACGACAAATGCATCGCACAGAACATGGTATTGATTTCGGTTGTGGCGCTGGCGCCGGCACCGGCCAGCGACTGCTTGATCAATTGTCGCGCCTGCGGCGGATCGAAGGTCATGTAGTGCAGCGCTTTCAGACACAGGGCCACCGGCAACAGATTGAATGATCGCGATCCACACAGCTCGATCGCAACACTGGCACAATCGCTCTGTGATGCCAGATCACCTTCAATGCCGAATAGATAAGCCTCGGTCACCATTGCGTTAAACGCAATTTCGTCGTTAGCACCAAAGACACCGCGCGACCAGCTCATCCCGCGTTGATGCTCACCGGTACTGTCCAGGGCGATCACCGTACCGGTAGCGATTCGTGCAGCATCGGTCGGGCGATCGTTGTCGATGGCCCACTGCGCGGCCGCTCGCAGATTCAACTGTTCGTGCAAGTGACGGCGATTCAATGCCGGATGCGGGATAAACGGATGACTGCCGCGCTCGGCCAGATCGAGAAAGTGCTCCAGATGGCGATCGCGAAGCCGTGCAGATTCCGGGGCATCGGTCAGTTGATCGGCGGCAAACTGCGCGATCGAAAACAGCATGCGAAAACGCAACTCGCCGGTCTGTGCCGTTTGTGTCTCCAGCAGTGACCAGGCCACCAGTGCATCGATCAGGTCATTGGCCTCGTCCTCACTGATAGCCAGCACCGGTGCAACATCCACCAGGCTGAAACCACCCTGAAACACCACCAGCGATTTCAGTCCGGCCTGCTCTCGGGGCGACAAGAGCTCATAGCTCCAGGCGACGACGTCGGCGAGCGTTCTGGCCCTGCCAGCCCGACCCGAGCGGCGCGGCGTCAGGCTGTCGAGACGACTTTGCAGCTTGCGATGCAGTTCGGCGACCGGCAGTGACCGCGTGCGCGCCGCGGCAAGTTCTATCGCCAGCGGCAGACCATCGAGTCGATCGCAGATCTCTGCCACCAGATGGCGATTGGCGCTAATATCGATGGGCACCGCACTCTGGCTGGAAGCCTTGCGAACAAACAGTTCCACCGCCGGACTATCGGCGCCGGCCGGCAGCACCGGCACCCGGCAAACTCGCTCGCCCTCAATTTCAAGCGCGGCCCTGCTGGTGGCGATAATCGTGAGCATGCCGCAGCCATTGAGCAGACGATCGGCGATCTCGGCACAGTCATCGAGCAGGTGCTCACAGTTGTCGAGCAGCAGCACGCAACTTCTGGGGGCCAGATAGTTCTCGATTTGCGCAACAGCGTCGCCGTCTGGCAACAGGGTTAGATTGATCCCCTGGGCAAACGCCTGAGGCATGTCCCCGCCATGGTTAATCGACCCCAGATCGATCAGGTGAGCACTGTCGGCGGCGCGATCGAAATAGCGCTGCGCAAGCTCGATACCCAGCCGGGTTTTACCCACCCCACCGGGCCCGGTCAATGTGACCAGGCGGTGATCCTGTGCATCGCTCTGCAACTGGCGCAACAGCGTGTCGCGACCGATAATCTCGGTGCGTGGCTTAGGCAGCGTGTTGACGCGTTGCTCGACATGACGCAAGGGAGGAAAAGTCTGCTGCCCAAGTTGCGATACCGCCTGCGGCTGACTGATTTTACGCAGCCGATAAAGCCCCAGATACTGTGTTTCTGCCGAATCGAGTCGACTCGCCAGTTCTTCAGTGAGCAACAACTGGCGTGCGTGACCGATCTCGCAGAGGATCGCGGTACGCACGATCTCGGGGCCATAACAGCCGCCATCGCGCTGAATGACCGGCCCCGTGTTGGCAGACATTCGAACCGAGATCGGCAAACCACTGGGCCAGTCACTCACGTGCAACCGGGTATCAATCTCCCGCGCCGCAGCCAGGCAATCCTCGACCTGAGTGAAGATGACGCCAAAACTGTCACCGGCCACCGAAAACACAAAGCCA
>CAZYDV010000476.1:0-3871 GCA_964646405.1 uncultured Granulosicoccaceae bacterium | reverse complement strand
ATCGCTTGCTGCGCGCGCGCAGGCCCGGTCTCGCCATCCTCGAGCTGATCGTAGGCGGTAACGATATCTACCTCGCTGGCGATGCCTACGGTATCGCGAAACGCGACGCCGCTGGCAGCGGTCAGTGCGCGGGCCTGATCGCGCAGATCGAGATGGATCTTGTGCAGTGCGCGGGCACGTTCGGCACCGATCCACATCACAGCGGTGAATCGATCGTTACTCGATGTCGGGTTGTCGAGATAGGTCTGCCACAAGTGTTCTGCGGCAGTCATTTGCGCTGCGATCGCGTCGAGCCGGGAGCGACTGCGTTGACGCACATCATCGTCGAGCGCAGACGCACCCTGTGCCAACTGCGACAGAGGATCCGCCGATGCCTGCAGCACCGGAGTAATTTCTACCGGTTCGGTGCCACTCATGCCGATACCGCACGCATCTGGCTCATGAATCGATCCACTTGTCGTAGCCATCCAGCACACCGTTCTCACCGTCTTCATAGCCTGCTGTGTAGGCCTCGGTGATACGCTGCTCTTCGAGTTGCGGATTGCCCAATGCACCGCTGGCCCAACCGTGACTGTAGGCTTTGCTCACGCCACTGTCGTGCATCTTCTTCAAGGTGCTGTGATAAACAGATTTATCCATGACCGAAAAGTGTAGCCGAATCAATCCCGCGCACATATATCACTATTTGGATAGCCCGAGTCACGAAAGGATCAGTGGCCAAACAGTCGATGCAGCGATCGACTGACCTGATCGGACAAATCCAGTGCGTCGATGTCGATAATCTGGTCGATTACCCAACGATTGGTCTGATCATCGCCCATCACCTCCAACACGGCGTGCCCGAGGTAGCGCAACACATCGTAGCGAGGCTGTTCTGCATCGTAGCGAAAAGCGGCATAGTCACCGAACCGCTGATTGAGTAACTTGATGAAAGGAGGGCGATAGTCGCCGGGACCGGCAATTTCGGCGAGGTTATCCTGCATCTGGTCGGCCACTCGTGCACAGATTGCCTGAATGAAAATCCCCCGCGCCTGGTGATCCAGAAACCCTGCCGCCAATCGATCGGAGTGCTGGATCTGAAAAGCGAGCAACTCGCTGATTACACCGACGCGCTGATAGTCGTCGTCGTAGCGAAACTCCTCGGCGTGCAGATTAATCGCCGCGTTCAGCCCCTGGCGCCAGATAATGAAGGCCAGCGCGCTGGCGTGATCGTTCAGACTTTTCTCGGAGAGCACATCGCGATCGGGCACGTCCGGTGTCGAGTTGTGCCAGCGGTCCTTGATGCGCCGCAGTGCCATTCACACGTCCACTAATCGTAGCGCTTGTGATAGCGGCGGCGAACCCCGGCGCGCTGCACAATCACACCGGCGATGTCATTCAGATCGGTAGATGCAGCCGGATAGGCGAGGTTCAACGGCTGCAGAAACCAGCCCGTTTCAGCATCGCCACGCAACTGGCGAAAAACGTATCCGTCGGTGTCCGTGCGTGCAACGGTGGAGAATTCTCTGGCCAGTACGTAGCTGCCGTCGCGAGCGTGCCCGGTGGGATCGATAACGATTATACAGCCGCGTTTGAATTCCGGCTCCATGCTGTCATCGAGCACGCGCAACGCATAGGGCTCGGCCTCAATGCAGGTCGATGGCTCGGCTGCTGTGGCAGCCTTGCGTGTCTGGAAATGCAGTTTGCTGGTCTGCACGGCGTGCTAGTCCGCCCGCCACGGCATCAGCAATTCGAGTATCCCTTTACCGAGCGCGCGGAAAAATCCCAGCTCATCCATCAGGTGGTACTGTACCTTCAGTGTCAGCGCACAACCCGCGATGATACTGAATACGGCGACAAACGAGCCGACTGCCAGCGTCGAGATACCCGATACCCCCTGGCCGATCGTGCAGCCCATCGCCAGCACCCCGCCAAATCCCATCAACACGGCGCCGATGAGGTGATTGCACATGTCGCTGCGGTCGCTGAAGGTCTCCAGCCGGAAGCTGCGCGAGAGCAACGCGTAGAGGAATGAGCCGACAATCATCCCCAACACCACCGCGACGCCAAAGTTGATCGTTGCACCGGTGAAGGTCATTGCATAGTTGATCGTGTTGCCGGTCGGCGCGATGAAGGTCAGGCTCTCGACTGGCACCGGATCGAAATCATCGACACCATAGATGCCAGTGATGGCCCAGGCACCAACGACGCACAATCCGGTGACGATACCGCCCAGCAGATTGTCGACACTGTGCCGCAGCGCCGGCTGACGCAGCGCCCAGCCAATCAACAGCAAAGCAAACACTGCCGCAATCACCCAGCGCAACGCGCCGTCGGCACTCATGCCAGTCAAACTGCCCAGCATCGTCGCCATGCCCTGCCCTTCAAGGTCTCGCGCACTCAGATCGATCGCAACGGGATCGACAGTGTTGACGCGCAACAGCCCGAGTATGCCGCGCAGTGTGGCGTAGGCGGTAACCCCCAGTATCAGGACAACCACGAGCGACTTCAAATTTCCACTGCCCAGACGCACCAGCGAGCGCTGCCCGCAACCACCAGCCAGCGTCATGCCGATGCCAAACAGACCGCCGCCGATCACATAGCCCAGCCAGGCGAAGTTTGTGGTGCGATAAATGGTGCCCTGAAGGTCCACAAGCCCCAGCAGCTCCAGTAGCTGGGCGCCGGCCACCGCAATGCCCATCGCCAGCACCCAGGCCGCAAAGCGACCATTCAGCCCCATGTTGACCCAATCACTGACCGCGCCCATGGTGCAGAAATTGGTGCGATTCATCACCGCGCCCAGCACCATCGCCAGCGCGAAGCCGGCGGCGGCGACAAAGTGAATATTAGTGTATTCCATACACGGTCTCCCGGACCGGTGAAGATGGCGTCCCCGGCGAATGGCCCGGCTGCGCTGAACGAACGCCGCAGGCCGCGAGGTCTCTCGTTGGGCTGCGGCTCAGCCCTTTTGCAGGCGATAGATGAAACTGTCGCCCTCTGTGCTCGACTCGAGCAGGGTGTTGCCGGTTTGTTTCGCAAACGCCTCCATATCCTTGACGGTACCGGGATCGGTCGCCACTACTTTGAGGATCTCGCCACTTTGCAGATCTTTCAATGCTTTTTTGGTGCGCAGTATCGGCATCGGGCAGTTCAGGCCACTGGTGTCCAGCTCGCGGGTAAATTCTGTCATCGTCACTCTCTAGTCGTGTTCGCCCATGGGTCGCGGCTCGCGTTTTTCCCGCAGCAGGCGTTCGGCGTGGTCGCGATCAGTCGCAAACATCATGCGGTAGCGCGTACCGGCTACCGCATTGGGCGCCTTGCGGCGAGCTCGCACGCGCTCGCGCGCCTCGCGGTAATCTGGCGTGGACTCCAGCCAGGTGAGCTGCTCGAACGGATTGATCTCGAAAATGTGGTAATGCATGATAGGCAAGATTAACCGCCGGACTGTCCGCGTGCCATATATCTATGGTGCTATGCCGGTGCCTGCGACATCCCCGGAAAATCATTTCATACCGTGCAACACTACCCGGCATTCCTGCAGCTGCGCGATCGCAAGTGCCTAATCGTAGGCGACGACCCCACCACTGCCCGCCAGGTGCAAACGCTGGCTGGCAGCGGTGCGAAAATCCTCTGGATCAAACCTGCATCCACACCGGCCGTGCCCGCCCCCGATGGCGTCGCCTGCCAACATCGCGACTGGCGCGAAGACGATCTGGAGGACTGCTGGCTGGTGGTGTCCAACGGCGTTGATGAGCGGCTCAGCCGCGCCATCGCCTCGGCATGCGAGGCGCGACGGATACTGTGCCACATTCGCGCAGAGCCCGGTCTCAGCAGCTTCGCGATGCCCGCCATTGTCGATCGCTCGCCGCTGATCGTTGCGATAAGCTCAGGC
>CAZYDV010000475.1:0-3873 GCA_964646405.1 uncultured Granulosicoccaceae bacterium | reverse complement strand
CCACCCTACGAAAAATCGTGCAGATTTGTAGGGTGGATGCGCCCCGGGCGCATCCACGCGGATGTTTATTGCTGGCCGCGTCCATTGCGAGTAAGCTCTTCGGCTACGCGATATCCCCGTAACCATTCCACCAAACCCGCCCGGGAGCAGTACATTGGAAGTAACACTGGAGAAAATTGACTGGGAGAATTTTGAAGATGTCATCGACCTGGAGCTCGAACCAGCTCAGGAGGACAATCTTCCATCCAATCTGTATTCCATTGCCGAGTCCTCGCTATCACCGCTGTATCACCCCAGAGCTATCCGCAGAGATGGCACGGTGGTCGGGTTCGCGATGTATCAGTTTGGAGAAGCCGGCAATCCCGATGAAGACGAATGTACTATCTGGCGTTTTATGATCGACAGACAGTTCCAGAACCAGGGAATCGGGAAGGTGGCGATGGGCCTGTTGCTCGACGACATCAGAACACACAATCGCTGCAGTCTGATTGATATTTACTATGCGCCAGACAATCTCGCCGCCAAAAAACTGTATGCCCGCTACGGGTTCCGCGTAGTGGGTGAAAGGGACGACGGCGATGTCATTGCCGAGCGGCCGGCGTAACACACGCCCAACGCCGCACTAGGCAGAGTTTGCCCCCTTTTCCCGATACAACAGCGTCAGCACACCACCCAGTATCGACAGCGCCAGCAGTGCCATAAGCCCCGAGTGGTAGTTGCCGCTGCGATCAAAACCCAGCGCCCCGAAAAGCGCACCAAAGCCTCCCATACCGTGATGCACCATGGTGATGATGCCAGACACTGTGCCCAGCAGTGACACACCAACAATCTGCCTGGCAAAAATAACTGTCAGCGGTGCGGTCATCCAGAAGGTGAAGCCGAACAACAGTGCGGCGGTGATCACGGCGATTGGCTCACGGCTGACGAGCATCAGTGCAAACAACGTACAGCGCAAGGCAAAACAAAACAGCGTGACGATTCTGACCCCAAAGCGATCGGCCAGCGCACCGGCGGGCAACACGCCGCACAACCCCGCAAGCCCCATCAACGCCAGTAGCTGCCCCGCCGTGGCGAGATCAACGTTGGATTCGGTTGCAAGGGCGACGATGTGGGTGGCGATGAAAAAATCCTGAAAGCCGCAGATCGCATAGATCAGTAGAATCAGCCACAGAGGCTTTGAGCGCATCGCCTTGCTAAGGTCTTGTCGCGAGGCAGCCGCCGGTTTCTGCAAGTTATCGCTGGCCGCGACTGCCATGCGCTGCGCGGACATCATCACCAACAGCAGCAAGGGCGCAATTACCATCACGCTGCCAATACCCAGCCACATAAACGCACCGCGCCAGCCAAGCTGCCAAAGACTTGCCGCCAGCACGGATACGATCAGCAACTGGCCCAGCCCCATCCCTGAAATGGCAACGCTGTTGGCCAGACCGGTGCGATCCGGAAACACACGCGACAATATGACCCCGATCGGTGTAATAGATGTTGCCGCACTGCCCAGCGCGAACAACACGCCGTAGCACACGTAGGCTTGCCAGGGATGCTCAATCTGGCTTGTCAACACCAGTGAGATACCTGCCAACAACACGCCGCCAGCCAACACTCGAAAAGGCCCGACACGATCGACCAGTTGCCCGGTGAACGGCAGTGCGGCTGCGGCCACCAGCATAAAGACGGTGGCCATCGACGACAGCGTGGTTCTGGACCACTGCAGACTCTCGGCCATCGGCAGCAGCAACAGCCCGAGTGAAAACCGCATTCCACTGTTAAAGAGCAATACGACAAATGCCAGCAGCAGCACGACGGCAGGGAACGTCTTCACCTCACTAAGACGGCGTAAAAAAGGATGGGATTTGATCGGCACAGCAGTTCAGCGCGCGGGCACGCCAAACCCGTTGCGACCGGGAAAGTCCGGGGCAAGCGTTCTGGCGTTACCCATCTTCAACCACAAACGCAGCAGCTTTCGGTGATGGCGAGGATCTTCGTGATCTTCGAAGCCATTGCGCGAATGCAGTACCGCATAGTTGTTGGCAAATTGCATGTCGCCAGGTTCGAGCATCATCTCCAGGCGCAGGTCTTCGCGATGCGTGATCGCATCGAAAATATCGAGCGCTTCGATTTCCACACGCGACAAGGGCAGCTTCATCACCTCATGGCCCAACTCGATGTATTGTCGAAGATAGCGACAACTCAGTTTGCCCTCGTGATAGCTGAATAGCGGCGACAAACCCGGCTCGTCCTTACCCAGATGCGCGTAGTAGAACGGCCGATACAGCAGCGCGAGGTATTCAGGGTATGACGTGAGAAACTCGTTGTAGACCGAGGCGGCACTGACCAGACTGCTTAAGCCGCCACGCCTGGCTTTTCGCACGCATTGCAAGCCAAACACATCAGACGGATCGGTGTGATAAGGCAGGTAGGCATTGGTCTCGTAGACGCGGGTGTTCTTGTTATTCAGGTCACCCACATTCATCACCAGGCCCAACAGATCACCGGCCGGATTCTGCCGCACCGGCAAACCCATGTTCAGACCGATACCGTAATAGATGATATTGATCTCACCATCGGTATACCGATCAATCGGCAGCCCGCGCAGCAGCACAAAGCCGCGGCCGGTTTCCAGTTCCTGCGCGTGTGCCGCCAGATCCATGTCTAATGTTGGCAACGGAAAATCTGCCGCGTCGAATTGCGGATAGGCACGGCCCGCACCGCGTACCGATTGCAGCGCACGGTCGATTTCTGCGAGCGCGTCTGGCGACAACTGGTGAATCCATGAATCATCCGCTGCCAGCTCAGAGCCCTTCCACGCCGCGGGCCCGCTGATGCGATCTTTGAGTATCAAAGCCTACCCCGGTGATTTCGCCTAAGCGTCGCGATTCTACGCCACCTGTGCGGATGCGCAAACCAGCGGCCGCGTTCTGGTAGCATGCGCCACAGACCCGACCACGCTTCGAGCAATGCCAAACACCTCGTACCAATTCACCCGCGTGACGATGGCACACTTTGCCATGTTGTCGGATTGGCTGGCCACACCCGAGGTGACTCGCTGGTGGGGTGATGCACGTGAGCAGGCAAGCATTCTGCGCGAGGATATCCTCGATTCGCGCATGGCGATGTCGATGAACGTCGTCAGCCTTGCAACTGTGCCTTTCGCCTTCATTCAGGACTACGAAGTGCACGCCTGGCCACAACGCCATCTCGCCGCGCTGCCATCGGGCTCGCGCGCGATCGATACGTTCATTGGCGTCGATTCGTATCTGGGCCAAGGTCACGGCAGCAGTTTTCTGCACCAGCGCGCGCAGTATTTGATCGACCAGGGCGCGCCGGTGGTCGTCATCGATCCCGAAGTCGCCAACGCACGGGCGATACGCGCCTATGAGAAGGCGGGTTTTGTTCGCCAATCCATTGCGGCGACGGCCGAGGGCGATGTCGTATTGATGCAATATTCACCCGATCCGGCCGTCAGTGCGAACCGGTCCGGCTCCCCTCCCTGACGAAAAACGTCAGCGCAAACCCTGCGAGCGCCCCCAGCGGCACACACAACAGCGCGTTTTGATACGCCTGCGCCGAATAGATGCGCACACCATCCTGCATCTGCCCGTCCCATTGCCAGTCCAGCAGTGCGCCGATCAGTGGCTGCAACAGGGCGCCGCTGGCCACTACACAGGTGTTGATGATGCCCAGAGCCGCACCCCGTGCGTACTCGGGATTGTGATCGCGACCGGCGGCGAAGGTCAGGATCATCACCGCACCACCGACACCACTGATAAACAGCAGCCCTGCTACCAGCGCAAGATCAAGCTGCGGCAGATACAGAATACTGGCAATCGAGGCGCTGGATACCAGCGTGCCACCGATCAGCAGTGGCACGCG
>CAZYDV010000474.1:0-3888 GCA_964646405.1 uncultured Granulosicoccaceae bacterium | reverse complement strand
GCTACTAGGAGCCTGTCCGAGAACAGATGATCTACTGCGGGCGCGATCTATCGGCCAGCTATTTCGATCGATATCGTTAAATATGAATGACTATTCGCCTCAATCGATCGCAATATCTGACTCGATATCTCACACCCTCGCGACGATCCCTGTTCTCGGACAGGCTCCTAAGCCATTACTCGCCCTCGAGCAGTGCCTCCCAGCTATAACCACTGCCCTCGAGAATACGGCGCAGTTTCTTTAACGCTTCCATTTGAATCTGCCGCACGCGCTCGCGCGTCACACCAAGCTCTTTGCCTACGTCTTCAAGCGTTGTACGCTCATAGCCGTGCAGACCGAAGCGGCGAACCACCACTTCGCGGTGCTTGCCCTCCAGCTTCATCAGCCAGCCGTTCAACTCTTTGTGAATGGTCTCGTCCTGCAGACGATGCGCCGGATCGGGATTGTTTTCATCCGGGATAATATCCAGCAGCGGTCGATCGCCGTCCGGCCCCAGCGCCACATCGACAGATGCCACGCGATCGCGCAGTCCGAGCAGTCGCTTAACATCAGCCACCGGCTTGTCGCACTCCTGCGCGATGTCTTCGGCAGTCGGCTCCTTGTCCATCTTCTGCTGCAAGCGGCGCTCGGCTTTTAGATATACATTCATTTCCTTAACCACGTGAATCGGCAGTCGGATCGTGCGCGTCTGGTTCATCAGGGCGCGTTCGATGGTCTGGCGAATCCACCACGTCGCATAGGTTGAAAAGCGGAAGCCGCGCTCGGGGTCGAATTTTTCGACCGAGTGGATCAGACCCAGGTTGCCCTCTTCGATCAGATCGAGCAACGTCAATCCACGATTGAGATAACGCCGCGCTATCTTCACGACCAACCGCAGATTGCACTCGATCATACGAGCGCGCGCACTTTCATCTCCAGCCTGCGCCAGACGGGTGTAGTGCTTTTCTTCGTCGGCATTGAGCAGCGGCGAATGCTCAATCTCTTTGAGATAGAGACGCGTCGCGTCCATATCCCGCGCCCGCGCCTTGCTGCTGGGTGACTGCTCTTTGGTGCGCTTGAGCTGAGCGACAAAATCCTCCTCGTCATCGGACTCCTCTTCTGAGTCGTCCTCCTCGAAGGTCTTGTCTACCAGCGAATCGCGCAACTCTTCGTTGGCGCTGTGCACGCCGGCACGCTCTTCATTACTACTGTCGCTTGCGCCCCACTCTACTAATTGACTCTGGCCCATTGGTTTCTCCGCAATTTATGTATTTAAATTTTTGTGCGAAGTCTGATCCGGTACTATGCTTTGTGTGCATACGAGCCCATCGCTGCACTAAAGTGTTTTCCGTCCGCGCCGGTCATCCGGCGCGACAATCATCTTCTGGCCATAGGTGACGCAATAATCGTGCCAACTGTCTCCAACTAGAGTGCAGGAAGATAATCCACCGGGTTCACCGGCTCGCCATTATGGCGGATTTCGAAGTGAAGTTCGGTTCCCTGAGCCTGATCAGAGCCTAGTATAGCGATCACATCTCCGGCTCTAACCTTCTGATTTTCCTTGACAATAATGTCGTTCACCTTGGAGTAGGCAGTCAGGTAGTTGTCCTCGTGACGCAAGATTACCAAATTGCCATAACTCGCCAAATCCTTGCCGCTGTAAACCACCTCCCCATCTGCCGCCGCTTGAACTCCGGCACCTGGCCCCGCATCGATATCAACTCCCTGACGGTTGATCTCTGCCAGATCGAACTCGCGCACAATCTTGCCGACCGTGGGCCAATTCCATTTGCTATCTGCCTGGACAGCTGCCAGATTCCTGGCGTTTTCCGGAATACTGTCCGAAATTTTGACGCCCTGCGTCGGATAATCGGCACGTACCTCGGCGATGATGGTCTCTTCACCCTCCGGTCGCACCGGTTCTGCCTGCGTGGTGTCAGCACGCTGGCTGGCGATCGGTTCGGCGGGCGGCAACTGTGTCACCGGTCGACCCTGCTGATCCAGAATTGGCGCTACCCCGGCATCGCTGACGAACTGCGGATCATCCAATAGCGCATCACCGCTGGCGGCTGTGTCATCCACGCTGCCCGCGGTCGCCGGCTGATAAGGCTCGATGGGCCGCGCGCGATAGTAGTCTTCATCGGCCCGGGCAATGGTCGCTCTGCTGCTGCGATCAAGCAGCAACACCTGGCGCGGCGTCAACAATGAACTGTCCAGATCATTGACCTGCATCAGCACATTGGGATCCAGGTGATAGCGCGAAGCCACAGACTCCAGCGTGTCGCCGGGCTGAACCACATAGGTTTGACTATCGAAGCGGATGTCGGGCATCGGGACTTCAATGACGTCCAGCACGCCGCAACCACCGAGGGTGAAGAGACTGGCGGCGCCCAGCGCCTTGGTGAAGTTTCCGTAGTTCATTCTGTACCTTGCGTTTAGCGATATCAGGGCAGGAACGACTACCAGTCAGGCATTGGCAGAATGGAGGTTCTGCCGGCCACCACGTCCGATGGTGCGTGGCGATGCGATGTACTTGCTGTGCTGCTGACTGACACTGGTAGCGATCCAGAATCGCGACGGAGTTGCGTGAAAACCCATCGCTGGCACAGACCATAATTGATGAAACGAATAACTGCAATTAAAACAACAGCAAACAAACAGTTGTTAATGCTGTTTACTACTTTATCGTAACATTTGACATACAACTCGATTGGCAGCCAATTCGCGCGATGCGCCCCACCCCCACTGTGACCCTTTCAGCCAGGCGGCACGCCGACGAGCCGAACACTACAGGCACTAATGACCACCGCCGCTCGTGACTCTCCTAGCAGGTGCCGCCCAGAAACGGCACAAACCTGACCGGCTCGATCGATTCGACGCGCGGCTCGCGATCTTCAAAACGGCTGACCACCACCAACTGCTGCTGATCATTGTCGTGCGAACCGCTATTGACCAGCGGCCCGATCAGCACACCGTCGGGGCGCAATTGCTCCAGCAGTTGAGTCGGTACCGCCTGCATCGCCGCGGTCACCATCACCACATCAAACGGACCCTCGCCCTGCCAGCCATCGTAGCCATCGGCGTAGCGCACGCTGATATCACGCTGGCTAAGCGCACGAAATCGGTCCGACGCGCGGTGCGCGAGATTGCGAATTCGCTCCAGTGTGTATACCCGGCAGCCCAGATGCGCAAGCACGGCTGCCTGATAGCCCGATCCGGTGCCGATCTCCAGCACACGCCGCAATGGCCGACCAACACCCAGGGTTCGGTCGACCGCCAACTGCGTCATTCGGGCGACCACATACGGCTGGGAAATGGTTTGCCCTTCTCCGATCGGCAACGAGCAATCATCATAGGCTCGCGAGGAAATCGCCTCGTCGACAAACATATGTCGGGGCACCTGTTGCATCGCATCCAGCACCCGATCATTGGCGATACCCGACTGGCGCAGGCGCTCGGCCAGACGCGCGCGCGTGCGCATGGATGTCATGCCGATACCGCGAATACGCGCTTCCATATTCATGCGCCTCGCCCTCCGAGCCAACCCTCGATGCTGGCGACCTGACGGTGATGAGACATATCGATATCCAGCGGTGTCAGCGATACATAGTTGTTGTAGACCGCGTGAAAGTCGGTACCCGGTGACTCGTCCTCGGCCTCACCTACTCCGCCAATCCAGTACACCGTCTGACCGCGCGGATCGCGCTGTTCGATCAGTTGTTGGGAACGGGTGCGCCGCCCCAGGCGGGTAGCGCGCCAGCCGGCGATTTCTGATCGTGCGCAGGCTGGCAAGTTGACGTTTAATATCGTGTCTGCCGGCAGCGGATTGGCCAGCAGATGCTCGACCACTTCTCTCGCCGTCACTGCAGCGCCGGCGTAGTCGAATTCACCGTTGCCACTGAGAGAAAA
>CAZYDV010000473.1:0-3964 GCA_964646405.1 uncultured Granulosicoccaceae bacterium | reverse complement strand
GTAGACAGTTCTCCAACATTGTGTGCGGCCACACAGCGATCGACAAATGCCTCGCCCACCTCGATTTCAGTGCGCAGCTCGGCCAGCTTGTAGCGGGTGTTCTGGAAGTTGCCAATCGCCTGTCCGAAGGCTTTTCTGTCCTGTACGTAGGCGACGGTCTCGGCATAGGCACCTTTTGCAGCACCCAGTGCTGTCAGGCCGATCAGCAGCCGTTCAAACGGCAACTCTGCCATCAGCAGATTGAGGCCGCGATGTTCTTCACCGATAATATTGCTGGCCGGCACGCGTACATTTTCGAAAAAGAGTTCTGCGGTGTCCTGCGATTTCTGACCCAGCTTTTTCAGGTTGCGGCCGCGCACGAAGCCTGCTGATTTTGTATCCACCAGAATCACGCTGATGCCGCCGCGTTCGGCTTCCGGGTCGGTGCGACAGACCACGGCAATGGCATCGGCCTGAATGCCATTGGTTATAAAGATCTTGGAGCCGTTGATGATGTAGTCATCACCGTCGCGATCGGCGCGTGTCTTAACGCCGCGCAGATCCGATCCGGCAGCCGGTTCAGTCATCGCCACGGCAAACAGCACCTCGCCACTGGCCGCTTTCGGCAACCATTCGCGGTTTAGTGCGTCACTGGCCTGATTCTGCATATAGTAGGCGACGATGTCGTGCACGCCGATGCCGCCCAGTCCGGCAACGCCGCATCGGCCAGTCTCCTCGTAGATCACGGCACTGGCGCGCATGTCGCCGCCAACGCCGCCGTATTCTTCCTTTACCATCGGGCACATTGCGCCCAGTGCGGCCAGTTTGTTCCAGACGTCGCGATCGGCATGGCCTTGTTCCTCCCAGCGATCGCTGAGCGGGACGACTTCGGCCTCCAGCAGTTTGCGAATTTCATCGCGCAGCAATTGATGTTCTGGCTCGTAGATCGTACGTTTCGAAAAGCTCATGGGCAGGGCTCGCTGGCTGGCAAATTGCGACGTTAGGCAGGTGCACGGCAGAGGTAGTCGCTTGCCCACAATATCAAATCGGCACGGCGTTGTAAGCTCGATCAAATGTCCTGCCCCTCACACTACAGGTGACTGCGATGAGTCAGCTTTCCGATCGAATGAAAAATGGCCAGTTTGCCATTACCGCCGAGCTCGTGCCCCCCGTATCTGCCGATCCGTCACATCTGCTGGCAGAGGCTGAGCAGTTGCGTGGTGTGGTTGATGCCATCAACGTCACTGACGGCGCCGGTGCCACCACGACCATGAGCAGCTTTTCGGCAGCGGCGCTGCTTGCGGCGGCGGGTTTTGAACCGGTATTGCAGGTGACCTGTCGCGATCGCAATCGCATCGCACTGACCGCAGACCTGCTGGGTGCCGCCGCCCAGGGCATCAGTAACTTGCTGGTGCTGATGGGCGACGACCCGGCTAAAGGCGATCAGCCCGAGGCCAAACCCGTGTTCGATCTGGACTCGCGTCAGGTCATGCAGCTTGCGCGCAGCCTGCGCGATGATGCCGTGCTGCCGTCGGGCAAAGCGTTGCTGGCGGCCCCGGATCTGTTTATCGGTGGCGCCGACATGCCGATCGATCCACCGGCCGACTGGCAGCCCACCGGACTGCAATCGAAGATCGACAGTGGCGCGCAATTCACCCAGACGCAGTTCTGCTTTGAGCCCGAGGTCGCCGCGCGATTTATCGGCCGCCTGCGAGAAGAGGGCATCACCGAGAAAGTCGGCGTGCTGTTGGGCATTGGGCCGATTGTGTCCGTCCGTTCGGCCAATTGGATGAACGAGAATCTCTATGGCGTGACGATTCCGGAGGCGACGATTAAACGGCTCGAAGGGGCCGCAGATGCCAAGGCTGAGGGGCGGAAAATCTGTGCCGAGCTGATTCAACAGTATCGCGAGATACCAGGCTTGGCGGGTGTGCATATTATGGCGCCGGCGCAAAAGGCCAATGCGATCGCAGATGCGATTGGCCAGGCGGGCTAGCCTCAGTTCGGCCATCAGTTGACGTCAGTGCTGCTGGCGCCGGTTTCAAAAAATGCAGTGGCGGCGTTAAACTGGCGGCTGGTACGCCGCGCAAGGTCGCTCGGCTGCAGCTATCAATAGATACCACCCGCGACGGGTGGCTCAAACCATCGGGCATCGGAGAATCGCATGTCAGCAGCAATAGAGGACCTTGGAACCACGGTCCAGCATTTCATTGACGGTGGCCTGTACACCGCCAGCAGCACGCGCACGGCCGACGTGCTGAACCCGGCTACCGGACAAGTGAGCAAGCAGGTGTCAATGGCCAGCGCCGATGACGTTCGCGCAGCCATTGCCAGCGCTCAGAAGGCCTTTCCGGCCTGGGCTGCCACGCCGCCTGCGAAACGGGCTCAGGTGATGTTCAACTACCGCGCACTGTTGCACGAGCACATGGAAGAGTTGGCGGTCATTGTCTCCAGTGAGCATGGCAAAACCGTCGAGGATGCCAAGGGCTCGATCACCCGTGGCCTGGAGGTGGTCGAGTTTGCCTGCGGCATCCCGCAGTTGCTCAAGGGCGAATACAGCGAGGCAGTGGCGGCGGGTGTCGAAAGCTACTCGATGCGCCAGCCGCTGGGTGTCTGTGCCGGTATCACCCCGTTCAACTTTCCGGCCATGGTGCCCATGTGGATGTTCCCGGTCGCACTGGCCTGTGGCAACACGTTTGTCTTGAAGCCGTCAGAAAAAGACCCAAGCTGCGCGATGCGCATGGCCGAGCTGATGGTCGAAGCCGGTTTGCCAGCCGGTGTCCTGAATGTCGTCAATGGAGACAAAGAGGCCGTCGATACGCTGTTGACTGACGAGCGAATTCAGGGGGTGAGCTTTGTCGGTTCGACCGCGATTGGCCAATACATCTACGAGACGGGTTGCGCTAATGGCAAGCGGGTGCAGGCCCTGTGCGGTGCGAAGAATCACATGGTCGTCATGCCGGACGCCGATATGGATCAGGCTGCCGACGCCGTCATTGGTGCCGCCTACGGCTCGGCCGGTGAACGTTGCATGGCGGTCTCGGTCGTGGTGACCGTGGGTGATGAGGCAGCCGATGCTCTGATCGAGCGGCTGGCGCCCAGAGTCAAAGGCCTGAAGGTGGGTCCCTATACCGATAGCGCGGCCGAAATGGGGCCAGTGATCACCCACGAAGCCAAAGAACGGATTACCGGCTACATCGATCGCGGTGTGGCTGCCGGCGCCAAACTGGTGGTCGATGGGCGCGACACTGTGGTTGCCGGCCACGAAAACGGCTGCTTTGTCGGTGGCTGTATCTTTGATGAAGTCACCAAGGACATGGACATCTACACCGATGAGATCTTTGGTCCGGTGCTGTCGATTGTGCGTGCCAAAAGCTATGAAGAGGCGGTGCGGCTTGTCAACGATCACGAGTATGGCAACGGCACAGCGATATTCACCCGCGACGGTGATGCTGCGCGCGATTTCACTGGCCGAGTTCAGATTGGCATGGTCGGTGTGAATGTGCCGATTCCGGTACCGGTTGCCTACCACAGCTTCGGCGGCTGGAAGCGTTCACTGTTTGGCGATCACTCCATACACGGCCCGGAGGGTGTGCGCTTTTACACCCGCTTGAAAACCGTCACCACGCGTTGGCCGTCGGGTATTCGCGAAGGTGCGGTGTTCAATTTCAAGGCTGGTGGGGAGCACTAATAGTGAGTTAGGCCGCAGTGCGGGACGATCACGCAGATGCTGTCCCGCTGGCACACGGTGTTGTTGGTTGCTGTAAAACCACAAAATCGGGGGGAGAGACGTCATGCCGCTGTCCACGTTGCAGTTCAGGCGTACCGTTGCATTGGCCAGGTACGTACTGGCCGGTGCCGGCGCACTGGCCGCTATTGCGCTGGTTCATTATGCCGGCAACACGCAGCACAACCCCGAAGTATCAGCGCAGTTGGAGACCGCGCAAAACGCGGTCGAGACGATGGCCGCGCAGTCGGCTGCGGC
>CAZYDV010000472.1:0-3967 GCA_964646405.1 uncultured Granulosicoccaceae bacterium | reverse complement strand
GCGAAAAAGCCCCTCATCCCCGGTTTCCGGCGTGTCGATGAACTGGAAGCCGCGCCGCAGAGCGCGTGTTGTTCGCCAAGCCTCGCGAACGAGTACGAATGACGCGAAGCCGCAAAGTTCCTGCACAAAATACTGGATCTCAAGGTTTGTATCAGCGCGATTGGTCGACTTATTGCGCTGAGTGATGATGAACTGTCGCAGCCGATCTTCGATGTTTATATCCTTTTTCTGTCCCGTGCTGCGAAGGCTGAAGGACGCCGATTCCATCAGCTCCGTTACACCGCTACCGACGAGATCATGCGCAAATTTATCTACATCAAATCCAACGATAAATTCACGCGCGAGACCACGGCTGCACCAGCGTTTGCACTGCTCAACCGCATTGAACCGCTGATCGCTGTTGTCCACCTTCGCGATCAGTGTGGAAATTGCGTCAACGACGGCATCGGCACTTGCACTGCAGAATACATCTTCACTCAAACCGGCGAGCCAGGCTTTAAAAAAATCGGCCGACAGTGGCCGATCTGGCGAGTGATGAGCGCACATATCTGCCAACACTTGCGGCAAAGTAGCATCGGGCGTCATCGCGATGTACGGAAAGCTCAGCGTCCGCTGATCATCCCCATCCCAAAATCCACGGTAACTCGAGTCGCTATGATGCACGATTCGCGGTCGGCTATTGGCGATTGCCGCCTGCATAAGTTCGCTCAAACACCAACGACTTTGGAAGTACGCGGGACTGAGAAAAATGATGAGATTCTGGGCGTTGCCGATCTTTTGCGCCAGCGTGTAAAGATTCTCACCAGTATTCAGGTAGTACCAGATGCCATTGTCTTTCCGCGGAGGGCACTTATCTGACTCGACAGGTGCACCCGGATCATCGTCAGCCTGATCGACTGCACCGGGGTAACGACTCGACTCGGACCTGCGCATGTATCGACTAAGTGCAACGGTATCAGCCAATTTTTTCTCGACTTCATCGAGCAACTCACTACTTACACTGCCCGCATAGCTGGTCCAGACTTCCACTGCGTCTCCGGTCATTACTTTTCTCCTCCTCACTGAATACTATGAATGGCAATGCCGATTCGATAATCCTGCCCTGCTGCGACAGCGCTACTACAACTACCGATAAATTTCCGCCAGCTCAATGCTAAATCCAATTGACTCTATAGCGAGGATTTCATCATCCGATTCTTTGCTGGTCGGATCACAGCCTGCGGTATACTGCTCTACAAACACGCGATTCTGCGCCACCAGAATATAGTCATGCAATGAGGGTATTTGCTGGTAGGCGAGACGCTTGTCACCACGATCAAATCGTTGCGTGCTCGGAGACAAGACTTCTATCACGACGACGGGATCGGCAATTGAATATCGATCCAGTGATGACTCATCCTCACCACTGTATCGAATTGCGATATACGGATAGTAAAAATCGTTGGCAACCTGGATTTTGATATCGCTTTTGTATACTCGGCAAGGACCGTCACGCAGATGGGCATGGAGTGCCGCGGCCAGATTCATGGCGATTTCGTCGTGCCTGAGGCTGGCGCCTGTCATGGCGTACAGGTAGCCATCGACCAGTTCGTGACGAGTCTCTTGCTGATCCTCCCAATCAAGATACTCGCACGGCGTCAGCCTGGGCAGAGATTCCGGGGTTGGATGCATTGCTGATACCTCGTGGACTTAAGCTCAGTATACGCTGGCACAGCGAGGCTTTGCTGGCGCAAGATACGCGTATCCGCAATATATAGATGTCAGTTCAACTTAATAACCACTAGTCCTCCAACAAAACGCTCAAGAAATTTACCTTGATCGCGTTATGATATATTAAGAATATTTTGGAATATATTGAGCAACCACGCAATGGCGCGAGTAACCATCAACATGCCTGATGCGATGAGCGAATTTATCGCGAGCCAAATTGAAACTGGCAAATATGACAATGTCAGCGAATATTTGCGTGATCTGATCAGACACGATCAGGAACGCGTGGAAACCAGCGAACTGTCACTTCGCAAAATGCTGCTTGATGCCAGAAAGAGCGGCGTCAGCAGTGACACTGTCGAAGATATTTTTAATGAAGTAAAAGAAAGACTGTGCAGTGAAAACAAAGAATTACGAGATTAGTGAACACGCCAGGTTAGATCTGACAGCTATTGCCGAGTACACCTATCTGAATTTCGGTATCACTCAAGCCGAAAACTACCGCGATTCCTTGATCCGCTGCTTTGAAATGCTGGGTGACAATAAACTTGCAGGCACAGAAGTGAGCCATATCGCGGAAGGAATTCGACGCCACGCACACAATGAACACATCATCTACTACGAGCCCGGGCACGTTATTCTGATACTGCGGATCCTGGGAAAAAGGCAGGACCCGCTGAGACAGCATTTCAACACGTTGCGCTTGTAATTCCGTAAATTCGACTGGTGGCAATCGGTTGCCTGTTTGCTAATCCTGTTGCACCAACCCGGCCCCCTCCGCCAATGCTCCAAGCTTGGCATAGCCAATCTCCGGATCTACTGCCCCAAACCCCGCAAACGTACCAAACCCGCAATCAGAGCCTGCGATTACTCTATCCGCGCCGACAATACCGACAAAGCGCTCAATACGCTGTGCGACCAGGCGCGGGTGCTCGACAAAGTTGGTCGTCGTATCGACCACGCCGGGTACCAGCACCACGTCATCGGGAATGTCCGCTTTGTGTGCCTGAATAACTTCCCACTCGTGCGCATGCCGGGGGTTAGAGGTTTCGAACAGCAGGTAACGGGCTTTGGTTTGCAGCAGAGTGCCTAACACTTTTTCCATGCCGATATCACAAGTGTGCGGCCCTTCGTAATTACCCCAGCAGATGTGCACGCGCACTTTGTCTTTGGGTACGTCGGCCAGTGCATGATTCAGCGCCTCCACATGCATGCCGGCCACTTTAACAAACTCATCGTCGGATAGATCGGCAAACAACATGTGCCGCGACAGGGCCAGATCGGGGCAGTCGAGTTGCAGATCGAGACCGGCGGCGACGATGGTTTCGTATTCGGTTTTCATCGCATCGGCCAGTGCTGCCAGATATTGTTCGCGGCTGGCGTAGTGGTCGTTCTGCAAAAACAGCGAGATCACCCCCGGCGAGGCGGCATTCATGAAGCCGCGTTCAACACCGTGCGCGGCCATCGCAGCTTTAAGGTTGTCGATATCTTTTTGCAGCTCGCCCTGGCCTTTGGATTTTACCTTGCCGGTGCACATCGGGCGCGCGTAGGTTGGCGTGCCGCCGGAACTGGCGATGCGTTCGAGAAATGACGGATACTGCTTCAGGTCTGCCGGCGCGTTGCGTGGGCTGTCGCCGGAGAAACCGGTATAGCGATCTTTGACGTAGGTGGCATAGGAGATTTTCGATGTCTCTCCATCGGAGACGATATCGATACCGGCCTGTTTTTGTTTGCCCACCACATCACTGACGGCAGCGCTCATGGTGTTATCGAAGTGCTGCTGGTCGTAGTCTTCGCCCTTTTCTCGGGCGAATATGCAGTCGACAACTTGCTGGCTGCGCGGCAGAGAACCGACGTGGGTGGTGAGTATTTTAGTCATTGGATTAGCTTCAGGTGTAACGAACACTTTGTTTGTCGAGTTCAGCGTGGATCTGCGCCAGGTTCACCCGAGACAAATCGACGTTATGCTTGACAGACATCGCCGCGGCGATGCCGGCGCCCTGCCCGGTCACCGCACAACACGACATATTACGCGTGGCGGCGTGACTGATTCGGTCACCACCGGTGGCGCGACCTGCGATCAAGAGGTTCTGCACTTTGCCCGGCAACAGATTGCGATAGGGGATTTGAAAATAGCGTCCGGTGGTCGGCAGAATCAGAATGCCATAGCCGTCGATGAATTCCGGGTATATACCAATTGAATCCTCGAACCGGCCCTGCTCACGCACGTCTTGTTCAGTCATGTTGTAGGCAGCAT
>CAZYDV010000471.1:0-3972 GCA_964646405.1 uncultured Granulosicoccaceae bacterium | reverse complement strand
GAGTTGATGTTGAAAAGCTGCAATATCGCTCTGCGATTCAACACCTGATCTATGCGGCTGCTTTGAATGGCCGCAAACAGGTGGCGGCGCATCAGCACGATGGCGAACACCATGGCGGCGTATTCGCTGATCACCGATGCCAGTGCCACACCGCGAATCGCAAATTCAAAAACCACCACAAACAGCAGGTCCAGCGTGATGTTCAGCAGATTCAGCACTAGCTGGAATGCCAGCACGCGACCGGTCTGTTGCAGCCCGATA
Organism: uncultured Granulosicoccaceae bacterium; assembly: GCA_964646405.1. Classification (GTDB taxonomy): domain Bacteria; phylum Pseudomonadota; class Gammaproteobacteria; order Granulosicoccales; family Granulosicoccaceae; genus CAKZSB01. The sequence goes on along the minus strand of CAZYDV010000471.1, from coordinate 3,711 downwards.
AATGTCCCAAGCAAAACATAGTTGGCGAAGGTAGCCGGCGCAGACCAGATTCGCACCGAATAATAATCGCGGGTCATCGCCTGCAGTTGTGGCTCGGCGTCGAGCAGCCACAGACACATGGCCAGCAAAGGGGATTGCAGTAGTAACACGATTGCACTGATTGCGATCGCACTCAGCAGGTAGCGCAACAGTGTGAGTTGAATGGCAGCGTTGTCTGTGGCACCAAAGTGCTGGGCGATCAGCCCACCGCTGCCCATACGCAGAAAGCCAAACGTCCAGAACACCAGGCTGAAGATTGACGCGCCGAGTGCTACCGCTGCAATATTTTCGGCGCCGGGCAGATGGCCCATGACAGCGGTGTCGGCAGCGCCGACCAACGGCACGGTCACGTTCGAAAGGATAATCGGCACGGCGAGCAGCCAGACTCGACGGTGCCAGCTTTTAGGGGTCTGCAATGGCAGTCGACCTGGATCGGGGGACTGCCCGATTATACGGCAGGTAAAGAGACGCGCAGTGCGCCGGGTTAAACGGCACCGCCGGCATAGCTTGCAGGCGGTGCGAACTCAGGAGGGAGTGAAAAGCTCAGACAGCGCTGCCAGGCCTGCCGATGCAGTAGTACTGCATGTCGTTTTCTCGCAGGATTTCCGGGTCGTAGATATTGCGTCCATCGAATACCAGCGGCTGACGCAGTCCCTCTTTGATTCGATGCCAGTCGGGGCTGCGGAATTCACGCCACTCGGTGTTGATAATCAATGCATCTGCATTGTTGATGGCGTCCATCGCCGAGTGCGTGAGCATCAGGTTGCTCTCGGATGGATAGATGCGTCGCACCTCGTCCATCGCAACCGGATCATAGGCTTGCACCTTTGCACCCTGTGCCCAAAGTGCTTCCATCAGTACGCGACTGGGTGCCTCGCGCATGTCGTCAGTGTTGGGCTTGAACGCCAGCCCCCAGACCGCAAAGGTCTTGCCCGACAGATCACCGTTGAAATGCTTGGAGAGCTTGTTGAAGATGACGTGTTTTTGTCGTTCATTGACGCTCTCGACTGATTCAAGCAACTCGGCTTGATAGCCAACCTCTCTGGCAGTGGCGACCAGCGCTTTCACATCCTTCGGGAAACATGATCCACCATAGCCGATGCCCGGATAAATAAAGCTGTAGCCAATCCGCGGATCAGAACCGATACCAATGCGGACGTTCTCGATATCTGCGCCGAGTGCGTCGGCCAGGTTCGACAACTCATTCATGAAGCTGATCTTGGTTGCCAGCATCGAGTTTGCCGCGTATTTGGTCAGTTCGGAGGAGCGTACATCCATGAAAATCAGGCGATCGTGGTTGCGGCAGAACGGCGCATACAATTTACGCATTTGTTCGATAGCGTAGGGATCTTCGGTTCCAACGATGATGCGATCCGGCTTGCGGAAATCCTCGATCGCAGCGCCCTCTTTGAGGAATTCCGGGTTGGATATCGTGGTGTATTCGAAGTTGGCGTTGCGCTTTTCGAGAACTTCGCGCATGCGCGCAGCCACTTTGTCAGACGTGCCGACCGGCACGGTAGACTTGGTGACCACCAGCTTGCGACTGTCCATGCGTTCGGCAATCGTCTGCGCCACCGCCAGCACGTGCTTCAGATCGGCAGAGCCGTCTTCGTCCGGGGGCGTTCCAACGGCGATGAACTGCATCTCGCTGTGGGCCACGGCCTGGTCCTGATCGGTCGTGAAGTGCAGTCGGCCAATTTCGACGTTGCGCTTGATGATGTCGTCCAGGCCTGGCTCGTGAATCGGAATGATTCCATTGTTCAGCGCCTCGACCTTCTCTTCGTCGATATCGACACAGAGTACGTTGTTGCCGACGTCGGCAAGCAGGGACCCGGTGACCAGTCCAACGTAGCCAGAGCCATACAAAGTTACATTCATATTTTGTGTCTATCCCAAGACCGGCAAGAGCCGGAATCGTTGATCGGGGGTTCGCATTATTGTGACTTCGTAGTCGATGCGAGGGTACTGCGACTGTTTCCTTTGAGCCAGATAGGTCGTACAGTAACGGTTGTGCGCACATCTCGCGACTCCGAGCCGTGCAAAGTCCCTGCCGAGCGAGCGATCAATGGTACGCTTTTTTCAGAGCTGGTCGGAATTACCCGTTATTATGCTTCAATACTTGCGCCATTACGGATAAATGGAAAAGCAGTCAAAACAGCTAGCGCGGTTTCAGGCTCTCTGGCGCCGCCTCGGTGGTGATCGGGATGTAACAGGCGTCTTCACGGAGATGAGCGCCTATTACGAGTCAGAAGGCCGCCACTACCACAACCTGGCCCATATCGAATACTGTCTCAGCGTCTTTGATGCTGCGCGTGCTTGTTGCCATCAGCCTGATCTCGTCGAAATGGCACTCTGGTTCCACGACGTCATCTATGTGATGGGGGGGACGGATAATGAACTCAAGAGCGCAGAGCATTTCATGGCTGCCAGCGTGGAACAGATCGACGATTCCAACCGGCAGCAGATTTTCGATCTGATCATGGCGACCGATCACTCTGGCGCCCCGACCGAGGATGACCAGCGTTTTATCGTCGAAGTGGATCTGTCGGGTTTCGGGTTGCCATGGAATCGATTTCAGTCCGATGGGCGCAATGTGCGCAGTGAAATGACCCATCTGACTGACGACGAATTCTATCCTGCCCAAATGCGTTTCATGCAGTCGCTGGCCGATCGTCAGCCACTCTACACCTATCCGTGGTTCAATCAGCGCTACGAAGCCGCTGCCCGATCCAATATTGCGCGCTATACCTCGGAGTTGCAGCAGCGTGGATACCAAATGAAAGCGGCCGTCTAGAAGCAGGATGTTGAAAAACTATTGCCGCCGGTACGCTTTTTCGGTCTGCGCGTCCCGGTCATTTGCCTGCTCAGCCCTTCGCGCATAACGTTTTTCAACACCCTGCTAGAGGCGGCTCGACGCGACCAGCACCTCGCGTTTGCCCGGTGGCCCCGGGAGTTTGACCCACTCGAATCCGGCCGCCTCCAACGCCTTCCTGAAGGCGCGATTGACGCCGAATGTCGCCAGTCGGCCGCGATCTCGAAGGAGCGGTTGAAGTTGAGCCAGAAAGGGTTGTTGCCACAACTGAGGATTGCACTGGGCGCTGAAAGCATCCAGGTAAATGGCGTCAAATCGGTGCGGTGGCCAGCTCGCCGCTCTGGCATCACCCAGGTAAAGATCCAGCTCCACCCAGTCCGAAAAGCTCGCCTGGCAATGGTCTGCATCGCTTGAATACCGCAGTTGTTCGATCAGGTTTTCGATCAACAGTCGCGAGTCGGGCAGATTGTGGCGCAGCAGGGACTCGATCAGATCGAGCGCGGGCAGGGCGAACTCACACGCCGCGTAGTACACCGGACATTGCTTTTCGATTGCCCAGGAGGCCGTGGTGCAAAAGTTCAGGCCAGTGCCAAAGCCGATTTCCAGCACGCTGGATGGCGTGCCGGCCTCAAGTCGCGCGGCGATGCCGCTATTGTGCAGAAATACCTGTCTGGACTCGGTGACCGCACCGTGCATCGAGCGATAGGTCTGTCCGCTCGCCGGGTCTTCCAGCGTCTTTGAACCGTCCGCGGTAATGCGAACTTTCACGGCGGGCTAAAACCGACTGTGTGCCGCCTTGGGAACTTTCTGGACGGCGACGCGAAAACTGTCGCACTTTTCCAGGTAGCTGTGGGTGCTGA
>CAZYDV010000470.1:0-3973 GCA_964646405.1 uncultured Granulosicoccaceae bacterium | reverse complement strand
GCCGATTCGCCAGGCGCAGCGGCCGAGGCCTGCGAATTGATTGAGGTGGATCTCGTGGCGCTGCCTGTTGAACTACCACTCTCGGCTAGTCCTGATCGCTGTGTATTTCGCGATCAGTGGACAGACGATCAATTTGACGCGGTTTTCGACTCGGCACCTGTCCATGTCAGCACCGCGGTACAGCATCCGCGTTTGGCACCCACGCCACTGGAGACGCGCAGTATTTTTGCACACGCCAATCGCGGTGCTATGGATGTGTGGCTATCGACGCAGACCCCCCATCGGGCGCGCGAGCATCTTGCCACCATCCTCGGTATTGAAGAGCAGACCATAAGACTGCACTCGGTGGATGTTGGCGGCGCATTCGGCATGAAGGCGTCACTCTACCCGGAAGAGGTTGTAGTGGTCTGGGCGGCGCAGCACCTCGATGCCGCCATCAGTTGGCAGGCCAGCCGCCATGAGGACATGCTGACGGCCACGCATGGTCGCGGCACAAGAGCCGAAGGCACGCTCGCACTGGATCGCACGGGCCGATTTCTGGCATTGCGCGCCGAAATCGAATGCCCGCTTGGGTACTGGTTACCCAACAGTGCGGCAATACCGGCCTGGAACGCAGCGCGCATTCTCCCTGGCCCCTATTCTGTCGATGCGGTACAGCTCGATACCTGCGCGAGTTTGAGCAACACTGCCGCCGTTGGAATCTATCGCGGTGCTGGTCGGCCAGAGGCTGCGATGCTGATGGAGAGGTTGATCGACAAGGCGGCCAGGCAACTGAATTGCGACCCCGTGCAGTTGCGCCAACAGAATCTGATCGAAAAACATCGATTGCCTTATCGACAGTGCAGCGGTGCCAGGCTCGACACCGGCGACTATGCCGCAGGCCTGGCGCAGCTTTGCGAATTCGCCCAATTGCCCGCGCTCAGACAATCAGTCCAGCGCCGCCGCGCGCGCGGCGAACTGGTGGGTCTGGGCATCGCCTGCTTTGTAGAACCTTGCGGATCAGGTTGGGAGAGCGCCCGCCTGTCACGCCAAACCAACGGCAGCCTGATCGCACACATCGGCGGCAGCACACAGGGCCATGGACGCGAGACCGCCTATGCGAGCTTGTTGAGTCAGGAGTTTGATCTACCGATTGAGTCCATCGATATTCGCCACGGTGATACCGCCACCTGCCCGTCCGGTATTGGCGCGCTGGCCAGTCGCAGCACCGCCATCGGTGGCAGCACGCTGCTGGCTGCCGCACGCGAACTTAAAACTCGATTGCACAGTGCGCAGCCTGACGGGCAGATTGACGTCGATACCGTTTATCATGGGGCGCATGAAGCCTGGGGCGCTGGTTTCTTCCTGGCCCAGATACGTATCGATGCCGACACCGGCAGACTTGCCGTTGAGGATATTTTTTGTATTGACGAGACGGGCCGAGTGATCGCTCCCGTGCTAAGTGATGGCCAGTTGCACGGCGGCCTCGCACAGGGACTGGGCGAAGCCGTAATGGAAGAGATGCACTACGACGGCGCCGGACAGTTACTCACCGCAAGCCTGTTGGATTATGCCGTGCCGCGTGCGCTCGATATGCCGCGCATACGCACCGCCCGCCAACACCCTGAGGTCGCACAAACCGATGCCAATCTGCTTGGTGCAAAGGGCATCGGGGAATCCGGCACCATTGGTGCGCCGGCAGCCATCGTCAATGCTGCAATCGATGCGCTGGCACACCTGGGTATCAGTGAATTGCCAATGCCATTGACCAGCGAGCGCCTGTGGCGGGCAATCCATCACAAATCACCCCTAGACAACTAACGCACGACACGGGCACCCTCCTACCACGATGCGATACAAGAAAAACGAAGCCAAGGAATACGCGCGCGAGAACTTCAAAGGTATCTGGGCCGCCGCACTGAACCCGATGCTCCCTGATCAATCACTGGATGAGGCGGGACTCAGGCGCAATATTCGTCATTGGGCTGACGAGCTGAACATTCAGGGCTTGTTTATTGCCGGCAAGCAGGGAGAGTATTTTTCGATGTCGATGCAAGAGCGCAAACGCAATTTTGAGATCGCCATAGATGAGTGCCAACGACACAACGACATTCCCTGTGGCACGATTATGTCGTGTTCGGATCAGAATTTTGCCAATGTACTGGAACTTGCTCAACACGCGCAGAGCGCAGGCGCCGACTACATCGTCGTGCATGCACCAGTGCTGCATTTTATCAATGAACACGATGACACCATCTACGCGTACTATCAGGCCATTTGCGAGAAAGTCGATATCGGGATTGCGATGTGGAGCCACCCCGATTCGGGATACCTGATGAGCCCGCAGCTGTGCGCGCGGATTGCCGAGCTGCCAAACATCGTCGCGATCAAGTACTCAGTGCCACGTGAGATGTACAGCGAACTCACCCGGCTGGCCGGCGATAAGTTATTGGTCAGCACCGCATCCGAAGTGGAGTGGCTGGACAATATTATCGATCTGAACTGGCAATTGTACTTGTGCTCATCACCACCGTATTTGCTGCAGACAAAAAACGATCGACGCATGCAGCAATATACTGAGCTTGCCCTCGCCGGCGACCATGAACAGGCACGCGCCATCAGTGACAGCCTGCAACCGGTTCGACACGCGCTGAGCAGTACACGCCCTGCCGGCAAACCACAGGCGCATCAGAAATACTGGCAGGAGTTACTCGGCCAGGCGGGCGGACCGGTACGCAGTCCACTGCTGCAACTCACTGAAGCTGAAAAACACGCCACCCGCGAGGCATTCGAGCGCTGCGGTTTAAACCCTTAGTCAGGAAAAGGCCGCCGTGTCGGCAAGTTGCCCGGCAACTTGCCGCAGCGCCTCAATAATGTTGTTGCGCTTCGCCTTGCCGCGCACCTGAGCGCTTGTCATCGACGTGCCAACCACGGCTTTCAGATCAACGCGGCCTACCGGCACGGCAAACCCGCTGACGCCGTGCTCAAACTCGCCATCGACTATCGCGTATCCACGCTCGCGACAAAGCGAGATCTGCTCACCAATACCGGTGCGATCGACAATCGTTTTCGCCGTGTATGGCTCGAAGCTCGCGTCTTCGAGCCTGTGCCGTGCCCAGGCGCGATCCCCAAACGCAAGCATCACCCTACCGATGGCGGTGTGCAGCAGCGGTAGTCGACTGCCGACGGTGAATCCAAAAGAGACGTCACTGTCGTGCAGTGTGGACTGGGCGACATAGACCGCAGCGGTATCATCGACGATGGCGAGCGACACGGTCAGATTCGCCTGTGCAGCGCTGCGATTGAGCAATGGCTGTATCTGCGTGCCAAAGTGATTGCCGCGCAAAAAACTGCCGGCCAGTGTCAGTACCTTCGGGGTCAGAGAAAAGTAACGCGCGTCTTTTCTGGCATAACCCAATTGCACCAATGTCAACACCAGACGCCGAACCGATGCCCGATCAAGTGCCGTGATACGTGAAATCTCAGCCAGTGTCAGCCGGGCATGGGAGTCATCGAACGCGCGCAACACCGCCATGCCTCGGGCGAATGTGGACGACACATCGCGATCGGACAACACCGGCTTCATCAGGTCAGGCCTCTCGACAATCTCTACTCGGTGAGTACTCTACCATCCCGTTTGTGCGTTATTCGACCATTTTCATTTTATCGGGTAGACTCCGGGAAGGTCTAAACAGGCAAAGCGTGAAGAATGATCAGCCAAAAACTCAATGACCTGCTCACACGCAGCGGCCCCGGCAGCGAGGCCGGCGCCGTCATGCGTCACTACTGGCAGCCGGCGGCATTGTGCGATGAACTGGAAGCTGAACGGCCGGTTGTGCCGGTAACGCTGCTGGGCGAGCGGCTGGTGTTGTTTCGCGATAGCGAGGGCGAACTTGGCCTGATCGAGCGCGCCTGCCCGCACCGCGGCGCCGATTTGTGTTTTGGGCGGCTTGAGGACAACGGCCTGCGCTGTCCGTTTCATGGCTGGCACTTT
>CAZYDV010000469.1:2856-3976 GCA_964646405.1 uncultured Granulosicoccaceae bacterium | reverse complement strand
TTGGCAGGCCCTATGTCGGCGCGAAAGTGGCGCTGACGGAAACCAAGTTTCACGCCATGGCCGCCGGCCTTGAAATGCAGTTGAAACGCAAAAAGGGCAAAACGGCCGCTGAGTTGATTGCCTGGGTTCAGGAGCAGCACGCGAGCGGGGTGAACTTCTTCATCGCTGATCTGCCTGCAACCACGATGGGTGAAGTGGCCACCGCACTGCGCGACCTGGATGTGGTGTTGTTTAATATATCAGCGCGTGAGGACCTGCTGCGCCAGCAACAGTGTCAGCCGGTGCTATACCACGTGATCCCCAGTCACGCGATGCTGATGGATGGATTGACGCAATACCTGGTCGAGCGCAAATGGCGCAAAGTGCTGGTGCTGGAGGGACCGACCGAGGCCGACAAACTGCTGACCGAATCCTTTCTGCGATCTGCCAAACGCTATGGCATGAAAGTAGTCAAACGCCTGCCGTTCGAGTTCGGCAATGATCCGCGCCAGCGCCATAAGAACAACATCTCACTGCTGACCGCGGTGAAAGAACACGACGTCATCATGGTGGCAGACAGTGACGGCGAGTTCGCGCGCGACGTACCCTACCAAAGCCGCCAGCCGCGCGTGGTGGTCGGTACCGAGGGCATGGCTGCAATGGCGTGGCACTGGTCGTGGGAGCGACACGGCGCACCGCAACTGGAAAAACGTTTTGAAAAGGTGGCAAAGCGGCCAATGAAGAATCGTGACTGGTCAGCCTGGATGGCGGTAAAGATCATTGCCGAAGCAATCCAGCGCACCGAAAGCGGCGAATTCGAGACGCTCAAAACCTATATCGGCAATCCCGACGCGGTCTACGACGGATTCAAAGGCAACCGCCTGAACTTCCGCCCGTGGAATAATCAGTTGCGACAACCAGTGCTGCTGGCCACACACAACTGGGTAGTCGAACGCGCACCAATCGCAGGCTTTCTGCACAAGGACAACAACCTGGATACCCTGGGCTTTGATGCGTCAGAGACCGAGTGCAAAATGTGAGTGCGGGTGACGCGAGGCTGGAGGTTGGTTCATCTCGCTAACGCGTCGGGTTTCCACTCGTACAACGATCGCCCGAAGCGCTCACGGAAACCCGCAGCGTG
>CAZYDV010000469.1:0-2756 GCA_964646405.1 uncultured Granulosicoccaceae bacterium | reverse complement strand
AGCAAGGCCCGAAACACGATAGTGCGACCTCGCTAACGCGTCGGGTTTCCACTCGCACAGCGAATGCACCGAAGCGCATATGGAAACCCGCAGCGTGAGCAAGGCCCGAAACACGATAGTGCGACCTCGCTAACGCGTCGGGTTTCCACTCGTACAACGAGCGCCTGAAGCACTCATGGAAACCCGCAGCTAAAGCAAGGCCCCCCAGCGCACAAGCTACACCCCCAGCGACGAAAACTCCGGCTTGTCCCCACTGTGCAACCGATACGAGAAAAACGTTCCATCCGGCACGGCGTGCCAGTTCTCTTCGCCACCATCCAGTGGCTCTGATGCCGCCACCAGGCCGTCTGCCAGAAATTGCTGGCTGCAATACAGCGTCGGGCTTTGCTGATCACTCGCGTGACGAAAGCCGTACAGGGTCTGTCCATCAGACAACACACAGGTGAGCCGATTGGGCCGTTTGCTCTTTGGCTCAATGGACTCGATCAATTCGATGGTTTGCATCACGGCGCGCTGACAATTGCGTTCCAGTCCGTTGGCCAGCAATAGCAGAAAGATCAACTCAGAATCTGTCGCGCCCTGTCGAAGCGCGTAGAGCGTATCCGGCAACTGTGCTTCAAGCTGTCTACGGACGGCGCCAAAGCGTGCAATCTGGCCGTTGTGCATAAAGCTCCACTGGCGGTACTTGAATGGATGGCAGTTGGCGCGTGTGGTCTCCCCGGTGGTCGAGGCGCGCACGTGGGCCAGAAACAGCGACGACTGCACTAGCGTGCAGACACTCTTCAAATTGACGTCGGACCAGGCCGGCAGCACGTCTTGATACAGGCCGAGCTCCGACAGGTGCCCATACCAGGCGATGCCGAAGCCATCGCCATTGACGGCAAGTTTGGCCTCGTTGGCCGACTGGCTCTGGATCAGCAACGAGTGCAGCGGGCGTGTAACTACAGTATCCAGCGCCACCGGTGCGCCCGCATAGGCAGCTAGACGGCACATGGGTTTAACCCTTGTCTGGATTGGTAGTGCATAAGAATCGGGTCGGCGAGAGAGATCCTATCTTGACATTGCATCTGTTTGCATGTGTCCCAATTGGATTGCGTGGAGTCTAAATATTGGGATAGTGTTTATCGAATATTGTATTAGATGGGATAAATAGACTTTTATAGGTTGTTTTGGGTGACTTTTGAGCAAACGGGAGTGCTTTCATCCTGAGTTGAGAAGGCTCGCCTGATTTTCTGTACGGAGTGGCGTCGGAGTCAACTTTGTGTGTTGTCCTCGCTGACGCGTCGGGTTTCCTGTGGGTTGAGGTGGGCTGTGTTGTCCTCGCTGACGCGTCGGGTTTCCCCTCAGGGAGCGCGCGAGGGGTTTGGAAACCCGACGCGTCAACGAGGCGAGTATCCGGACCTGGTACCAGCCGTGCTGCCGGCGCGCATCGAACCTAATCCACTCTTGCCCGCAATGCAGCCTGCGCATGTGGACGTTAAACTACCGCGAAACAAAGTAGGCGATCGCGGGACGGGTTATGCAATTTCACCAAAATGGCTTCGTGCCGCGCGATCCGAACATACACCGGACAGTGCGACCGGTTGCGGACTATCGCTTATCGGTACCGGAAACAGTCGATGTGCTGATCGTCGGCAGTGGCCCGGCCGGTCTCACGCTCGCAGCGCAGCTTGCCGCCTTTCCCGATATCAAGACCCTGCTGACTGAGAAAAACGACGGCCCGTTACAGCGTGGCCGCGCCGATGGCATTGCCTGTCGCAGTATGGAGATGTTCAATGCGTTTGGTTTTGCCGAACGGCTGATGCGCGAGGCTTACTGGGTCAACGAAACCACTTTCTGGAAGCAGGATCAGCACAAGCCCGGCAACATCGTTCGCACCGGCCGCATTCAGGATGTCGAGGATGGTTTATCGGAGTTTCCGCACGTAATACTGAACCAGGCGCGCGTGCACGACTACTTCCTTGAAGTGATGCGTCATTCGCCGTCGCGTGAGGTGCCTGCGTATGGTCGCGAACTGCAGTCATTGTCGATCGACCATTCGATCGAAGATTTCCCGGTAACAGCCCGTTTCAATAAACGCACCGACGACGACAGCACAGCTGCTGAAACCGTGCGTGCCCGCTATGCCGTTGGCTGTGACGGTGCCCGCAGCGTGGTGCGCGAGGCGATTGGCCAGCAACTGGTCGGCGATTCGGCCAATCAGGCCTGGGGTGTGATGGACATCCTCGCGATTACCGACTTTCCGGACATCCGCATGAAATCGCTGATCCAGTCGGCTGACAGCGGGTCTATCGTAGTGATACCGCGTGAAGGCGGGTACCTCGTTCGGCTGTATGTCGAGCTTGGCAAGCTCGACTCAAACGAACGCGTCGCCGCGCGCAACATCACCGTTGACCAATTGATCGAGACGGCCAATCGCATCATGCATCCGTTCACGGTTGATGTGAAAGAAGTGGCCTGGTGGTCGGTTTATGAGATTGGTCAACGGCTATGCGATCGTTTTGACAATCTGTCTGCGAGTGGTGAAGATAATCACCCACGCGTATTCATTGCAGGCGACGCCTGTCACACCCACAGCCCAAAGGCCGGGCAGGGCATGAATGTATCGATGCGAGATGCGTTCAATCTCGGCTGGAAGCTCGCTGCGGTGTTGCGCGGCCAAAGCCATGCCGAACTTTTGTCCAGCTACAACGATGAACGACAGCGCGTAGCCAAAACGCTGATCGACTTTGACCGCGAATGGTCGGCGATTATGG
>CAZYDV010000468.1:0-3996 GCA_964646405.1 uncultured Granulosicoccaceae bacterium | reverse complement strand
ACACCTACAACGTCACCGCAACCGTCACCGATATCGCTGGCAACGCCAGCAATGATCCCAGTATCGATGAACTACTGATCGATACCACCGCTCCTGTATCGCCCACCGCCGACGTACTGGTCACCAACAACACATCACCCACGCTCTCAGGCACCGCCACGCTCGGCAATGGCGAGACACTGGTCGTGACCGTTTACGGTGTTACCTACACCGCGGGCGATGGCAATCTCGTCGACAACAACGACGGTACCTGGACGCTGGCGATACCAGCAACTAATACACTGATCGAAAACGTCTTCGATGTTTTGGTCACAGTTTCCGATATAGCAGGCAACACCAGTGCGGATGTCGGCTCCGCGGAACTGACCGTCGATCTGACTCCACCTCCGGCACCCGGCGTCACCAGCATGGGTAGCCAGTCTGGCACACCGATCATCACTGGCACCTGGCCCTCCACACCCAACACCGTGTTAACCGTCACGGTAAACGGCATTACCTATACACAGGGCGATGGAAACCTGAACGTCAACGCCGATGGCAGTTGGTCACTGACTATCACACCATCCAACGCACTGACCGATGGCCTATACGAGGTGGTCGCCACTCTGACCGATCTCGCCGGCAATCAAAGTAGCGACCCGGGTGTAGATGAATTGCTGGTTGACACCATCGCCCCAATACCACCCGGTGTGATCAGCCAGACCACAAACTCGGGCGAGCCCCTACTGGCTGGCACAGCCATTATGGCTCCGGGCGACATATTGACTGTCGTAGTCAACGGTATTCTCTACACCAACGGAGACGGTCACTTATCAGTTGCAACAGACAACACCTGGGCACTACAAATTCCACCGATCTACGCTCTGGTACAAGATCACTATGATGTTACCGCTGAGTTGATTGACATTGTTGGCAACAGCAGCACCGACCCAAGTAGCGGCGAGCTTCTGATCGACATGACAGCACCAGACGTTACAACCGTCTTCTCGCAATTAACAAACCTCAGCACGCCGGTGATCACAGGCCTCGCGAACCCGGGACCAGATGAAACACTAACCGTTACAGTCAACGGAGTTACCTATACTGCCGGCGACGGCATACTGGTTGACAATGGCGATGGAACCTGGCAATTGAACTTACAACAGCCCCTGACGGACGGCAGCTACGATATCGTGGTAACAGTGGCCGACACAGCAGGCAATAGCACCAGCAGTAGCGGCAACTTGCTGATCGACACGATGGAACCCTCCATTAGCGCAGACATAGTCACTGACGATAAGACCGTCACCCCGTTGCTGACCGGCAGTACCGATCAGCCTGACGGTTCGATAGTGTCTGTATCTAATTCCGCTGGCGAACCCGTTTGTAGTGCAGCCGTGCAGAATAACACGTGGCAATGTCTGCCAGACGAACCACTTAACTTTGGTTCAAATTTTTTGCTGGCTACAGTCACCGATGCCGCAGGCAACGTTGCCCAATTTCATTTCGATGTTCCGGTTGACACCGATTTCGATGGCGATGGTATCGACAACATCGATGAAGGCACCGACGATTTCGACGGCGACGGCATTGCCGATTTGTATGATCTCGATACTGATAACGATGGCATTCCCGATATTATTGAGGGGAACAAAGATACTGACGACGACGGCATTCCGGACTATCGGGATCGTGATGCAGACAATGATGGTATTTCCGATGTGGTCGAAGCAGGCGCAGAGGATCAGGATCTAGACTTTATTCTGGATATCTTAGCGGACACCGATGCCAACGGGCTCGCTGACTATGTCCAGACCACACCACTGGCAATAACTGATACAGACTTCGACGGCATTCCGAACTACCTCGACGTCGACAGTGATCAGGATGGCATACCCGATCTGGTAGAACTGGGTGGTACCGACACTGACAACGACGGCAGAATAGACAATGTTCAGGATACAAACAACGACGGCATCGATGACGCCGTATTTCTACTGCCCTATGAGATTCAGGTATCAGACAACGACACTACAGCTGATCATCTCGACACCGACAGTGACCAGGATGGAATCTTTGACCTGGTAGAGGCTGGCGGAATTGACTCTGACAATGACGGCATCGTTGATTCAATGGCCGACAAGGATCAGGATGGTATTCCAGATAGCGTAGACGTTACCTATACTCTAGGCGACGACATCGACACCGACGGTATCGACGATCGCATGGATGCTAGTCAACTGGCTTTCCAGAACGACTCGGCAGATTTGGCCAATGCCAAAGATAGCATGACTAATAACATATCAAACGACGCGAACAGCAGCATTGACGCCGATGGCGATGATATTGCAGACCAGTTCGATCCCGATGCAAATGGCGATGGCTATGCCGATGCGGCAATCGTATCACTGGCAATCGGGATGGCATTGCCAGACATTGACAGCAATGGCATACCGGATTTTCAACAGGCTAGCCTGGGGGTCATTCGCACAGGCCTGAAAGGACATCCGTCATGCAGCCTGAGCACTGGGGGACGCAAAGATCCTGTATTCCCGCTAATACTTTTTCTGGCCCTGATTGGCATTGCAAGGTCGCTAACCTGCCGAAAGAGAAATAGTTCAGAATAATAAGATCAATCACGGCAGGTCGTCGGCTTTATTGCCCACAGTCCAAGCGTATTTCAGCAGCAGCGAAGTCAACGCATTGTTGCGTAAACCTTATATCTGATATTATCGATAATGTGATGATCAGGTACTGCGACGTTCTATCGATGGCATAGGGCGTATTCAACTTTAATACGCAAAACTTTCTGTATAACCACTTGCGGAGAGCATACCGGCTAACCCGAACCATGCCTGAAATTGAAATGTACAGCAAACTGCTTTGCCCCTATTGCTCCAGGGCAAAACGCACCCTGACGGATCTCGGTGCGAACTTCACGGTCAAAGACATCACGTTTAAGCCTTCTCTGCGTAAGGAGATGATAGAGCGATCAGGTCGCCACACGGTACCGCAGATCTTCATTGACGGACGCCATATTGGCGGCAGCGATGATCTGGAAGACGCACGTGAAAGTGGCTTATTGAATAAGTTGCTAAACCAGCATTGAAGTTCCGTTAAATCTTTATCTGGCACAAGATCGGCCAGTCCGCCTGCCACCCTCTTGAAAGCGCTTGAGACCCACCGAAGTCAAAGTAGGCGGCCAGATTAAGTGGGAGCAAGAAATTTAAAACAACCCGCCAACCCTCACGGAAGCTACTTCGCATTGCATTGAATCGACGTTTGACATTCAGATGGCGTTACTTGCCCAACGTCTCATCTGCACGTTTCTTATCGCCTACCAGTTGCGCGAGCCGCTGGTCGCGCCAGACTTGTCGCTGCAGTATCCCGGTTTCATCCAATCCGGTACGTTGCTGGCGTTCAATTTCTGCAATCAGCTCTTCACGCCAGGGCCTTGCTTCGGCCTGCTCTTTCGCCAGATCGAAATACAAGTCGCCCAGCATATCGCAATAGCCCCGTACGCCTTTGGGTGAGTTGAGATCAATAGTTTCAAACGAACCGATAAAAGACCATCTCAGACCAAGGCCATCGGCGACGGCTGCATCGACATCGGCCACGCTGCACACGCCGTCATCTACCAATTTAAATGCTTCAGCAAGCAGTGCCCCTTGCAGGCGGTTGACGACAAAACCTTTAACTTCATGATTGAGCTGAATCGGGGATTGCCGAATGCGAGTCATCAGCTCCCGGGTCTGCGCCACTACGGCCGGGCTGGTCCAGGGTGCCGGTACGATCTCGACCAGTGGAATAATATGCGGCGGATTGATCGGGTGGGCCACCAGGCATCGCTGCCGATTCGCCAGTGACTCGGTAAACGCTGACGCGGGGATGCCCGATGTGGAGCTGGCCAACACGGTTTCTGGAGCTGCCAGTGCATCGAGCTGCTGATAGAGATCGAGTTTTACCTCTACCCGTTCCGGCGCGCTTTCCTGCACGTGCAACGCCCCATTCAACGCG
>CAZYDV010000467.1:0-3998 GCA_964646405.1 uncultured Granulosicoccaceae bacterium | reverse complement strand
GGAAAGGTTCATCGACAAGGGGTATGTGCGACAGGACGTCGCACATAGCGCTGTGTGGCCAGGGATGGCCACTCAGCGCGGCCCCGCCGGCGATGAACCTTTACAAAGTGGCGACAGCCACACCGAAGCAGGCAAAAGCGTTTTGGGTACTTTTGCGCTTTTCAAAAGTACCTCGGCGCGCGGGACGCGCAGAAAAAAGGCAAGGATGCCAAGCACCAGAAGCAAGCCAAAACAGCAAGCCAGAGCGAAAAAACCAGCGCAGCAAAAAAAACCAATTACCTCCTCAACCCCCACATAGCCCAAATCCCAAAAACCGGCCCCAACGCCAGCGACCCCATCAACCACGGCCACCCAATAACCCCGGCCACAACCGGCGCAAACTGCACCGTAGCCGTCGTCAGCGCAAACCCAAGTGCGGTCTGAAAAGTCATCAGCGACCCGGCCTGATCAGCTGGCGCATGGTCAGCCACCAGCGCCGAAAACTGCGCAGAATCGGGAATCACTGCCATTCCCCAAATCACGGCAATCACAATACTCAGCCAAACACTCCAACCAAACGTCACGGCAAACAGCACGGCTGATACACCACTGACTGCCATCGCAATAATGGTTAACTCCGCCTTGCCGATGCGATCGGCGATATAACCGGCAACCGCACAGGTCAACGCGCCGATTCCAATCACGGCGAACGTGGTGATTTTGGCCCAGTGCGCGGCGGCATCGGCGCTCATGTGATAGCCAAAGCTGACTGCCAGCGCCACGCCGATCCAGGCCCACATCGCAAAGAGTTCCCACATGTGCCCCAGATAACCGCCATAGGCGCGGCGAATACCCTCGTTGGTCCAGGCCAGGCGAATGGCGCTGATTTCAAATCGCGCCGCCGTCGCGTGAAAGGGGCCATTGCGGGTCACCAGCACCAGCCCTGCTGCAAACATGCCCAGCACCGACGCCCAGATCACTGTCGTGCGCCAGTCCGCGCCGCCGACAAAGGCCAGCAGATGCGGTGCTGCCGAGCCAAGTGTTAAGCCACCCACTAGCAAACCGACCAGCAGGCCGCGATCCGCCTCGCCCCAGCCGACCGCGATCTTCATGCCGACCGGATAGACGCCGGCCAGAAACGCACCGGTCAGCGCGCGCAACAAGATCGCCGACATGCTGCCGGGCGGCACCAGCAACAACAGCAGATTGGACAGTGCCGCCAACGCAGCACAGATCGCGAACACCCGCCGCGGCTCATAGCGATCGGCGATACCCAGCGCTGCAGACAACAGTGCCCCGACGACAAAACCACCCTGTACTGATGAAGACAACGCCGCCTGCATCGATGGCGACATCGCCACCTCGCGCAGCATGTCGCCAAGGATCGCAGCCGAGACGAACCACAGGCTCATCGCCGCCACTTCGGCAACGATCAACAGGCTGATATTCTGCCACTTGGTTTTTTTATTCAGAGTCGTTACTCACTACACGCGAATGGATGTGGCTCAGACACCAAAGCCGCAAACAGATTCATTTCAGGGACACGGGACCTGCGATGCAAAAGCACGGGCGATGTCCCGACGCGTCGCCATCCACACCCCGGGCTTACCGGAAACATGCTGCAGAAACTCGCGCAAGGCACCGATGCGCCCCGGCCGTCCAATCACGCGCAGATGCAGACCCAGCGACATCATGCGCAATTGCTCGACGCCTTCAGCATACAGACAATCGAAGGTGTCACAGGCATAGCGCGTCCAATCCGCGGGCACAAGCGATGGCGAGGTCCAGAATTTCATGTCGTTGGAGTCTAGCGCATAGGGCATGACTAGCATCGGCTGTCCATTTTCGCGCTGCCAGAATGGCTGGTCGTCACTGTAGTCATCCATGTGGTATTCGAATCCCTCCTCTGCCAGCAGCCGGCGGGTGTTAGCGGTATGCAGATAGCGCGATAACCAGCCCACCGGCCGATCGCCGGTGCTGCGCTCGATCGATTGCACTGACTTGCGAATAAATTCACGTTCTTCTTTTTCATCGAGATGAAAATGATGAATCCATCGCCAGCCGTGACTGCAGACTTCATCGCCACGCGCGACGATGCCATTGGCAACGGCGGGCGCGCGCTCCAGCGCCAGCGCGGCTGCCGTCCAGGTGGCGTTGACGCTGTATTCATCCAGTGCGCGCACGATCCGCGGAAAGCCCGCCTTGATGCCATAGGCGTAATTGGATTCATTGCCGTAGTTGCGAATCGGTTTGCGCAACGCGATACCCAGTTCGTCGACCGGATCAGGTCCGCGATCGCCATCGCGAATCGACAGCTCCGAGCCCTCCTCTACATTCACCACAATCGACAGCGCAAGCCGTGCGCCATCGGGCCAGCGGCAGACGGATTCAGTCAATGCCAAACTCCTCTTCTATTGTTCTCGCCATTGCGATCAATGATCGCTCACTACCCGATCGGCCAATCAGTTGCACCGACAGGCACCGCCCATTGGCAGCACGCCCCACGGCGATACTGATTGCCGGAAGCCCGGCCACGCTCGCGGGCGTGGTGAAATCGGCCTGATTGTCGGGCACCGATGCGTGGCGCGGAAAACTAAGCTGAGGTGCGCTCGGCAGTAGCAGGAAATCATGTTGCTGCAACAGTGATTGCCAGGCGACTCGCCCGGCACGCAGTGCCGTGCGTGCCAGTTCAATTTTATGTGCCGGCAACTCGGCCCCATACTGCAGAAACTTGCGTAACGTCTGGCTCACGCCATCGCGCTGCAACCAGTCGCTACAGGCGACACTACCCTCTGCCTCGATCACCAGCAGCGATGCTCGACGCAATTCGGTGAAATCACAGGGTATGGGCAAGTGGTCAGTAACCCGATGGCCGCGCGATGCCAGATAGTCGAGCACGCGCCTTGTGCTCGCCATGATGTCTGCGCCATCGTTGGAATTACAAAAGGGCGCACAGTCAATCATCGCAATCGATGCGCCGGCAAGATCAACCCCTGACTGAATCTGTTCGGCCGCCAACTGAGACTGATCATCGATGTAATCGTAGCCGCGAATGACGTCATAGACGATACCGGCATCGTCGCTGTTACGCGCTAACACACCCACGCGATCCAGTGATACCGACAGATGCGACAGTCCGCGACGCGATACCTGACCGCTTCCCGGTAACAACCCGGCCACACCGCAATAGGCCGCCGGTATGCGCACCGAACCCAGAGTGTCACTACCCAGTGCCGCGGCGCACAAATGGGCTGCAACTGCGGCACCCGAACCACCGGATGAACCACCTGGCGTATCACCGGGTACGCGCGGGTTATCGCAGCGGCCAAAGTGTGGATTGTTGGTGGTGGCGCCAAGCGCTGCCTCATCCATATTCAACTTGCCCAGTATCACCGCACCTGCCTGGCGCAAGCGTCGCGTGACCTCGGCATCGGATTCGGCGATTCGGTCACGCAATGCGCCGACGCCATTGGTCACAGGCACGTCGGCAACATCGATATTGTCCTTCAGCGCCAGTGGCACACCATCCAGTGGCGACTTCGACTGGCCGCGTCGTATTCGCTTATCGGCAGCTTTCGCCTGCTGCAACGCGCTATCGTGCAGCACGGTGATGTAGGCATTCAATGTCGGGTTCAATCGATCGATCGCCGCCAGGTAATCGAGCGTCAATTGTTCTGATGTCAATTCGCCGTTGCGCAACTGACGGGAGATGTCCGCAACGCCTGGGGTTATGTCTTCGTCAGCATCACTCATGAGTCGAAACGCTGATCGATCAGGCGGATCGCTTTTTGCCGGTGTTCTACCTGTGTTTGCAACGCCAGCGCACCGGGTTCGCACAACACAATTTGTACCGCCAGCCCCAGGCCGGTGCGCATACGTTCACTGACGCTTGTGGCGAGTGCGGCATCGCTTGGGGTGCGCGACTCCAGATGCAGCGTCAGCTCATCGCGACCGGCATCGTCGCGACTGACGACGCACAGGTATTCTCCATTGAGCGCCTCGAACTCTGCGACCCAGCC
>CAZYDV010000466.1:0-4018 GCA_964646405.1 uncultured Granulosicoccaceae bacterium | reverse complement strand
GGGTAGAAAGCGTTTTGTTACTTTTGCGCTTCAAAAGTCCGTACCCAGGACAGGACGTCGCACATAGCGCTGCGAGCACAGGAATGTGCTCTCAGCGCGGCCCCGCCGGCGAGGAACCTTTACAAAGTGGTGACAGCCACATCCGAGGCAGGTAAAAAGCATTTGGTACTTTGCGCTTTTCAAAGTACAAATCAATCCCATGGCATAGACCAGGTCTTAACATTCGTATAACTCTTCATCGCCTCAATCACCCCTTCCTTATACCCCAGGCCCGAATCCTTAATACCGCCAAACGGTGACATTTCGATTCGATAACCGGGCACTTCCCAGATATTAACGGTGCCGACTTTCAGCCCCTGAATATAAGCTTTCATGCGATGAAAGTTGTTGGTGCAAACACCAGCCGACAAACCAAACGCGGTGGAGTTGGATATCTCCATCACCTGTTCGTCGTTGTCTGGAACGCGGATGATCGGCACCACCGGGCCAAAGGTCTCCTCCAGGACCAGTTCGGACTGGTGGGGGACATGATCGACGACGATCGGTGGCAGCAGCGCACCCTCGCGTCCCGGATGATACAGAATGTTGGCGCCCTGTTCGGCGGCCTGATGTACGCGGTTTTCAAACGTCTCAGCAGCCTTGGCATGCACGACAGTGCCCAAATCGGTGTCAGGGTTCATCGGGTCGCCGAAGTTCAGTTTTTTGGCGCGCTCCAGCAACATTTCTGCAAGACGATCGGCGATGCGCTCCTGTGCCAGTATGCGCTTGACGGCGGTGCAGCGCTGGCCGGAGTTTTTGGTTGCACCGGCGATGGCGAGATCGGCGGCTTTGGCCAGATCGTCGTCGTCGAGGTCGTTCAATACGATCAGCGGATCGTTGCCGCCCAGTTCCAGCACGGTGCGTTTGTAGCCCGCGGTTTCGGCGATCATCTTGCCGACCGGGACACCGCCGGTGAAGGTGATCAGATCGATGTGTGGATTGCCAATCATCTCTGGCCCGATTTCCTGCGGCCAGCCGGTTACGACCGAAAACATCTCTGGCGGCAGGCCGGCTTCGTAGAGTGTGTCGGCCAGCAGCAGTGCGGTCATCGGTGTGAGTTCAGTCTGCTTACACACCATGCAGTTGTTGGTCGCAACGGCCGGCGCGATCTTGTGTGCCACCATGTTTAGCGGGTGATTAAACGGTGTGATCGCTGATATCGCGTTAAGCGGTTCGCGCATGGTGAAGATCTTTCGCGCCTTGCCCTGCGGGGTCAGATCGCATGAGAAGATCTCGCCGTCGTCGTTGATCGCCATCTGGCCTGCCAGCGTGAAAACGTCGTAGGCGCGGCCCACCTCGTACAGTGAATCCTTTTTTGAAATACCCAGTTCCAGCGTCAGCAGATCGGATAGTTCGTCTGTGCGAGCGGTCAGCAGTTCGGCTGTGCGAAACAGGATCTGCTGGCGTTCGTAGCGGGTGAGTGTGGGCTGGTACTTCGCGGCGATATCAAACGCCTCACGCGCGTGCTCCGCCTTGCCTGCCGGTACGGTGCCGATGACTTCGTCGGTGTACGGGTAGTGCACCTCGATCACGCCGTCGCTGTCGACCTTGCGGCCGGCGATGCGCATGGACTCGTGTCGAATTGAACGGGTTTTATCTGTCATGAGAGCGCCTGGTGAGCCGCGCGCGCGGCGTAGAAAAATGCATCGTAGTTGCGCAGTTGAGGCGCCTGTGGCAGATCGTCCAGCGGGGTGTTAACGATAAACGGCACGACCTGCTCGCTAAGCCCTCCGTGTGATCGCAGCGGCTCATTCAGGCCAGACAGATCGTGGCGATGTTCGGAGGTGCCGATGGTTTTGTTCTCTGAGGAGACCAGCACGATATCGCCGATGCGATCATCCGGCAGGTCGAAGCGATCACAGGCGGTGGCCTTGTCGATCACCACATCGATGCCGTCGATCGCCGCGAGCTTGTCGATTATATCGGCGGCGTTGGCATCCTCGGGCAGATAGGCGGTGGCGAATGAGCCCAGGGCGCCGTGATGGACCACGTAGGGGTCAGTGATCGGCAGGATTACGCGCGCGCGCCCCTCACCCAGCCATTGGTCCATCAGATCCTGGATGTAGACCACATCCGGACTGCCATCGGCCAGATGTTTCGGTTTCATGCCGTGATCGGCGGTGATGACGATCGCGGCACCCATTTGATCGAGTTGATCGAGATAACCATCGAACATCTCGTAGAACGCGATAGCGTCTTCGTCGTTGGGCGCGTACTTGTGTTGAACGTAGTCGGTCGTGGTTAGATACATGACGTCCGGTTGGAACTCATTCAGCAGTTTCACACCCGCGGCAAACACAAACTCGCTCAGTCGTGCCGAGTAGACGTCGGGCACGTCCCAGCCCAGCCAGTGGGCGGCGTTGTCCATGCCGTGCTCCGCTTGGGTGGTGGTGTCCGAACGCTCGGATGAAAAGCACATCGCGCGGTCGTCGTTGAATTTCAAACCCGAGCCCAACAGGGCGCGCAATTTGTCTTTGGCGGTCACGATGGCGACCTTTGCGCCGTTGTTGTAGTAGTGACTGAAGATGGTTGGTGCGCGCAGAAAGCGCACGTCGTTCATCATCACCTCTTCGCCAGTCTCGGGCTCGTACAGGAAATTGCCGCAAATGCCATGAACTGACGGTGGCCGGCCGGTGGCGATGGACATGTTGTTGGGATTGGTAAAGCTTGGAATGACGCTGTGGGCCAGATGGGAGCGCCCCTTGTCCATCACCCGTTTCAGTGCTGGCACCCGGCCTGCCGCCAGTGCCACATCGAGATATTCCGGCTCGCATCCGTCCAGACAAACGACGACGAGCGGGCGATTGGGCGTAGGGTAGTCGCGTCCATTGACACTGACAATATCAGCCATTGGGTATCCTGCAATTGGTGATGTGTGCGCTATTTTGCCGCCAGCACCTCGCGCTCGCGCAGGGCGCCTGCCGGGGCGGTCGCGTTCGACACCCGCATTGTAACAAGTGTATCGCCAACCGCTTCGACAAGTTCGAGCATCACCTTGTCGTTCATTTTGCCGATGCAGCCGACCCTGAAGCTGTCGGCGACCGTCAGCTTGCCCGGGTAAATGATGAAGCCGCGTTGCTTGAGATGGTCGTAGAAGGCGCGAAACTCAAAGCGCGGGTCGGCCGGGTTGAAGAAGGTCACGATGATGGGCGACAGCCAATCGTCCTGCAGCAATGTCTCGAAGCCGAATTCGCGCATGCCGGCCACCATGACATTGCGGTTGCGGGTGTAGCGCGCCAATCGACGCGGCGCGCCGCCTTCCAGCCGGTGCAATCGCAGGGCTTCGACAAAGGCGGCGACGGTGTGGGTCGGCGGCGTGAAGCGCCACTGGCCGGTCTTTTCCATGTACGTCCACTGTGCGTGCAGATCCAGACTCAGCGAGTGGCTGTTGCCCTGTGATGCCTCGAGAATAGATTTTCGCACGACCACAAAGCCAAAACCGGGCACCCCCTCGATACACTTGTTGGCCGATGATACGAATGCGTCGAAGCGGATCTCTCCGCAGCGCAGCGGCAGTGCGCCGAAGCCGCTCATCGAGTCGATCAGCAGATGGCGATCGGCGTCGGAGACGACTTTCGCGATCTCTTCAATCGGGTTTAAGATGCCGGAGCTGGTCTCACAGTGAATCGCCACCACGTGTGTGATCGCTGGATCGGCTTCGAGTAGTTGCGCGACCTCATCACCGCGTGGGGGTAGATAGTCGCCCTTGTCGAGCACCCGATGTTCGCGACCCAGATACGCCAGGGTTTCGGCACAGCGTTTGCCGTAGGCGCCATTGGCCAGCACCAGGGTTTTCGAGTCGCGTGGCAGCAGGCTGCCGAGCATGGCCTCGACCACAAACGTGCCGCTGCCCTGGATCGGGACACAGGCGAAGTCCGCCGGTGACGCATTGGCGATGGACAATACCTCGCCGCGCAGTTCTGCCGTCAGTTCACAGAAGTCACCATCCCATGAGCCCCAGTCTTTTAGCATCGCCTGC